>NZ_BSDR01000001.1:4152500-4452500 GCF_027925305.1 Desulforhabdus amnigena | reverse complement strand
CGAGATGAATTCCTGTATATGAGCGTTGACGATATCGCGGGCAAGAGCGGCATCCGTGCAACTGAAATCCAGGGAAACGATCGTGGTGTCCCGTTCCGGCGTTACCTTCAGATTTGCCGCAAACTGCTGTTCCACCATATTTTCCGTCTGCAGGCGGGCGAGTTCCGGGTCCAGTTCTTTTTCGCTCTTGAAGGGAAGCCAGGATTTGACGGTTTTCTTCCACTTCCTGACGATGCTTTCTTCCTGGCCGTTTTTTCCGGCCGCGGGATTGAAAGCGGGGTTTTCATCCAGTTTGAGCTTCTCCACCACCCGGCGCGCAAGGGATTCGCTTTGCAGGAGCTTCACCTGCGTCTGCATGAATTCTCTCGTCTGCATCTGGTTGGCTACAACATCCTCGAATTTTGTCACTCTCGGCCCCTGCAAGCTCAGTTCAAGACGGCCGCCGGCTTTGAAAACCGGCTTCATGCTGAGGCTGACCACCAGGGTGGTCACGAAAACCGCCAAAAGTACCGTCAATATGAGCCACTTGTGACGCAGCATGACTTCCAGGTAATCGCGCAAATCGGCAGAATCGTCGTAGTCGGGCGCTACTTCGCGCAGTTCGGTGGAGGGAAGCTGAGATCCCGACACCGGAACAGGGAACTCATTGACAGGGGGGGGCTCAATTTGAGGCTGCATCTGCTACTCCATCTCTACTCTTTAAATTTTCTCAAAGCCTTTTAGAAGGCATTCATACATTTAGAGGTAAAAAAAATCAACGGACCTGCTATACTCCGCGCGGATGAGATCCTGACTTCTTGATGATCTTGTAAGAGCGGCTTCCAGCCGCGACAAGAATAGCCTGCTCTCCAAAAAATCGCACATGGAAGGCGCTCCTACAAAGCTTACAGAAGTCAAGGTTTCAATCGTTCACAGTATAATTCGGAAACGTTGTTTGCAAATTCCAATCCAGAGAGAGTATCATCTGAATGAGAAATTTGTAAACGCTTTCCAGCAGGGTGCAGGTTTTTCAAAATGAGAATGGCTGTCATGCCCCCCCCGGCGCAGCCTGCGGGCATATTTTTTGTATATACATTTTCTCAATGGATTCATAAGATACTCAGAAGCAAACACATGGATTCCCGGTCACACCCTGTTCAGTGTCGCTCACAAAGCCTTGGTGATTTGACATGCCGAAGGTTTTTTTATGGTGAGGCCTGGCAGATTGCCGAAAGGGGCATCCTGTCAGGTATCGTGAAGCTTCAAGTGGATTTAAATCCCAAAAAGAAAGGAGGTGTTTTCGAAGAATGAAGAGGATCTGCAAAATGTGCGTAGTGGGTTTGGCAGCTTTGTTTGTAGCACAACCCATGCTGGCTCTGGCCGCAAGTCCTGCCCGGCTTATTCCTGCGGGTACGGTGAGCGTCCTGGAAAACGGCAAGGAGGTCAATCGCTTCAAATCTGAAATGCCCATGCCTCAAGGCCTTACCATGGCCGTGAACGGCAAGTGCATCATCCAATCCCAAAGCCTTCAACTGGTAGCTCAGGACGAAGCGGTTTTTGCCCTCACAGAAGCTGAAAGCCGCTACGATCTGACGGTGAAAAGCGGCCGTGTGGATTTTGCGATGCGTTCTGAAGCAAAACCCGTTTCCTTCCATACCCCTCATGACCTCATTCGAGCTGAACGGGCGATCGTTCCCGCCGGCGGCAATGGTTTGGTGAGAGGTTTCATTACAGTAACGAAGGACGGAACCGAACTTTCCGTTCAGGAAGGCGCTCTCCAGGTGGTCAGCAGTGATGGGACGCAGCTGATCGAGCCCGGACATTCCATTGTTCTGGCTCAAGCGCGGATGGGCGGCACTACAACCACGAAGGGAACAGAGACGGCAGGCAAGCCGGCCTTGACTTCGGGAACCGGTATGGGTACTCTCTCCTCCTCGGCTATGGTTGCAGGCGGCGTTGGCCTTGCATTAGTCGGCACCGGTGCCGGCTTTGCAGCGACATCCGGTAGCGATGACGACAAAACGCCTGTCAGTCCCAACTAGCACAGGTCGGCAAAAGTTTTCGCCCCTTTGAACGATTCGATTCCCTCTCGAGGGGGACAAGGGGATACATGCAAATACACATCCCCCTTGAATTCCCCTCCAAAGGGGAACTCCAAGAAGTTCGAAGCAGGGTGATGACTTCTGCCGCGCTCTATCAGTTTCAAAAGAAATGTGTTAAAGTCCGGTTTTTATCGGACGCAACACAGGCGGAGTCCTTGCCCCTTCCGGAAGGGCACCGCCTTCCCATTTTTCAAGAGGTAAAACACACCCCATGGACATCCGGATCAAACACTCCAAGACTGCCCGAAGCCTTTTTCTTCAATGCATCTGGGCCGGCATCGCCCTACTGATTGCCGGGTGCGCCAGTGGCGGCAGCGGCCCGAAACCGACCGCAACGCTCGATGAGGTCATCGCAAAAGAAAGTGGAAGTCAGCAGGAAATCAGGGAAATCAATACGAAGCTCTTCGCGTCGGTGAGTGCCGCACCGCAGCCTAAGGACTATCTCCTCGGGGAAGGCGACCTGATTCAGATCGATGTTTTCGAAGCCCAGGAACTGAAGACGGAAACGCGTGTCGGCGCTCGAGGATTCGTGACGCTGCCACTCATCGGCCCCGTAGAATTGAAAGGGCTCACAAGCCGGGAAGCGGAGCAGAAAATAGAGGATCTCTACCGGCGGAAATACCTTCAAAACCCTCATGTGAGCGTTTTTGTCAAGGAACAGGTCTCGGGAAAGATCACTCTCCTGGGGGCGCTCAACAAACCGGGTACGTACAGTTATTTGACACGTCAACACCTTCTTGACGTACTCGCCATGGGTGAGGGACTTTCCGACAAAGCCGGGCGTACCGTGCAGGTGCGACGGACCGAGGAGAATTCACCTCAGCCGATAACCTACATGGTTGATCTGGATGCGCTCATCAAAAACGGCCAGTCGGAAATGAATCTTGAAATAAAAGGCGGGGATGTGGTCTATGTTCCCGAAGCGGGAATGGTTTACGTCGACGGCGCGGTGAGAAAGCCGGGCAACTATCCCATCAAGACGGCAATGTCCCTTCCCGAAGCCATAGCCGCGGCGGGCGGCTTCTCCACCACAGCGGATGAGGGCAATATCAAACTGGTCCGTTCGAATGAAAACGGCAACCGCGAAGTGGTGCAATTGAGCATCAAGGATCTGCGCCAGGACACGAAGGAAAACCTGGAAGTGAAGGACCGCGATGTCATTTTTGTGGAAACCAGCAAGGTTGACGCCTTGCTTTACGGGCTGCGCCTGAATATCGGTGGAGGAATCTTCGGGGTGGGATATCAGCCTCCGCCGCAATGATTCCGGTTTCCTGAACGCTTTTCTCAATTCACCGCGGAAGCACGGAGAACACAGAGGAATCCGGTAAACAGATTTACTCCGTGCTCTCCGTGCTTCCGCGGTGAAGGGAAAGAGAGAAAGGCTTTTACATCGCTCAGAGAATCATCAGCTCTTCACCCGCAGTATTCAATGATTCCAATCCCATGGCCGTAACAAGGTACGTGTTTTCAAGCCCGGTGATCCCTACCCCCGGAATGATGAACTTGGGTTCAAAGGCCAGGGTCATCCCCTCCTGCAGAACCACTTTGTGTCCCTGCGCGATGAAGGGGAACTCGTCGACTTCCAACCCCAGGCCGTGGCCGATGAAAGAAACCCGTGTATCTCCAGATCCCATAAAGAAATCCGCCCACCTGGTTTCTTTGACCCATTGCCAAACCTCTTCGTAAAGCTCCCCGGTGACGGTCCCGGGGCGGGCCAGTTTCTTGAAACGGCCATGAATTTCCCGCACAAATCCATACGCATCCCGAAGTTCCGGGGGAGGCGGGCCGATGCAATAATTGCGCGTCTGGTCGTTGAGGTACCCGTGATAATTTACCATGATATCCACACTCACGATCTCTCCCGCCCGGATTTTCTTTTCGGAAGATCCCTGTCCAAAAGCAGGGCTCGGACCTTCCCCCCCCGTCGGGGCATCGATATAGGAGGAAACGGCAGCTTCGGCACCCGAAAGGATATGCCCGAAATACATCTCCATGTTGAATGCCCTGAAACGGAGCATTCCAAGGTGCCCCGCCCTGCGCGCCACGCTTTCCAGTTCTATGCTCAACTCGAGCTCGGTCATTCCCTCCCGCAGAAGACCCGGCACCGCATCGGCAACCTGGCGGGAGATAGCCTCCGCCTTTCGCATCATTTCGATCTCCCAGGGGGATTTGATCATACGCACCTGCCGGATCCATCCGCTGACATCCACCACCTGCTGCCTGGGAAAAATCTTTTCATCGTAATAGAAAAATATGTTGGCGGGCAGAACGTCAAGTTCCAGGCCGATTTTTCCGGGGGATGCACCGCCGCAGGCGTCAAAAACTGCGGGGGCGAGATCTTTCAGGCTCTTGAGCGGCACAACCGGACGGAGCGGCGACTGTTCTTCGGCCCGTACAACGTCCCGTTTCACCAGAAAAACCGGCTGCCCGGAAGCGGGGACCACCAGATGCCCATCCTGCACCGTACCCGTAAAGTAATAAAGGTCAGCATTTTGACGAATGATGGCTGCATCCACTCCATTTTTGACAAGCAAAAACTGAAGCGCCACAATACGGGATGCGATTTCATTCATGGGAATTTTCAGCATGGCGGAAGCTCCTGTGGAATGGTTCATGGCGAGTGGCTCATAGCTCATGGTTCATGGCTCATGGTTCATGGTTCATGGCTCATGGTTCATGGCTCATGGTTCATGGCTCATGGTTCATGGCTCATGGTTCATGGCTCATGGTTCATGGCTCATGGCGAGTGGCGAGTGGCGAGTGGCGAGTGTGATCCGCCAGGGCATGAGGGGGGAATCCTGCAACGAGGGTTCGAGAACAAGAGGGGCAGGGTCTCGATAACATATCAATGCACTCCCTCCATGGGCAAGGCGGCTCTTTTGGGCCTCTTGAAGATGGGCGTAAAAAAGACAAGAACCGCCGTGATGATGGCCAGGAGCCAAAAAGTATCGTTGAAGGCGAGCATGCTGGCCTGCCTCAAAACTTCTCGATAAACGACCGAGAGCACCCCCGTCTGGTTGGCCGCGGCAGGATAGCTGCTCTCGAGCCACTGTTGAATCTTTTCCGAGTGCATTTGAAAAACCGGGTTGTAAGGGGTCACATGCTCCGCCAGGAAGGTCTGATGGACCTGCGCCCTTTGGGCGAGAACCGTGCTGCTGAATGCCACTCCGAAGCTTCCCCCCAGGTTCCGGAGCAGGTTGAAAACTCCGGAGGCATTCCCTGTTTCCTCCCGCGGAATATTCACGTAAGTCGCTGCCGAAAGGGGCACGAAAAAGAGTCCCATACCGATTCCCTGGATCAGCCGGGGATAGGATACCGCATAAAAGCCGGTTTCCAAGTTAAAATGGGACATGAGCCACAGGGAGTAGGCCATGATCGCCAGCCCGATCGCCAAAAGGTTTCTGGGATTGAACCCCTTCTTCATGAGAACTCCAGCCACCGCCATCATGAAGAAACTTCCCAGCCCTCCGGGGCCAAGGACCAACCCGGCCCAGTACGCCGTGTAGCCCATAAGATTTTGCAGATAGAGGGGAATGAGAACGATGCTCCCGAAAAGGCAGAAAAAACCTGCAAACATGATGAGTGTGCCCGTGGCAAAGCTCCGGTTTCGAAAGACCCTCAGATTGACCACGGGATGTTTCACACGCAATTCCACCAAAACGAAAAGCACCAGCGAAATAACGGCGATGCATGTGAGAATCACTATAAAATTGGAATGGAACCAGTCTTCCCGTTCCCCCTTGTCCAGGACGATCTGGAGGGCTCCGAGCCCCACGGTCAGGAGGAACAGCCCCCATGTGTCGATTTTGAGATGGCGCCGACGGATATACTCGGGATCATGGATAAAAAACAGTGCCAGGACCGCAGCGAGTATTCCTATGGGAAGATTGATATAAAACACCCACCGCCAGCTCCAGCTGTCCGTGATCCAGCCGCCGACGACAGGACCCAGAATGGGGGCCAGCACAACACCCATGCCGAATACCGCCATGGCAATTCCATGCTCCGCGGGGGGGAAGGATTCAAGAAGAATCGCCTGGGATAGGGGCTGCAACCCCCCTCCCCCCAGCCCCTGCAGGATTCTAAAGATGATGAGCACTTCAAGGGATGGCGCGGCCCCGCACATGATGGAACTGATGGTAAAGAGGGTCAAGGAAAAAAGCAGGTAGCGTTTCCTTCCGAAAACACTGGAAAGCCAGCCGGTGATGGGAATGATGACGGCATTGGAAACGAGATAGGACGTCAAAACCCAGGTCACTTCGTCCAGACCGGCATTGAGGCTTCCCTGAATGTGAGGCAGGGAAACGTTGACGACACTCGTGTCCATGACCTCGATAAAAGTGGGAAGCATGACCGTCAGGGCGATGACCCACTTGCTTATGCTGGGTATTTTTTGGCTCATGGCGAGTGGCTTATGGTTGATAGCTCATGGTTGATGGCTCATGGCGAGTGGTCGATGGCGAGCGACTCGTGGCGGGATGCTGCGCAGTTCCCCCCCCGGGACCCGTCACTTTGTACTCTCGTCGGATTTTGTCTGCAAACGGTCCGAGGCCGCCATCCTCAGGCTCTGTCCGCTCCGGTCGGTGGTATCGATGGCGACTTCCAGGGACAATCCCAATCTGAGAGGGCGATCCGGGGGAGGAGGATTATCGAGAAAAATCTTGACGGGGACACGCTGAACGACCTTGATCCAATTGCCGGTGGCATTTTCCGCGGGAAGCAACGAAAAGGCTGCCCCCGTACCCGCTCGAATGCCAGCCACTTTGCCGTGATAGGTATAGCCGGGATAGATGTCGGCGTGAAGGGTCACCGGCTGCCCGATCCGCACATGCGTCAGTTCCGTTTCCTTGAAATTGGCTTCCACATAGAGTTCCTGCAGGGGCACTACGGCCATGAGCGGCTGCCCCGGCTGCACACGGTTGCCCACCTGGATATTCTTTTGAGCCACATACCCCTGAATGGGGGCCTTTATGGTGCAGTAAGAAAGGTCGAGCCTGGCCGCCTCCAGTTCCGCTTTACACCTGTCACGCTGCGCCCTCAGTGATTCCAGTTTATACCGCTTGATATCGACGTCCTTTCGCTGGCTCCTCACAGACTGCAGTTGCGCTTCAGACCGGAGGATTTCCTGGGCTATGGCAGCCAGAGAGGCCTTGACGGCTGCAATCTGGGCATCTATGGCGTTCACCTCAGCCTGCGCTTTTTTGAGAGTCGTGGATGCCTGCTCCCTTTGGCGCTCCGTCCCGGCTCCCTGCCGGTAGAGCTCATGAAAACGGTTGAAGTCTCTTTCCGCCTGGGCTAGGTCTGCAGCGGAAGCCGACCGTTTGCTTTCCAGTTCGCCCAGACGATGGCGCGCCTCTCTCTCGTTGTCCCGCGCCGCCTGAAGGGAAGCCTTGCCGGCATCAACTCCCGACTGTGTCTGAGTATCGGTCAGGGGGACGGACAGCTCGGCGGCCCGAACATCGGCTTCGGCCTGAGCGAGTGTGGCTTCGGCCTTTTCCAGGGCAAGCTGATAGTCTCTTGGGTCCAGTTCCACAAGAACCATCCCTTTTTCCACAAAATCATCGTTTTCTACATGGATATTGATGATCGTTCCCGGCACACGCGCGCTGATCTGTGCGCTATCCGCCTTGACATAAGCATTGTCCGTCGTCACGCGATTGCGCAGGAAAAACCACCAATAGACCGCCCCGAGGAGCACGATCCCTGCGGTGACGAGAAGAAACCACCGCAAATGATGGGTCTGGATCCGACTGTTCTTCTGATTGGGTAGTTCCAAAGCCGCCTTACCCTGCTCTTCCATGACATTTAACCTTCTTTATGTTCGCAAATGGCCGCCCAATGACGATCTTGAGTACCAAACCACTTACCATGAGCCACGAGCCGCCCAACACTACTCCTTCGGTATCACAGAATTTCCAACGGCTCGTTCCAGGTCCGCCCAGGCCAGTTGATACCCATAGAGCGCCTGGAAGTAGTCCGCACGCGATTGGGCCACGAAAACCTGTGCGTTGAGTACTTCCAGGAAAATGACGAGCTGTTCCTTGTACTGCAGGGTTGTCATGCGCTCATTTTCCTGTGCCTGCGAAAGGGCCGTCCTGGCGGTTTCAATATTGGCTCCGGCCACACGAAGCTGTTCGTATGCATCTTCCACCTGGATTCGAATCTGCTGCAAAAGGTCCCGCCTCTTCTCTTCCAGGGATTTTCGACGGTAGCCCAGTTCCTGAATGGCCGCGCGGGTTTTGCCCCCTTCAAACCAATTCCAGTCCACCTTCAGCCCCACCATGGCGTTCTCGCTGTTGGTGAAGTCATTCGTTTCCGCAAGAAAATCTTTCCCTTCACGGTAGTACTGGGCAAAAGCGGAAACCTGGGGATAATAGCGGCTTCTGACCACCTTCACGTTTTCGTCTGTCTGCTCAATGGCCTTCTCCAGGGCGAGATATTCCGGACGCTGTTTTTCCGCGGAAACAAAGAGCTCTGAAAGCTCCGGAGCCGGTCTCGGGCGGATATCCCCCTCTTCGACAACCAGCGGGGTTTCCAAATCGAGATCCAGCAGTTGATTCAAGCGGGATCGAACGATCACCAGTTGCTTCAGGGTCGCTCTTTCCTGCTGTTGCGCCTGGGCCAGAGCCACGTCGGCCTTGAGCACATCGTTTTCCGCCGTGAGCCCCTGTTGAAATTGGGCCTCTGCATTCTTTCTGTGGACTTCCAGGCTCTTGACGTTATCCTTCGCCACCTGAACGAGTTTTTCTCCCAGCAGCACCTGAAAAAATGCCCGCTGGATATCCCGGATCACATTGAGGCGCGTTTCTTCCAGCCGGTACCCCGCCACTTCCTGATCGAGCTTGGAAATATTGAGCTGCGAGGTCAGTGCAAAACCGGTAAAGAGCGGCTGACTGAGATCGATTTCCCAGCGATTGAGGGTGGTATTACTGGTGGGAATCTCATTGTTTTGAATGATAACAAAAGGTTGTTCATTCATATGCGTAACACTGTAGCTGCTGTCCAATTTGGGATAAAAATCCGCCTTGGCCTGCCGGACCTGTGAACCCGCTGCTGAAACATCCTGTCGGGCCGACATGAGGATGCGGTTGTGAGCCAGGCCATAATCGATGGTTTCTCTCAGCGTCAGGGGATGATTCGGCAGCTCTTTGGGAAGCCGGCCGGTCCGCTCCCGTGGGAGATAAGACTGCTCCTGAACACCCGAATCCTCATGGCCGGGGAGGGACGAAACATCCCGCCCATCCATGGGAACATCCCGCATGTCTGAAAAGGCTTCCATAGGCAAATCAGTGGAAGCCTGCCCCCCTTCCACGTAAGCGGCACAGAGCAGGACGAGCGAGAAGGCAACAAAAAGCCACAATTTTTCTTTTCGCATCATTTTGTCGGCAATCCAGAAGATTTACGGCAGTCCTTTAATATTCCAGACACGCATCCACCAAATAAGAGGTTATCCGAAAACCTCCCATGGACTTTGGAACACCCCCCCTTAGTCCCCCCTCGAGGGGGGACTAAGGGGGGGTCGCCGCCAAGGATAGTTTTGGGGATAGGCTCTAAAGTGGCCTAAAATCCAGGTCGAGCTGAAGCGGCTATTTTTCGAGCCATTGAATCATTTTCCCGTAACTGACCTGGTCCAGGCTCTCCACCACTTGGTCGGCATCCTTCAGCTGATCCGCGGGAAAGGAATTGGTCACTCCTACCACATACATGCCGGCAGCCTTGGCCGATTGTATCCCGGCGGGTGTGTCTTCTATGGCTATACAGGCAGAGGGATCGAGGGAGTCGGTCCCCAGCTTCTCCCTGACCCGCTCCAGGGCCACAAGATAGGTCTCTGGGTCCGGTTTGCTTCGACTCACATCGTCGGCTGCGACAATCAAAGGAAAGGCCTCCCTGAGCCCCAACGCTTCCATGAAGGTGAGGACTTCATGGCGAAGTGCCCCGGAAGCCACAGCCAGGGGGACGCCATGTTTCACCAGTTCTTCGACCAAGGCGGAGACGCCGGGAAAACTCGCAACGCCCTTTGAAACAATTTCGAGAAGCGCTTCGGCCTTGGCCCGCATGAGACGTGTCAGCGTGGCCTCATCGAGGCAGCGTCCGGCTTCGCGGAAGGCTTCCCGAAAAGCATCCCGGTCATCGAAGCCGATATAGTATTCCATGTAGTGGTCGTAATCATGGCCCAGGCCGAGAGGAGCCAGGACCACCTGAAATGCCTGATAATGAAGGGGTTCCGTATCCACCAGAATTCCATCACAATCGAATATCACAGCTTTTAAACGGCTATCCGCATCCAATGTTGATGACCTCTTTTCATTCCTGAGTTCGACCTGTAGAATGTTTTCACACAAAATGAACTACCGTTCAGTAAACCCCAGTCTGTTTAGCATTTTTCGGCCCATTCGGAAACGTTTTTGTTGACAATCCCTCCAGTGACGGAGATTTTGGTCGGGGTTTTCAGGTTCCCATGAAAAACAGCCTGCCTTGACGAAAATATACATTTATAATGAATCGACATCTCAGGGTATCCTGAAGCAATCCGGCATGCAGCCACACCGTAGAATCCGGCGCGGCAAAGCGATATAAAAGGAGATTCATTTTTGTGATTACGGTACAAAAAGTAAGTAAGTTTTTGGGAAAGAAGGAACTTTTCGAGGAAGTCTCTTTTCATATTCATCCGGGTGAAAAAATCGGTCTCATCGGTCACAACGGGGCTGGAAAATCCACTCTTTTCAATATCATCCTGGGAGAAACGGAACCGGACAGCGGGACCGTCATAAAATCCAAGAACCTTCGCCTGGGCCATCTGCCTCAGCAATGGGCCCCGCTCGAAGGCAAAACCGTTCTCGCCCATGCCATGGACATCCATGGGGAGCTCCATACCCTTCGAGCGGAACTTCACTCCATTCAACACTCGCTGGAAGCAGAGAGGGATTCCGAAAAAATGAAATCCCTGGCGCTGCAGCAGACCCGTATCCTGGAACAAATGGAACACCTGGGAGGTTACGACCTCGAAGCCCGGGCCCAGAAGATCCTTGCCGGGCTTGGATTCAAGAAAGACCAGCTACAGCTTTCCGTTTCCGCACTCAGCGGCGGATGGGTGATGCGCCTGGAACTGGCGCGCCTCCTCCTGGCCGAGCCCGACCTCCTTCTTCTCGATGAACCGACCAACCACCTGGATCTCAGTTCCCTGCTGTGGCTGGAACAATACCTCCAAAACACCTCCTCGGCCATGATGATCATATCCCACGACCGCACCTTCCTCAATTCCATCGTGAAGCGAATCCTTGAGCTGGAGGGAGGGCAACTCAACGAGTACACGGGAAACTACGACGACTATTTGAAAGAAAAATCCCAGAGGCAGGAGATCCTTCAGGCATCCTACAGAAACCAGCAGGAGCGCATCCGGCAGATCGAACGCTTCGTCGAACGCAACCGGGTCCGGGCATCCGGGGCACGTCAGGCCCAAAGCCGCCTGAAAATGTTGGACAAGATAGAACGTATCGATCTGCCTGCGGAACAAGAGTCGGCCATTCATTTCACTTTTCCCGCCCCATCCCGATCGGGCAAACGCGTTCTGGAGCTTTCCAACGTCCACAAATCCTATGGCGAGCATACTGTTTACGAAGGAATCGACCTGGTCATCGAGCGTGGGGATCGCGTCGCTTTCATTGGGGAAAACGGCGCCGGGAAAAGCACACTCCTGAAAATGCTCGCGGGCGTGGAAGAACCCACGGCGGGGCGGCGCATCGTGGGACACCAGGCTCTCTTGGGCTACTACGCCCAGTACCAGTGGGAGCAACTCCAGCCGGACTGGACGGTCCTGGAGGAAGCATCCTCCGTCTCGGGAGACATGCCCCAGTCTCAATTGCGCAGCCTCCTGGGGGCATTTCTTTTTCGAGGAGAAGATGTGCTGAAAAGAGTCTCGGTCTTGAGCGGCGGGGAAAAGGCCCGGTTGATACTCTGCAAACTTCTTCTTCAGCGGCCCAATGTGCTCCTCCTGGACGAACCCACCAACCATCTGGACATTCCTTCGCGGGATGTTCTGGAGAGGGCTCTTGCGGAATTTCCCGGAACCATCTGTTTTATCAGCCACGACCGGCATTTCATCAATGCCCTCACCAATAAGGTTCTGGCGGTCGATTCCGGCAAGATCCATCTTTTTCCCGGCAACTATAACGACTTTCACAATATCTGGAAAAAGCGGCTTGAAGAGAACGAAACGGCTTCATCCGGTACTTCGGATTCGGCCGAAACGATTTCCCCGGCCACCTCATCCGTGAAAAGTACGCAGGAGAGAAAAAGGCAGGAAGCAGAATGGAGAAATGAACTCCATCGTCGTAAAAAGCCCCTTCAGGAGCAGCTCGAAAAGGTGGAAAACACCCTGGAGAAAGCCCAAAAACAACTGGACCATCTCAATGCCCTTTTGGCCGACCCCTCCACCTACCAGGACGGGAACCGTATTCAAGAAGTACAAAAAGAATACCAGGAATCCCGGCGGCAGGTGCAGCGGCTGACCGAACAGTGGGAAGAACACGCTCTGGCGTTGGAAGAACTGGAAAAAAACTTTCAAAGAGAAAAGTCAAATTAGACCGGGAGCCCCATCTTATGGACATTCACCGCCTGGAAGTATTTTGCAAGGTATTGGAATTACAAAGTTTCACTAAAGCGGCAGATGCCGTTTGCCTGACTCAGCCAACCGTGAGTGAACACATACGCGCTCTGGAGGAATCCATTGGGGAAAAACTGGTGGACCGCCTGGGTAGAGAGGTCCTTCCTACTCCGGCAGGAAAGATCCTCTACAGGTATGCGCGCGACATTATCCTGCTTCGGGACGAAGCCATCCAGGCCCTGGAAAAATACAAGGGAAAGCTCTCCGGGCATTTACTCATCGGAGCGAGCACGATTCCTGGGACCTACATTCTTCCCCAGCTCATCGGATCTTTCAAAGACGTGCACCCGACGATTCAAATCACCCTGAAAATTTCGAGCAGCGCCGAGGTCGTGCAGAGGATCCTGGACGGGAAGCTGGAGATGGGCTTGATCGGGGCCCGTTGGGATGACCGAAAGATCGTTCTTGAAGAAATTTTTTCCGATGAGCTGGTCCTCGCGGTCTATCCCGAACATCCCTTTGCCCGGAAAGAAGCCGTGGAACTGGAAGAAATTGCCAAAGAGCCTTTCATTCTCAGGGAAAGAGGCTCCGGAACGCGAATGGTGATGAACCGCGCCCTGGAAGAAAACGGTTTTGCGCCGTCCAGGCTCTCCGTGGTGGCCGAGATGGGAAGCACCGAGGCGGTCCGCCAGGGCATCAAGGCCCGCATCGGCATCTCCATCCTCTCCGCGAAGGCCGTCTCGGAAGATCTCGAACGGAATTCCCTCGTGGCCGTGCCTTTGAAAGGGGTCCGCCTCCCGCGTTCCTTCTACCTGATCCAGAGAAGAAACCGTCAGCCCTCCCCTCTTTGCACGGCATTTCTGAACCACGTTCGGGCTCATTCTTCCTGAGCGTCGGCGCCACGATGCCGCTCTTTTTTCCCGCCGGTGCGGAAGGGATATCGATCCGATTCCGTTGAGCAAGCTCAACCGGCCCTTCCCCCTTTTTTCTGCAGCCCCGCTTGCATGATTCTAGCCAGGTGCAGAAATTCTTCCGGACTGAGGGTCTCCGGGCGCCTCCTGGGGTCGATTCCCATTTCCTCAAAAGCCCGCTCCAGGAGTTCCCTATCCCCCCCGAAAAGGCTTTTGAGACTGTTTTGAAGCGTCTTTCGCCTCTGCTGGAATGCTGCGTTGACCATGTTTCGCAGGAACTTGAAAGAAGGAGGCTCTTCAAAGGAATCCCGGAAAAAGTCTATGCGCAAAACCAGGGAATCCACTTGAGGCGGCGGGTAAAACTGTCCCGGCCCGACGGTAAAAAGGGGGGTCACCCGGGCGCAGACCCCGAGGAGCACAGAAAGGACGCCGTAATCCTTGGTTCCCGGTTTCGCAGCCAGGCGCTCTCCCACTTCTTTTTGTACCATGAAGACCGCCCGTTTGATGACTGAAAGGGAGTCCAGCAGATGAAAGACAAGGGGAGAACTGATATTGTAGGGCAGGTTGCCCAGGATCACGAGCCCTTGTCCTTCGGTTTGCGCCAGAGACTGAAAATCGAAGGTCAAGACATCCTGCTGATGCACTTCAAAGATGCAGGGTGAAGGCGGAGTCGCCTTCACCAAGTATTGGGCCAGGTCCCGGTCCAATTCAACCAGGTGAAGGCAGCGAACTTTGGGGAGAATGAACTGGGTGAGAGCGCCGAGCCCGGGGCCCACTTCCACGACCACGTCCGAAGATTCGAGATCGGCATTCCGTACAATGAGTTCGGCCGTCTTCAGTTGCGACAGAAAATGCTGCCCGAAGCGCTTTCGCGGCCGCGTGCCCTGGAGTCGAAAATACTGTTGAGGAGTAAGATAATTCATAGAAGTAGCTGATGGCTCATGGTTGATGGTTGATGGCTCATGGTTCATGGCTCATGGTTGATGGCTCATGGTTCATGGTTGATGGTTCATGGTTCATGGTTGATGGAAAATAGTCTAAGTACCTATCCAGAAACCACCTGTGGACTTTGCGACACCCCCCTTGGTCCCCCCTCGAGGGGGGAATTAAAGGGGGGTGTCGCTGCCGGGGTAGGTTTTCGGATAGGCTCTAAGTACCGAAAATTGTAAATACGCGGCCATTTCTTTGTATGAACGGTTTCCATCCGTGACAGGAACCGGCAACCGCACACCTTGTCGCGGCAGGATGCCGCTCTTACGAAAACGTATGGGTAAACGGCTGAGTAATTACGAAGACCAGTACCAAAGATGAAGGTATTCGTGCATGGGGCTTGGGGAAAAAAACAAGCCCACCGCAGTATCCTGATTTATCTAAACGTCTGATCAAATGATGTCATATCCCCCCGTGCCATTCGCCATTCGCCATTCGCCATTCGCCATTCGCCATTCGCCATGAGCCATCAACCATCAGCCATGAGCCATCAACCATCAGCCATGAGCCATCAACCATCAGCCATCAGCCATCAGCCATCAACCATCAGCCATCAGCCATCAGCCATCAGCCATCAGCCATCAGCCATCAGCCATCAGCCATTCGCCGCGAAGCGGCTATACATGCCATCGTGAAACCGCGTCTAGTTCCAGTGGATCGAGGCAGAAGCCGGAGCGTTTCCAAACGGTGAAACCTGCGGCAGCGATCATTACGGCATTGTCTGTGCACAAACGCAAGGGCGGCAGGTGTAAATTCAACTGATGCTCGAAAGCCGCTCCCGTCAGTCGCTGCCTCAGACGGCTATTGGCGGCGACCCCCCCTACCACGGCGACATCTTTTGTTCCCGTGAGGTTCGCAGCCCGCACCGTCTTGGTCACCAGGACGTCCACGACCGTCTCCTGGAAGCTCGCCACGAGATCTTCAATGCGATAGGAAGGCGATTCGTTTTCACCGGCGGGAAGACCGTGGTGGCGGACAAAATTGGCAACAGCCGTCTTGAGTCCGCTGAAACTGAATTCCAGGGAATCTTTTTCCATAAAAGCCTTGGGAAACGCAATGGCATGGGGATTCCCCTTTACGGCGAGCCGATCTATTTCGATACCCCCCGGATATCCCAACCCCAGGAGCTTGGCGACTTTGTCGAAAGCTTCCCCCGCAGCATCGTCGCGTGTGGCCCCCAGGAAATGATTTTTTCCATCGGGGTCCACCCGGTAGAGAGCGGTGTGCCCTCCCGAAACTACCAGGCAGACAAAAGATTCCCGGGGAGAAGTCTGCCCCAGGAATGCCGCGTGCATGTGTCCTTCCAGATGGCTCACAGGAATCAGGGGCTTGCCTAGCGCGTAAGCCATTGCTTTGGCGGCGCCAATCCCCACCAGCAAAGCTCCCACCAGGCCGGGCCCCTGCGTCACCGCGATGGCATCCAGATCCTCCGCCCCAACCCGGGCTTCTTCCAATGCCTGAGCAATGACCGGCAGGATGGCTTCCACATGTTTTCTGGATGCAAGCTCGGGGACAACGCCCCCATACGGGCTGTGGACGGCAACCTGGCTTGCAATCACATCGGAAAGAATTTTTTTCCCATCTTCCACAACAGCAGCGGCTGTTTCATCACAGGAACTCTCCACCCCCAGTATCAACATAATAAAACGACAATCCTCTCAAGTTTCAAAGATTTCCATTTACACGCCGCACAAGCCGTTCGCAGTATATATTTCATTTGCTTTTTGTGCGCCACTGCGTTTTTCTCCCGGGAAATGACCTTCCGGAAGCAAAAGAAGCATACCTCTGCGGTACGGATCAAAAAAGATGTCGGCAAAAGCGAAACCCAAACGACATTTCAGAAGAACAGGGTTCCGGAAATCATCCTATCACCAGCGGTTCTCCCAGGGCAAGAACTCAAGGCCGCTCAGGAGCAGCCACGCTCTAATTCATTGATCGGGACAATTCCTTATGCTAAAAAGATGCACCGTGAAATCGGTATGTTTTCATGGTCCGGCAGCCCACGACGAAGCATCCATCCATATGGAATACGGATGTATTTTTCCGTTTGGGCAAACGAAAAGAAAACGGTTCGGTATGATTGAAATCAATTTCATACAAGGGGATATATCATGAACTGGCCATGGAGATTGGGAATGTTCATTCTGACGGGAGTTCCCGGAATCGTGGGAGGAGGTCTCGTTTGGTCCCTCCTGGGAAACTGGCCGGCAATACTGGTCTATGAACTGATACTTCTCTGCGCGATGAGTGTGGTCATCATCAAGGGAGGAAAGGCCTCGGGCCGTGCTCATTAGGAGTGGTTTTCATGGAATGTAAAAAGGAGCAAAACCTCAAGAACTGCCCCTGCAGTTACGACCCATGTTCCCGAAAGGGGGTGTGCTGCGACTGCATCCGATACCATTTGAAAAACCGGGAGTTGCCGGGGTGCTGTTTTTCAAAAGATGCCGAGAAAACTTACGACCGGTCCTTTGAACATTTTGCCAGGCTCGTAATGGAAAAAAAGATTTGAGGGGAAATACGATTTCGGAAATATCGGCGCTAGGCTCTGTACGCAAACTTAGTAGCTCCTTGGAATGATAGGCGTTACGTCATTCCGGCGAAAGCCGGAATCCAGATTCTATCAGGCTTTCTGGACCCCGGCTTTCGCCGGGGTGACGGCCATCATAGGAGTAAGGCGAGTTTGCGTACACGCCCTAGAATGATTGAAGAGTTCTCAGCCTTTCCGGTATATTCCATAGATGCATGAGGGCCGCAGTCGCCGGGGGCACGAGATGTTCCCAGGGCTCGCCCAAAGCCATGCTCCTGCGGATATCGCTGGCGCTCAAGCCTTTGTCTTCCCGTTTTTTCTCCCACAGCACTTCTGTTCTGAGCCCCATGCTCCGGAACCGATCCAGCTTTCTGCGTCCCCATTCGTCGTAAATGGTCAGAAAGAAAAGGGCGTCCATGGGCACGTAGTATCGATACAGTTCAGGCAGATTTATGGGGAAAGGGACTATGGAAAAATCGAGATGGTGGACGCCGGCCTCGATCAAAACATTCCGGGTCATGGAATAACGTTCGAAATAAGTCAGCGGATTCGCCTGGGGGCTGCTCCGGTGAGGATCAGCGGCATCGTCCCGTGTCAGGAGGGGATCGGGATTGGTGATCCCCACAACGAGATGCCGGCACCGGGCTTTTCCGGCAAGAAGATACTTGAGATGATCGTTATGAAGAACATGAAACCGGCCGTGAATCACTCCCAGTTCGACCATTTTCCCCTCGTATAGGCTGAAAACCGTGAAGGCATCAAAGCGGTTGGGTGCTGCGAAGGGTGCGCATGAGGCGTTTGATGACCACTGCGTTGGGATGCACAACCAGGTAGAAAAGCGCTACGATGGGCAATCCCGCCCAGAAGAGGCTCCCCCAGGCACAAAGGATCGTCACGCTGGCGCGTGTCCCCTTGCTGGCGAGAGTCGGAGGCCCGAGATCCAGGCCGAGCGCATCGCCACGGGCGGTGGAGTAACTGATGAGATTACTGCCGATAAGGGCCAGCGCTGCAAGAATAACGAGAAGCCAGGACGGCATGGGAAAAGGCAGGCGGTAAAGATAGATGCCAAGGCCGATCACCATGGCCCCATCGGCGTACCGGTCCAGAACGGAATCCCAGAACGCCCCTCCTTTGCTCTGTCGATCCGTAAGGCGTGCCAACTGGCCATCGACCCCATCCAGGACCTGCGCACATGCCGCAACGCATCCGGCGAGCCATCCCCAGCCCACGGCAAAAATCACTCCAGCCAGCATCCCCAAGCATGCCGAGGCGAGGGTGATCATCCAGGGATGGAGCCACTGTACATGTATGAGCCTCGGAGTGATTTTTGCCGACAAATGACACTTGATCCACTTGAGAACAAACCTGTCCGTCGGCTTGGTTTGCCAGAAATCGGGTACGTCCCTCATGATCATCAAAACAATTCCCCCTTTCCATCACACCTGGCAGCGCTTCATGCAAACCCGGTCTGAAAGATCGAAAACGGTGGCTGGATGCTCGACGTGTCCATCTTTTTTGATGGCACGATCTTTCCGCCCTCTCTCAAGACGATGGATTCTGAGGGAAACATTTCGCGGGGGGTATGAAAAGGGTGGAAATTCAGAATCGGCGAAGGATCGAAAGTCGGAAAAGAGGCAGACGATGAGCGTAAGACTTCCCGTTGAAATACGTCTCATGGAAAAAGCCGTGCATTTCCCCAGCAGGGGAGAGAATTTGCGACGGAGCCAGCGCCACATCCAGAGCTAAAAAGGGAGATGCACGCAACTTTTTCCATTTGCTCAAACTGCCCTCTTGCGAGGGCAGAACAAAGCCGTACAAAAAACACCACCAACATATCCGGCGGCGCTAAAAAATGCCGCCCCATACGATCGATCCAGCCATTCGTATTTCAGCATACCCGATCGCACCCGGAGTGAAACCTCAGAAAGCAGATCGAAAGATCCCTACTCTTCTTCCTCCTCGATTTCCACTCCCAGCCTGTCCCATTGAGCCTTGGCTTCCGCTTTGGCTTTGGCGATCTCTTCATCCGTCCACGGGTCGATGACCAGGCAGTCCGCCACCAGTTCCCAGATGTATTTCACTTCATAGTTACAATCCTTATAGAACTTGGGCAGGCGCTTCTTCATCATGTCATGACAATTGGAACATCCCATGACGACAACATCGGCACCGCTGTTCTTGATCTGCTGATACTTGAAGCGACCGTGATAGGCGGACTCTGCTTCATAGGGTCCCGGCCACATTCCACCGCCCGCTCCGCAGCAGTAGTTGAGGCTACGGGTCGGTTCCATTTCAACAAAGTTATCCACGCACTGCTGGATGATCCAACGCGGTTCGTCATAATAGCCGTAGCCGAAAGCACGTTCCAGTTCGCGGCCGTGTTTACAGCTGTCATGCCAGGTGAAAGTCTTGCCGGCATACACGCTCTTATCGAGCTTGATCCGCCCGTTGGCTATGATTTCCTTAAGATAATCATAGAGGTAAATGTGATTGATCTTGTTGTTGGGGTCTTCCTCCACACATGCCTTCATGCCCTTGCGGCAGCCATAGGAACCACCACCGCAATCCGGCATGATCATGCGAGCGATATTGTGCTGCTTTACGAAATCGATTTTTCGCTTGGCCAGTATCTTGGTCGCTTCAAAATTGCCTGTGAAAAGCCCCCAGTCCACAGCTTCCCAATTTGTAGAGGGAATGGTCCAGTTTTCTCTGGCTGCGTAGAAGATCTTCCACCACCAGATCATGTCATCGTTGTCTGCAAAGACTTCCTTGGAATTGGGGAAAAAGAGGATGTCCGCGTTGTCCTTATCGATGGGGACATAGAAACCCGGCAATTCCTCGGAGAGTTCCGTACCCATGTCGGCCATGAGGAAGAAATAATCCTCCTGGGGAATGGCCATATTGTTTCCGGTCTCGAGAACATTTGCAACACCCTTATGCAGGATTCCCGGCACCTTGTCGCGAGGCCTCAGGTTTTTCATCTTCGCCATGATACCCACGATATCGATGTTCATGGGACAGGCATGCACGCAGCGGCCGCATCCCGTGCAGAGCCAGGGAAATTTGGCATCCACCACCTCATCTATCATGCCGAAGGCCAGCATACGCAGCACTTTTCGAGTATCCAAACCTTCTGCGCCCGGATCTCCTGTAATGGGACAACCGTTTGTGCAGGTACCACAGGTCAGGCACAGATTCAGGTCATAATTCGATAGGTATTGCTGAATGGAGTCCGGGAGATGCTTACGTTCTATCGCTTCCATGGCTATTCCTTTCTAAAGGTCCTCACTTCTTTCGGGGCATCAAATTTCATCTCTCGTCGCCGCCGTTCAGTGAAAATAAAACATCAAAAAACAGGCAACGGTTCATAGTTACTCTGAATGATTGGCCTCAGCCTTTATAAACTAAAATTCACAAATCATTATACTCTCAGCTCTCGACCAATACAAACTAATTTTTCCGATATGCTTCAGGATAGCCAACATACCTAAATTCAAAAGCATTATTTCATCGGACAACCACTCGTACAGGTAGAACAGACATATTTTTCATGTCAGCCCGAATTTTCGAGGGAGGGGACTCGGCGCTCACTGAGAAAAAACTCTTCCACCACTTTCCGGGTCGAGCAAAGGGCCTCCTCTTCACGCAACTCCAGGACCCACCAGTCACATGGCAAGGCATTCAGAAGTTCAAGGCGATCGACGATATCTTCGAGATTCTCAGGAGGAACATGCCCATCTTTGCGCTCCTCATGATAGACATGAGCATTATGAATGCATTCCGCATGAGGCAGGATAAAATCCTCAAAGGCATAATGCTGACTCTCCACAGAACGGCATACCCTCGCATGACCGATATCGAGGGTTACACCGGCCCCGGACTTTCGTACCAGTTTTTCGAAGAGTTCCGGACGGCTCGACCATCCGCTCGCGAGGTTTTCCAGGCAAAGACGAATTCCAAGAAACCTGGCGTAACGGACCAGTTCGGCCAGTTCTCTCACCGTCTCATCCCAAAGCAGGTCCTCCATGGAAGTCCGCCCCAACCCGAGATGCACGGTCATGTATTTTCCATTCATTTTGGAAACGACACGGCACGCCTTCCTGAAAGCTTCCCGAGCGGTACGGGCCCTTTGCGGGTCGGCATCTCCCGGGTCCAGGCCGTCGAAAGCACAATGGTAGCGCACATCCAGCGGTTGCAGACGCGAAACGGTTTTCAACAACCGGGTTTCCTCCATGGGAGTTTCAGGCAGATCTTCGATTTTGAAAGTCCAATCCACGCCATCGAATCCGTGAGCCAATGCAAATCTTCTCAGCTCGTTCACGTCAGAGATAAAATTACACAAAGCCAGTTTTGGTCGCTTCATATCTCCCGCCCGGAAGAGATTGTTTTTCTTAAGGAAAAAAGAGATTATGGTCTTGTCCCGCATTCCCGGGAATCCAAAGCTTTTTATATATAAGCAGAAACATTGCCTTATTCAAATTGGTAGTTTGGATAAAATGAAGGATATCCATTGGAAACATTGATTGAAGAAGGTTTTTTTCATCTGCGGAAATCTGCCCAATCTGCGGATAAGAAAGGGACACCTGCGAGTCCGATGTTTTTCTTGACTTTTCATGGACCCTTTTCTAAAAAGTTTCGTTTACGATAAAACAATTCAAATAGATTTGATCAAGGACTATCATGGAAAGCATCCAAGCCGTTAAAGGCATGAACGATATTTTGCCGGGCCAGATCGAATGGTGGCAGAAAGTGGAACGGATTGCACGCCAGGTGCTCGAGGACTTCGGATACCGGGAAATCCGTACCCCAGCCCTCGAAAAGTTGGAGCTTTTTTCCAGAGGAATCGGCGAAAGCACCGACATCGTGGAAAAGGAGATGTATGTTCTGGAGGACAGCAAGGGGGAAAAACTGGCCCTCCGTCCCGAAGCGACCGCTTCCGTGGTGCGCTCTTTCATCCAACACAAACTGCACGCCGATCCCTTGATGCAGAAGTTCTACGCCATTGGCCCCATGTTCCGCCATGAAAGGCCTCAGAAGGGCCGCTACCGCCAGTTCCATCAAATCGACGTGGAGGCCTTCGGAATCGACGACCCCATGCTGGACGCAGAGGTGATGTACATGCTCCGCATCTTTTTGGAGCGGGTGGGGCTCACCGGCGTGGTGTTGCACATCAATTCACTGGGTTGCCCGGAGTGCCGAAAGGCCTACCGCAAAGTGCTGCAGGACTATCTGGAAAGATATGCCGATGCACTCTGTCCCGACTGTCAGCGGCGGCGGCACACGAACCCTCTCAGGACCTTCGACTGCAAGGTGGAACGCTGCAAGGAGCTGCTTGAGGGCGCTCCCATGCTCCTGGAATCCATTTGCAGCGAGTGCGCAGAGCATTTCGAACGCGTCAAGTCTTATCTGAAAGACCTCGATACGCCCTTTGTGATCAACCCGCGAATGGTGCGGGGGTTGGATTATTACATGCGGACCACGTTCGAAGTGATCACAGACCGCCTGGGAGCCCAGAATGCCGTAGGAGGCGGAGGAAGGTACAACGGCCTGGTGAAGGACCTGGGCGGACCCGACCTTCCGGGGATCGGCTTCGCCATTGGAATGGAGCGTCTCATACTGCTCCTTCAGCAGGAAAGCGAAGAGCAAAGGCGCAGCCCCCAGGTTTTCGTGGCCGCTTTGGGCGAAGCAGCCAGGCAGAGAGCCTTCCTCCTCACCCAGCAGCTCAGGAACGCCGGCCTTGAAACGGAAATGGATTATGAAGGCCGCAGCCTCAAAAGCCAGATGCGTCGAGCGGACAAGTTGTCCGCCCGTCATGTTTTGATCCTGGGTGAAGAAGAACTGGCACGGGGAGAAATACAGCTGCGGGACATGATGGAAAAAAGTCAGAGGAATCTTCCTCTTGAAACAGCGGCTGAAGTTTTGAAGGGAATTTGCGGCGGGAAATGAGACCGGCATTGAGTCTCCAGCCTGTCGGAACATATATTTTGAGCAGAGGGGAGTGAGTCAGTTGGAAGAACAGCAGATCGGCATGCAGGACAATTACGAGACAAGCAAAAAGATGTTGGACTCTCTGGGGGACTGGGAAAAGACGCACCACTGCAACAGCCTTGGTACGGAACATGTGGACCGGACCGTTATTCTCATGGGCTGGGTGCAGCGTCGCCGGGACCATGGCGGGCTTATTTTTGTGGACCTTCGGGACAAGGAAGGGATCACTCAGGTCGTATTCGATCCGCAGTACGACGCCATGGCGCACGAGCATGCGCATGTCCTCAGGAGTGAATACGTCATCGCCGTCAAGGGCAAAGTACGGAGACGTCCGGAAGGGATGACCAACCCCAAGCTTTTCACCGGTGAAATCGAAGTCATTACTTCGGAATTGAAAATACTCAACGCTTCCAAGACTCCACCCTTTCAAATCGAAGACGATCTCGACGCCAGTGAAAACATCCGGCTGCGCTACCGCTACCTCGATCTGCGCCGCCCCAAGATGTACCGCAATCTCTTCATGAGGCACAAGGCGGCGCAGGTGACGCGCAATTATTTCAGTGAAAAGGGGTTCATCGAGGTCGAGACCCCCGTGCTCACGAAAAGCACTCCCGAAGGGGCCCGCGATTATCTCGTTCCGAGCCGCGTCAATAGCGGAAAGTTCTACGCTCTCCCCCAATCGCCCCAAATCTTCAAGCAGCTCCTCATGGTTGCAGGGTTCGAGCGGTACTTCCAGATCGTCAAATGTTTCCGGGACGAAGATCTTCGGGCCGACCGCCAGCCCGAGTTCACTCAGCTCGATTTGGAAATGTCTTTCATTCGGGAAGAGAAAATCTATGAGCTCATGGAAGGCTGGATGGCCCTTCTCTTTCGGGAACTCCTGGGAGTGGAGCTGACCCTCCCCTTTCCACGCATGCCCTATTCCGAGGCCATGGATTTCTATGGAACGGATAGACCCGACACCCGATTTGGGTTACATTTGATCAATGTCACGGACATCATGGCGGCATCCGATGCGCGTGTTTTCAAGCAGGCCGTGGAACGGGGAGGAATGGTCAAGGCCATTCGCCTGCCGCAGGGGAGCACACTTTCCCGTAAAGATCTGGACGACCTGATTGAATTCGTAAAAATCTTCGGCGCTCAGGGAATGGCCTGGATCAAGATTCTGCCGGACGGATGGCAGTCCCCCATCGCCAAGTTCCTGCAGGAAGACGTCAGAGCGCAGCTGGTGGAACGGGCAAAACTTGAAACGGGCGACATCATTTTCTTTGTGGCGGATCAGAGCAAAATCGTTCACGACGCCTTGGGAAATCTTCGCGTGCGTTTGGCAAACCAGCTGGCCCTGGTCGATCCCGGGACATTTCATTTTGTCTGGGTCACGCATTTTCCCCTCATGGAATGGGATCATGAAGAAAAGCGGTACACCTCCGTTCACCACCCCTTCACCTCCCCCATGGAGGAGGACCTGGATCTCCTGGAGGAAGCGCCCGACAAAGTGCGGAGTCGCGCCTACGACCTGGTTCTCAACGGAACGGAAATCGGCGGCGGAAGTATTCGAATCCATCAGCAGGACATCCAGGAACGGATATTCAATGTTCTGGGAATTTCCAAAGAGGAGGCCGAGGAAAAATTCGGTTTTCTCCTGGAGGCCCTGCAGTATGGTGCTCCCCCGCACGGTGGAATCGCTTTCGGGATCGACCGCCTCATCATGCTCCTCAGCGGAAGCAGTTCCATTCGGGATGTGATCGCGTTCCCGAAAACACAGAAAGCCACATGCCTCATGAGTGGGGCGCCTTCAGAAGCGGATATCAGACAGCTTCTGGAACTTTGCATCAAGGTGGAAAGCCAACAAAGGAGCTGAACCATGGCTCGGTGGAACAGTAAAAAGCGGGTTTTAGAGCATGAACATTCCAAGTTCTGGCAGTACAGGCTGGTGGATGTTCAGGAACCGAACCTCATGCGGGAAATCTTCCCCTATGAAGAGGTTCCGCACATCGATTTCGACCACATGCTGCTCTCCATTGATCCGGCGGAAGACATCTTCATCACGGATACGACTTTCCGTGACGGTCAGCAGGCGCGTCCGCCCTATACGGTCAAACAGATCGAAGCGATTTTTGACCTGCTCCACCGCCTCTCGGGGCCCAACGGAGTCATCCGCCAGTCGGAATTTTTTCTCTACACCGAAAAGGACCGCGAAGCCCTGGAACTCTGCCTTTCCAAGGGCTACCAGTACCCGGGCATTACAGGGTGGATTCGGGCCGTCGAAGAAGATCTCCAACTCGTAGCCGACTGTGGTCTCAAGGAAACGGGAATCCTCACATCCGTTTCCGACTATCACATCTTCCTGAAGCTGAACCTCGACCGCAAGACGGCCATGAAAAAGTATCTCAACATTGCACGGGCGGCGTTGGACAAGGGGATCGCTCCCCGGTGCCATTTTGAGGACATCACACGGGCCGATATCTACGGTTTCTGCGTCCCCTTCGCCATAGAACTCATGCGGTTGGCGGAAGAAAGCGGAATTCCCATCAAGATCCGGCTCTGCGATACACTTGGATTCGGCATCACCTATCCCGGCGCAGCCCTTCCCCGAAGTGTGCCCAGGCTCATCAGGACCTTCATCGACGATGCCGGTGTTCCCGGAAGCCTGCTGGAATGGCATGGGCACAACGATTTCCATAAGGTGCTCATCAACGCCGCCACCGCATGGCTCTATGGATGCGCCGGCGCCAACGGAACCCTGCTCGGCTTCGGTGAACGCACGGGCAACGCTCCCATCGAAGGCCTCCTCATAGAATACATCGGCCTCAGAGGATCCGCCAACGGCGTCGACACCACAGCCATCTCGGACATGGCTCAATACTTCCAGTCGGAACTCGGCTACCGCATTCCACCCAACTATCCTTTTGCGGGCGAGGAGTTCAACGCCACGCGGGCAGGGATTCACGCCGACGGTCTTGTGAAGCACGAAGAAATCTACAATATTTTTGACACTCAAAAACTTCTCAAGAGGCCCATCAGCATCATCATCACGGACAAATCGGGGGTTGCCAGCGTCGCTTACTGGGTCAACACCCGGCTTCACCTGGAAGGCGAGCGGCGCCTGGACAAACGGCATCCAGGAATCGTGAAGATCTACAAACGGGTCATGCGCGAATACGACCAGGGCCGGAATACCTCCATCTCCACGGAGGAGCTCGAACGCTGGGCCCGCAGGTATCTGCCCGAATTCTTCGTGAGCGAATTCGACCGGCTGAAGCAGAAGGCCTACACCCTGGCCGCCCACCTGGTGGAGGAAGTGGTGGAAAACGAGTCCATAAAGAGCATGGATCCGGCTCGCCAGGAACCTATCCTGCAGACGCTTCTGGACCTCAATCCGTTCATTCAGTACATATACATAACGGACCGGGAGGGTCTCAAAACCACGCGCAATATCACACACATCGTGGACAAGTCCAAATATGAGAGCGCCAAAGTCGGCGAAGACCTCTCCGACCGCCCCTGGTTCATAGAACCCATGAAGGACGGCAAAGTCCATGTGACGGATTTTTATACATCCCGTTATACGGGAGCTCTTTGCATCACGGTGTCCGCCCCCATTACCAGTGAAACCGAGGAAATCGTGGGAATCCTCGGAATCGATATCCGTTTTGAAGATCTGGCAAAGATGGAGGAAGACGAATCTGCGTAGAGCCTATCCGAAAACCTACCTCGGCAGCGGACACCCCCCTTTAATTCCCCCCTCGAGGGGGGACCACGCGGGGTGTCGCAAAGTCCACAGGTGGTTTCTGGATAGGTTCTTACACGGTCAGAAGGCGGATGGCACCCCCTTCAGTGGTCGGCATGTTTACATGCGGCACATAAATTGACATTGCCAGGTTTCATCTGAACCACGGAGAGACGGAGAACACGGAGATTTCATTTAAGGGTCTTTCTTTGTATCTCCGTGGTCGATGTGACAGTGTCACAATACATAAGGAGCAGGAAAAGAACTCTCAGGAGCGAGGTATCTCTGTGGAAACTCCCTGCAAGAGACACGGCTGGATCTGGTTGTTTTTAATGCTTTTCATGGCGAGTTGCGCCGAACGCCCCCCCGCCCCTCCCGCCCCTTACCCCGGTTCAACCATTCGCACTCAGAGGCCGTATCAAATCAAAGGCATCTGGTACTATCCCATCCCCTCCGCCGAAGGATATGTTGAGGATGGAATCGCCAGCTGGTATGGAAGCGACTTTCACGGAAAGCCGACCTCCTGCGGCGAAACATATGACATGAACGCCATGACCGCCGCCCACAAGACACTTCCTCTAGGAACCTATGTGAAAGTGACTCATCTTGACACGAATCGTTCCATCATCGTCCGCGTCAACGATCGCGGTCCTTTTGTGGCGGGGCGGATCATCGATCTATCCTGCAGGGCGGCGCAGGAATTGGGCACGGCTCAAAAAGGCCTCGCCAGGGTTCGAGTGGAAGCCGTTCAGGTCGCGGCGGAAGAACATATGGGGCAGAACACCTATTGGAAGGTGAACCCGATGCCTTCCCTGAGGTACGGGAATTTCATGATCCAGATCGGCGCCTTTCGTGAACAGGCCAATGCTTACCGCCTGAGAGAAAAAATGGTCAAGGGGGGCCAGGAAATTCAAGTCTATCCCTACAACGATGGAGGCGACCAGTACTACCGCGTACAGGTCGGCGTTTATAAAGATCTCGTCCTGGCCCGGCGAGAAATGGAACGTTTACGTCAATCCGGCTTTAATGATGCCTTCGTAGTGGCAATGGAGGACAAATAGCGTGTTGAAGGCGATCCCGTATCCCTCACAGGAAGCAGAGGAAAAACTGGCGCACATTGCAACCCGTAAAATGGGCGCGGATCCTTCCCTGGAAAAAAGGGTTTTCGAAATTCTGGAAACGGTAAAGCGTGAGGGCGATGCCGCCGTTATCCGCTTCACCCGCCAGTTTGATGCTCCCAGTCTGGGAGAGGACCGGCTTACGGTGCGTGAAGAAGAAATCCGTGCCGCTTATGACGAAGTGGACACAAACTTCCTGGATATTCTTCGAACGGCCATCGCCAATATCGAAGCATTTCACCGGCAGCAGCTGCATCCCTCACACTTCATGACAAAGCCCGACGGAACATTCATGGGGCAGATGGTGCGCCCCGTTTCGGCCGCCGGATTGTATATTCCCGGAGGCAAAGGCGGCGAAACTCCCCTCATTTCCTCTGTTCTCATGAACGGTATTCCCGCCCGCCTTGCGGGCGTCAAGGACCTCGCTCTCGCCACACCTCCCAGAAAGGATGGAACCATCAACCCTTACCTGCTCGTCGCAGCGAAGGAAGTAGGGGTAACGCGCATCCACAAAATGGGCAGTGCCTGGGGCATTGCGGCCCTGGCCTACGGAACGGCGTCGGTGCAGCGGGTGGATGTCGTGGTGGGACCGGGAAACATTTATGTGGCTCTTGCAAAGAAACTGGTTTCAGGAGAGGTCGGAATCGACCTGCTGGCAGGTCCGAGCGAGATCCTGGTGATCGCCGACGCACATGCCCGACCCGACTATATCGCCGCAGACCTCCTGAGCCAGGCGGAGCACGATCCGCTCGCCAGCGCTGTGCTGATTTCAACAGACAGGGCACTGGCGGAAAAGGTGACGGATTCAGTGAGGGATCAGTTGAAGCGGTTGCCGCGATGCGATATTGCGACGGAAGCGCTGGAACGCTACGGAGCCCTTTTTCTCGTAAAAGACGTGGAGGACGCCATTCGACTTTCAAACCGCATTGCGCCGGAACATCTGGAACTCCAACTTCGAGATCCTTGGTCTCACCTCGGCAAAATCGAGCATGCGGGCGCAGTCTTTCTGGGAGACGCTACGCCGGAGGCTGTGGGAGATTATTTTGCCGGACCGAACCACGTTTTGCCAACCGCAGGAACGGCCCGCTTCGCTTCAGCTCTTGGAGTGGAAAACTTCCTGAAGCGTACGAGTGTCATTTCCTATTCCAAAACGGCCCTCGAACGGGATGGACGGGCCATTATCAGAATGGCTGAACTGGAAGGACTGGGAGCTCATGCCGCTTCCGTGCGCATTCGATTGGAAGGCTAAAAGAGTTTCATCACCCTGCATGGCATGTTTTGAATTCCTCCTTAGAAGGGGAATGTTTTGAGAATCACGCCCTTTGGGCACCGGACTTCGTTTACCCCTCATGACCTCGTGTTTTCCTCAACCCAATGGAGATAGTCGGGAAGTCCTTGCGTCAGGGGAACGGCAATGATTTCGGGGACTTCATAGCTGTGGAGTTCCAGGATGCGGTTCTGGAGGGCAGTGAAGAGTGAGGAACGGGTTTTCATAACCAGAAGGAATTCCTCGTCGCTGCAGACCTCCCCTTTCCACCGGTACACAGAACGAATGCGGGGAACGATATTGACACAGGCAACCCATCTTTCTTCCACCAGAACTTGTGCAATCTTAGAGGCCTCGTTCTCATTGCCCACAGTTACGAAGATTACTGAAAAGTCTGTCATAGCGTCTTCATCCTCCGAGGTTCAAAGGGTACACACAGCCCATGGAGCCGGGGACAGTTCTCTATGCTCGCCATTTCATTTTATCCGCGGTTATTTTGAAATCAAGGAGATGGATCGTTTGCCATGAATCTGCAGCAAGTGAGTGCATACAACCGGGATCAGTGGAATAGTTTTTTGGCCATTTTGAAGGGCTGTGAAACGCTCCCCTCCGACAGGATTGAAGAACTGAGAGGAACCTTTCAATCCTATTTGCAGTTTCGCAGGGAACTGGATGCATTTCAGACGCAGTATTTTGAGCCCATCTGCCGGCCAGACTGCTTTGAAACGAAACTCAGCGCCTGCTGCGGATTTGAAAGCATCTTTACTTTCTTTGCAGACCAGGTCATCACCTTCCTCCTCTCCACTCCAGAGGAAATGCGCTCTATTTTCGAAATCCTGCAGCAGCCCAATAAAACGGGCAGATGCGTCTATCTCGGGGAAGAGGGCTGCCGCTGGAGAGTCCGCCCCATCTCGTGCGCCATGTTTTTATGCGATCAAGCCAAAAAGAGAGTATTTGAAACCTTTCCGGAATCAGAGGTACAGTGGAAAGAGTTTCAGCGTAGAGAAAAAGAATACACCTGGCCCACGCAACCCGTGCTCTTCGACGATGTGGAAAAATACTTCTTGAAGTTAAAAGTCGATTCGCCTCATATGTATTTTCATAAGAGCCCCGGTTTGCTCCGTTTGAAGACAAAATCGGGGCTGTGCGATTGATCTGCAGCGGCCGGAACTATCTGTCTCTGGAATCACAAAAAACGTCCGGAGAGAGGGTCGGAAAGGATGCGGATGCAGGCAGCAACCTTCATGGACAGAATCTACCAGGGAACCCTGGATAAAGAGATCTTCAATTCCTTTCGAGCTCCCCGAAACCTCGAGAAAATCCAGGGAGTCGTCCATGCATACCTGGAAATGCTCAAGGAGTTCGATCCCCGGAGTATAGAGGAAGCGGGAAGAATCCCGGCCAAAATGCTGGAAATGATGAAGGAGAGCGGTTTCTTCGGTCTCTCCATTCCCGAAATGTATGGGGGGCTCGGATTCAACGGCTGGGAATATCTGAAAACCATCGAGGAACTGGTTCGCCGCGACATCTCAGTAGTGCTGGCATCCATCGCCCATCTCTCCATAGGGGTGAAAGGAATTCTGCTTTTTGGAAACGAATCCCAGAAGCAAAAATATCTTGTCCCTGCAGCTTCCGGAGACATGATCTTCTCTTACGCACTCACTGAACCACGAGTCGGATCGGATGCACAGCACATCGAAACGAGGGCCGAGCTTTCGGAAGATGGGAGCCATTACATTCTCAACGGACAGAAGACCTACATCACCAATGCCAACTATGCCGGGGGGCTCACCGTATTCGCTCAAATGGATCCTCGAAAACCGGGATTCATGGGGGCCTTCATCGTGGAAACCGCGTGGGAAGGGGTAAAAATCGGCAGGGATATGCCCAAGATGGGACTCAAAGCCAGCTCCACTGCGGCCATTCAATTCAAGAACGTGCACGTGCCCGTTGAAAATCTGCTGGGAAAACCCGGCGACGGTTTCAAGATCGCCATGACCATCCTCAATTATGGGAGGCTCGGCCTGGGAGCGGCTTCTCTCGGCATGATACGGCAATCTCTCGAGGATATGACGAAACGCGCTTCCAGCCGCATTCAATTCGGCGTTCCCATCCGGAGTTTTCCCCTGGTGCAGGAAAAGCTGGTGAAAGCCAAAGTCTACAGCCTGGTCATCTCGTCCATGAACGACTTTATTACGGGAATTCTGGAAAAAGACCCCTTAGCCAACGTGGCCGTTGAAACCTCTCACTGCAAGCTCTTTGGAACCACACGGGCCTGGGACGTCCTCTACGATGCCCTTCAAGTGGCCGGCGGGTCCGGCTACATCACTTCCAATCCCTATGAAAAGCGCATGCGGGACTTTCGTGTCGCCACCGTTTTTGAGGGAACCACGGAAATCCATTCCATTTATCCCCCCCTTTTCATGATCCGCAAGCTGGAGGGCCGAATGGGAACACTGAAAGGCAACAAGGTTAGGAAACTCCTGTTCCTCATGGACAGACTCCTCAGGAAGATGGAATGGCCCCTCGAGTTCGAGGAAGGAGTCATGCGGAAGGCCGCCGGATTTGCGAGAAAAAACGCCGCGTCCCTCAGACGGATGCTTTTCGCGGCAATGCTCATCCATGGGAAGAAGATCCCTCAAAAAGAGTTCCTCCTGCGAAGAATCACCGCACTCAGCCTCTATCTCTTTGGAATCCTGGCGGTACTCTCCAAATTTTCCACGGCGCAAAAAGCGGGAGCACTCAAAAAGGAAGACCTCCACCTGCTTGACTATTTCCTGGAAGAAGCCAGAGAGGTGCGCAGAGAAAACAGGAGGATCTTCTCTTCCCCGAAAGAAAAAGCCCATGAACGGGTATTTCTTGATATTTTCAATACATAAAAGAAACAACCGTTGGCTCGCCAAAGGCTGCCGTCAGGACTCAGGGAGTGAGTCGCTCTTGAAATCCCCATTTACCAGGGAGGTACAGAGATCACGGAAGAATCCCATAAAAATTCCAAAATCTTCTCCGTGTCCTCCGTGTCTCCGTGGTGAATAAAGGGGGATATTAGAATCCGCCAAATCCCTCAGGAACTGCCCTTGCCCCCCATTCCGGCCAGAAGGGAGAAATAATCCCCCACAAATTTTCCCGAAACCACTTGAGTGATCGGAAAAAGGAAGCTCTTACCCTCCAGAAAGGTATCATTCAAGGCATGAAAAAGCTGCCCGGAAATTTCATAAAGCAATCTGTTGGCATGATCCAGGTCAAAAGGGACAGGCTGACGGTTTTCGGGCAAGTCTTTCCAAATGCCGTTTTGATGCTTTCCCTGGTAGATGAGCGGGATTCCATAGGCCCGGCAGGCAATGGGGCGGTAAGAAAAGGCGATGCATTTGCCATCCACACTGAGGGGACACCGGTAAGCTGTTTCTCCACACCATTTCTTGCTCATTTCGCACAATGTTTCGGGGGAATCGTAGGAAGGAATCAAGATCCCGACTTCCAGGGGGGGTTTTTTCAAAAGGACCCGGCTGGCGGTCACCGCCCGATCGATGGCCGCCATGCGGTTTTCATGAGTCAGATTCTTGTCGAGGTAGTACTTCAAGTACGTGGCCTCGATGAATTGAAGGTGGAGGTATCTCCCGCAGCATGCATCCGTTTCCCGGCCACAGCGGGGGATTGGGCCGCAAGTGGACGATATACCGTGAACAGCGCCTTCCAAGGCAGTCACAATGTCTTCATACGCTTTAAAGAACGGAGAGAGATCCACCAGGTGGGTTGCTTCCAGCGAGGGTTCACGGATGGTGAGCTTGCCTGAACGCTTTCCGTATTTGCGAAGGAGCCACCACTGTGTGAAGCTGCTGGGAGCTGAACGAAAATTTTTGAGCCTCTTTCCCGCAAGTTTCAGCCCGAATCCCCGGCGGAGCAGGTAGGAAGTCACGAAGGTGCCTGTCCTGCCGATCCCAAACCTGCAATGAACCAACACTTTCTTGCCGAGGTAGATGGCCTCGTCCAACCAGGCCAGCGCCTTTTCCATTTCTTCCAGGGGAGGAGCATTTTCATCGGCTATAGGAAGATAATAGACCTCGAAGCCGTAGCTTGATTCGATTTCGTGCAGATCGCAAAATTCCCCGCACAAGTTGACGATAGCGCTGATCCCTTGCTCCTTTATGGATTCCAGTTCCTCGTAGGACATGGGCGCATGCGACACGGCCAGTTGATCCGTAATCCAGTTGATTTTATGTACAGTCATATATGCTCTATGCGGATAAAATTAAGACTCGTGCAAAAGTGCAATCATCAACCATTGCGTAATAACCGGATCTCTATTATGGATGGCTTTCAACAGGTCGAACACCATTTGAAAGGAACTCATCCACAAGCTCTTCCACTTCCTCCCGCCCCTTCAAACGAATGTCCAGAAGACGCGTGAAACCAAACATTCTGCCTGCCATCTCCAGGAAGACTTCAGATTCTTCAGAAGACAGCTTCTTCACTTGAGCGGTTATCATATCTCCTTCGGGGTGCACTTCAAAGCCATAATGTTCCAAAACGCGCGAAAGAAAAAGCACCCTGAGCGTCCGTCCCTCATAGTCCCCTCCCCCCCCTTCGAAATGGAGGGAAACGTAGTTTTCTCTTGGATTGAGACCGCATAGAGTATCGAGCACCACAAAATGGTAGCCGAAGCGAATATTCATATTGAGATAATCCCGGGCGATCAGAGCGAAACTCGAGAGAAACTGGGATTCCATGCTGAAAATTCCACCGCTCACCCGGTCGAATTCCTGCCAATCCAGATGGCGCAATCCAGAGGCCCACTCTATGCTGGGATGGGAAAGTCCTCTCCAGAGCGCCTTCAAAGGCCGGTTGGCTATATCCTGCAGAGCGACCTTTTTCTTAAAGTGGGCGCTGGGGTGCAGCCCTTCTCCCAGATCGAGAACGTAGACCGCGATGGGAATGTCCGTCAAAAGCTTCTTGGCCCCCCTCACACTCCTCTGATGCCTGTCCGCCCCAATGGAAAACATTTCCTCCACCGCCTTTTCATGAATGAAGCGCAGAGCATCGTGGACTGTCTTGCAGTGTTCGGGAGAAAAATTTTCATTCTGCGGGTCCGTCAAGTTCAAGGGGGATATCCAATCGAGCACTCTGCGCAAGCGTCTTCTGAAGGGGGTTTCCTGCGGAGACCCTCGAAGATCGCAGGTCAAAGGGAGCAGATCTTGAGCAACCCCGGCATAAACACGTCCTCCGTCGGCATCTACCGTTACGGTTTCCCCATCCTTCAGGACCTGCGTAGCTATTTCCGTATTCACAAGGAGAGGAATCCCCCACTCCCTTGCGACAGAAGCGAAATGCCCTGCAATGGACCCCACGTCGGTCACCACAGCACTCAATCGTTCTATGATTTGTGTAAATTTCGGCGAAGTGACCGGAGCCACCAGCACGGCACCTCTTGGAATGTCTTTTAAATCCATTTTCGATGTAGTTTTTACCACCTTGCCCGCCCCCACCCCCGCAGAGGCCTTTTCTCCGGCGGCGAGAAGAACGGCATTGGGAACAGCCGTCTCTTTTTTCTTGCGGGACTCCTGAAGCGATTGCTCCATTCCAAGAGGGCGGGACTGCAGTATGTAAAGGTTTCCTTTTCGGTCCTTGCACCATTCAACATCCTGGGGGGATCCAAAGTGAGCTTCCAGTTGCACTCCCCACCGTGCGAGCTGCCTTGCACTTTCCTCGTCCAGGGAAAGCCGGCCGCGTTCCCCTTCATCCAGGGAAACCGTTTCGATCCCTTTTTCAACGTGCAAAACAGCCTTGAATTCCTTGGACGCCTGCCTTGAATTCAAGAGCGGGAAATCGCCTTCACGGGAAACTTCCAGCAGATCCGGAGCGACAATTCCTTTGACAAGCAATTCCCCCAGGCCCCAAATGGAATAGATGCGCACCGTTTCGGAAACTGAAGAGAGAGGATCCGCGGAATATAAAATCCCGCCGGCTTCGACATCCACCATTTCCAAAACAAGCACGGCCATCGGGGTTTCCTGGTCCAGAAGGCCGTTCCGGATGCGGTAGTAAAGAGCCATGGGTGAGTACTTGCTGGCAATCACTTTCTTATAGGCCGAACACAACTGTTCCCGGGTTACATTGAGGACCGTCCGGTACTGGCCGGCAAAAGAGAGGGCGGCATCCTCTCCGACGGCGCTGCTTCTCATGGAAACGGTGGGAGCGTGGTCTTCGGTTTGGAAAAGATCGTCGTACCCTTTCAAAAGTATCTCTTCGATTTCCGGAGGCACCGACGCATTCATGAAACGGGAGACAAGTTCCCTGGAGGTTGCCTCCAGGGACGAGGGGGAATGGATGTCCAGATCGGCCAGGGCGTCCAGAATTGTCGGACCCAAGTTATTGAAGTCACAAAAATAATGAAAAGCACTGGAGGTGACCGCAAAACCTCTTGGCACCGGTATGCCCAGTTCACGATGAATGACAGCGAGATGGGCGGCCTTTCCACCCACTTTCTCCGCATCTTCGGGTCCTATTTCTTGATAGGTCAAAGCAAAAGGTGGTGAGGCGGCCTTTTGGTCCACTGTCAGAAGATCACAGATGTTGGAGGAAATGGAGAGAAAGATTTCCTGCAAAATGTTGTAGGTTCGGGGAGCCATGACGATCAGATTTTCGATCATTTTCGACACGGCATGGGTGAGCCTCCGGCAACTCTTTTTCACTGCACAGAAGTCGACGGCTTCACCATTGTGATAAAAACCTTCCAGAACCGCCATTTCCCTGTGGGCGACCCGGTCGAATTCCAATAGAGACTTGAAGGCTCCGTACTTCCTGCGCAGCAAAGCGCCAGGAGTAAAAATCCTGTAAGCCATCAATTTCAAGAAGCTATAAAAGGACATCGCATCGCTTTCCGTGTAAATACCCATACGCCACGACAGAAGTCATCATCCTGTCCGGAGTCTCTTGAATTCCCCCTTTGAAGAGGACAAGGAATATCGTTACTCTTCCAAATCCTCCTTTTGGGCGTCGTCATCCATTTTTTGACCGGTGGATTCCAAAATCCGTTCAACCTTCTGTTCAAGCTCGTCTGTCTCGAGAGGCTTCACGCAGTACTCATCCACCCCAAGTTTCAAGGCCGCTCTGGCCGTTTCCAAGGTGGGGTAACCGGTAAGCATCATGGCATGGATGTGAGGATCCATCTTCTTGAGCTCTTCCAAGACTTCAATGCCAGTCATTTTTTTCAGTTTGATATCCAGTATGGCCAGATCCACAGGATGCGACCGAACAAAGGAAATGGCCTCTTCCTCTTCCGTAAAGGCAAATACTTCATGCCCTTTACCCTTAAGGATCTTTCGTATCAAAATACCTACATCCGCAATATCGTCCAAAACCAAAATCTTTGCCATGACGGTGGCTCCTCCGCACCAAAATGAGAATCGAATGCTCTTAGAGCCTATCCGAAAACCTACCTCGCAGCGGACACCCCCCTTGGTCCCCCCCTTGAGGGGGGAATTAAAGGGGGGTGTCGCAAAGTCCACAGGTGGTTTCCGGATAGGTTCTTAATGCGACATTGTCACATTAACCACGGAGACACAGAGGGCACGGAGAAAAACCTTCAAATGAAATTTCTATGTGCTCCGTATCTGCGCGGTTTAGATGAAATCCGACCCTGTCGAGTTAAGAAAGTGATAAAAATTCAAAAGGACAGATGTTCGAATATCCTTGGAAATCAGTAGAAGGCAAGCCACGTGCCATCTCCAATGAAAGCGAACTGCGATTCTGAAAAAACGAGGAGCAACCCGGAATTGCGCCCGCAATTCTCATTTCGGCACCTGAATCCATTCTCCTTTTCGTGCGGCATCAGTGCACTCAGTATCCTGAAAATGCAATATTATTTTGCACAAAGATCAAGATGAATTCAAAATCATAATTAAGAACAAAATATTACGAACCTGAACAATTTTTTGCACCGCAATATTTTTCATGCACTTAGAACCTATCCGGAAACCACCTGTGGGACTTTGCGGCCCCCCCCCTTGGTCCCCCCTCGAGGGGGGACCAAGGGGGGGGCCGCTGCCGAGGTAGGTTTTCGGATAGGCTCTAAGAGATAAGATACGGGCTTTCTATAGAGACATTTCAAGCCATGTCTCTATAGACCGTCACCTTGCGAGAAACGTCGGGCGGGGGGCCAAATAGCCCTATGAGCGTTCAATGGTCGTTCGAACAGGAATTTCCGCTTGAAACCGGAACTGTGAAATACTCCGCAATGTATGGAGTACAATGGGGCCGTTTGCAGGAAAGCGGCTATTGATTCGCCTGCAGAAAGCTTGCAAGGCTTGCCGTATCTTCTACATTATACACCTTCACATTGCGGTTGATCCTCCGCATGAGGCCACGAAGCACTTTTTTGGGCCCGACCTCTACAAAATGAGTATGTCCCATTTCAATGAGCTTTTCCATAGACTGGCGCCAGAGAACTGAACCACAGATCTGATCCACCAGTTTGGCTTTCAATTCGCCTGCACTCTTGAGCGGCATAGCGTCAATATTGTTGATCACGGGAATCTGAGGGTCATAAAATTCGCATTCATTCACAATAGGTTCGAATTTTTCCCGAGCGAGATGCATACATCGGCTATGCCAGGGGCCGCTGACATTGAGCTGCATGCATTTTTTCGCCCCCGCCTCATCACTCATGGCGATGGCTTGTTGAATGGGTTCGACGCGCCCAGTGATAATTGTCTGGTCAGGGCAGTTGATATTGGCAACTTCAACTCCACAAACACGGCAAATTTCCAGGATTTTTTCTTCATCCAGATCCATAATGGCGGCCATTGAACCGGGTTCCTGTTCTGCAGCTTCCTGCATGTACACACCACGCCATTTCACCAGGTTTAGAACGTCTTTGAGGCTCATTACACCGGCGGCGTAAAGTGCGCTGTACTCACCCAAACTGTGCCCGGCAGCCGCAACAGGATAGATTTCATGAAGCTGCAAAACCGTAAAACAAGCCAGGTTGACAACGGTTATGGCGGGCTGAACATTCTCTGTCATGACCAAAACATCTTCAGGACCCTCAAAGCAGAGTTTGGCAACATCCATCTTAAGAATATCACCGGCATGTGAAAAAAGCTCGCGAACCTCACTGTAGGCTTCGTAGAACTCGATTCCCATTCCAACATATTGAGATCCCTGGCCAGGAAAGAGAAAGACCCAATCCTTCATTCCTGTGCTCCTTAATGAGAGGTTGACATTGCAGTTGAGCAAACGGCCTTCAGATTTGTGCTCGCTTTTATAAATTGATCGGAACCTTGTCAAGGTCATTATCATGATAACAGGAGGGAAACAGTCAAGTCCAGTTTTCCGACGCTCTTCTCATTGCAGGTTCTTCTCGATGGTGTCCAGGCGATGGTTCGTCTTCAAATAGAGGCTATTCGACAGCGCGCATGGGAAAAACTTTTATTGGGGCCTTTGCCCGAGTCGAAACGGAATCAATAAAAAAAAATCGCCGCAGTCCCAAAATACTGATACAATAGCTTTTTTTTATGATTGACATGCAATATTTATTGTAAATTGCAGGATCATTTAGAATATGAAGGAGAATATAATGACTATTAGAATGACTTTCAGGTATGCAATCAAAGCGATGCCTCTCGCATTCTTCCTTCTTTCGGCCGTCGCGTTGGTCTCGGCAGACTCGGGCCCCTTGCAGGTGATTCAGTCGGGGACTGACCGGGCCCTGGATATACTGCACAGTTCGCAGGCGGGGAAGGCTCCGACAATTCGGCAGCGCAGAGCGGAAATTCTCACCATCGTTGACGAATACTTTGATTTTTATGAAATGGGAAAGCGGGCTCTCGGCCGCCCCTGGAAGGATCAACCGGCTCAAAAGCAAAAGGAGTTCGTAGATCTTTTCAAGCAGCTCCTCTTCAATACATATGTGGACCGTGTAGAAACTTATACCGGCTCGGAAGAAAAAGTGGTTTACGACAACGAAGAGATCAAGGGGACATATGCCTTCGTAAAGACACGAGTATTGAACTATAAGAATACCGATGTGGCCGTGGATTATCGACTGCAGCTCAAGGACGGTAAATGGAAGGTCTATGATGTCATCGTGGAGGGTGTAAGCCTTGTGAGCAATTACCGGAGCCAGTTCAATTCCATTCTGGCCAATGAAGACTTCGACGCTCTTCTGAAAAAATTGCGTGAAAAGGTTGCAGAGTGGAAGTAGGCACCGGCGTCGAAGGACACAGGCAAAGGCTGCGGGAAAGATTTGAGCGCAGCGGTTTCGAAGGGTTTCATGATCATGAAGTACTGGAACTGGTGCTTTCCTACGCCATTCCTCGCCGGGACGTCAAACCCATTGCAAAGGAACTCATGAAGGAATTCGGCAGCCTCGCAGCAGTGTTTGACGCCCCGCGGGTCAGCCTCGAAAAGATCCCCGGCGTGGGGACGAACGCCGCTATTCTGATCAACACGATCCCCCGCCTCATGGACCGCTATCAGAAGGACCGCTGGAAATCGACTCCCACATTCAATTCCACCCAGGAAGCAGCCGCCTACCTGTCGGCTCATCTACAAACGGAACGCAATGAAGTCTTCTGCATACTCGCACTGACCAGCCGCAATGCGTTGATTGCCATGGAACGGATCCAGAGAGGCAGCGTGAACCGAACGGCGGTTTTCCCAAGGCTTGTGGTGGAGGCCGCCCTGAAGCATCGTGCTACGGCGGTCATCTTCGCTCACAATCATCCGGGCGGAGATCCCACACCTTCTGCCGCAGATCGACAGTTGACGCGCAAATTGAAACGTATTCTGACCGATCTGGATATCCTCGTCCATGACCACATCATCATCGCAGGTCCAAACCATTATTCTTTCAGTGAAAATGGAGGGATGGAATGAATGAGGATATGATGCAGGCCGTAGTTATCCGGGAATCCGGCAAGAGAGGGGACTGGAATTCCCTGATTCTGGACGAAATTCCCCGCCCCACGCTCCAGGCCGGTGAAGTTCTGGTACAGGTGGAAGCATGTTCGGTCAATCGGGCGGATCTTTTGCAGCGCCGCGGCTTGTACCCGCCTCCCCCCGGCGCATCTTCCGTGATGGGTCTGGATTTTGCCGGATTTGTCGTCCAAAAATCCTCCGATGTGGAGGCATGGGGTCTGAGCGACAGGGTTTTCGGCATAGTGGCCGGCGGAGGCTACGGCCGCTATGTAGCCGTCCCTCACGATCACCTGGTTTCCATTCCCGAAAACCTCAGTTTTGTCGAAGCTGCGGCCACTGCCGAAGTATTTTTCACGGCATTCCACAACCTCTTCAGAGAGGCGGCCGTCAGGGCGGATGAAACACTGCTGATCCACGGGGGCGGGAGCGGCGTAGGAACAGCGGCCATTCAGCTTGCCAGGGAAGCGGGCGTTCAAACGATCATCACAGCCGGCGATTCCGAAAAAATCGCTAAATGTCTCGACCTCGGCGCATCATACGGCATCAACTACAAGGAAGAGGATTTCGCAGCCCGGACCATGGAACTGACCGGGGGCAAGGGAGTGGATGCCATCCTGGATTGGATCGGAGCCTCTTATCTTGCCAGGCATCTGGATATTCTCAAAAGCCGGGGACGTCTCGTAATCATCGGTCTTATGGGGGGCAATAAATGTGAAATCCCCCTGGCTCCCCTTCTCACCAAAAGACTGCGCATCATAGGGTCTGTTCTGCGCAGCCAATCCAGGGAAGAAAAGGCCGCTCTGGCCCAAGACTTTGCGGAGCATGTGGGCCCCCTCTTGAAATCGGGCAGAGTGTGCCCCATCATAGACAAGATTTATCCCATCCATGAAGTCGAAAGGGCTCATCAGTACTTACGTGAAGGGAAGCACTTTGGAAAAGTCGTCCTGACCTGGCAAACCGGTGGTTGAGCTGGTATGCGGAATAATCGGATTTTAAGGGATTGGCGGATTCCAATTAGAAACCTCCATTTTTTGAAGAGAGCATCTGTTGTGCATTCTGAATGGATTTCGTTAGAGGAAGTGACTTTTATCCGTCGGCGTCGTGTGATCCTGGACCGGATTCACTGGTCCGTATCTCCCGGACACCACTGGGTGGTGCTCGGGGCCAACGGTTCGGGAAAGACCACACTTCTCCAGCTTTTGGCGGGATACCTGTGGCCTTCCAAAGGTCAAATCACCGTTCTGGGAGAAAAATTCGGACAGATCGATTTGCGGGAATTGAGGAAAAAAATCGGGTGGGTGGGCTCCTTCCTTCAGGCTCAGATCCCTTCATCCGAAAAGCCGTTGGACCTCATCGTCAGTGGGAAATACGCATCCATCGGTATTTTTCAAACTCCGGAGGAGAAAGATTACCATCAGGCCCGAAATCTGGCAGAGCGTCTCCATTGCCAGCACGTTCTGGACCTTCCCTACGGAGTTCTCTCCCAGGGAGAAAAGCAGCGGCTGCTCATCGCCCGGTCTCTCATCCATCATCCGCAGCTTCTCATCCTGGATGAGCCCTGCTCGGGCCTCGACATAGTGGCACGCGAACAGCTCCTGCGGACCCTGGAAGACCTGGGCAGGGCGCCGGATGCCCCCACAATGATTTTTGTGACACATTATCTGGAAGAAATCATGCCCGTCTTTTCTCATGTATTTCTCATGGAAGGCGGACGCTGCCTGGCACAGGGCAGGAAAAACGAAATGCTAAGATCGGAGCTGTTGACTCAAGCCTTTGGAATTCCCATCGATGTAATCGAAAAAGGAAACCGCTACTGGGCAAGGGTGTCTCTGACTCCGTAGCTCAGCTCCTTTGATTGCGCAGCTTTTCTGCATATCGCGCCTGAGCTTTTCCAAGAGCTTCAGGCGTATCCACACCCATGACTTCTTCTTCCAGGGCCTCGACGATCCCGATGGAAAGTCCATCGGCGCTCATCCATTCCACCAGGTCCGTAAGGAAATACTCTTCGATGGTGACCCACTCCTCTCCCCGCTGCTTTCGCACGCGATGAGGCCGCCCGGCAAGCTGCTCCAAGTACGGAAGCAGTGCGTTACGCCGCACCGCATAGACCCCGGCGTTACAATATTTCAGCCTGGATTGTTCCTCCGCTGAAAACGTTTTCCAGTACTTCCATTCCACGATGCGCAACACACGGTCGCCCTCCATTTCCAGCATGCCGTATTGCCCCCTGTCCCGCGGAACAAACCCGAGGACCATGAGTTGGTGCGCGCCCAGTCCGCTCACCAGTTTTTCATACGTGGTGGGTTCTATCATGGGAACATCTCCCATGGTGATGATGACGGCCTCTTCGGAAACGGATTCCAGAAAGGGGCGCGCGGCGAGTAAAGCTCCTCCCGTCCCGTTGGTGACCGGCTGAAAAAGGTACACCGCACCGAAGCCTTTGGTGATCCGCTGCACATCCTCCGCGCAATGATGGACAACGATTCCTTTGGGACCCGAAGGCAGGTTCGTCAAAACTTCCACAAGCAGGGGACGTTCCCCTTTATAAAGGGAATCTTTGGGAACCAGGGGAAGCAGCGTCTTGTTTCCTTCGTAGCCGAGCATGCGACTTCCCTTGCCTGCAGCAAAGACGACATTTGCCACCTTTTCTGATTTGGAATGCTTCATGCATACCTCAACCTTGACACTGCGGGTTTAAGGAGAAGAAGTATCGGCAGAACCGGATTCCTCACCGGCGACCGTCGATTTTTTCAGTTGCCTGTAGCGGAAAACAGCCTGGGAATGTTCTTCCAGGCTTGTCGAGAAGTGATGAGTCCCATCGCTGTTGCTCACAAAATAAAGATAGGGAACATTTTCGGCAAACAATACCGCCTTGATGGATTTGGCTCCCGGATTGCATATGGGCCCTATGGGAAGCCCCCTATTTCGATAAGTATTATAAGGACTTTCACGCTTCAAATGGTTCCATAAAATGGGTCCAGAAAAACCCTCCAGGTCATAAACCGCCGTAGGATCACTCTGGAGAGGCATATCCCGGTCCAGACGGTTGAAAAACACTCCCGCTATAACCGGCCGCTCCGAATCCATGACAGCTTCTTTTTCCACGATGGAAGCCAGAGTCAATACTTCATGCAGGGTCAGCCCGAGTTCCCCGGCGCGTTCCTGCCAACCGGCCGGCAGATGCCTCCAGAACTGATGCACCATGGTTTTCAAGATGGCCTTCTCGTCTTGCGATCTATTGAAATAATAAGTATCAGGGAAAAGATATCCCTCCATGCTGTTTGCATCGATTCCCAATGTTCGGAGCAGGTTCGAATCACCGGCTGCACTCAGGATAATCTCATCCGACGCCAGGCCCTTTTCTTTCAAAATCCGTGCAATGTCCCGCACCGTCGAACCTTCGGGCACAGTTACACGCTGCACAGCGACTCTTCCGGAGACGATCTGATCGAGCACCTGGCCGGGTGTGGAAAAAGAGGAAAAGGCATACTCCCCCGCCTGGAGTTTTTGACCCACACGCCGAAACCGGCAAAGAAAGTAAAACTTCCGGGCGTCCGAGATCACACCCTGCCGATAGAGAAGCCGGGAAACAGCCGATGCATTCATCCCGGAACGGATGCTCACTTCTTTCGATTCCCGCGCGAAGTTGCCGGGCAACCGCAAAAAGAGCCAAAAATCAAAAGCCAACAGTCCCCCCAGGATACAGCCCACCCCTATCACAGCAAGGGCGAAATAATAAAACGTTTCCCGGATCCTGCAGAAATGACCCATCTTCACCTCCTCAAGAAAAGACAACTTTCATTAACATGAAAAAAAAGGAAGGACAACTCGGAGCGCGAATCCGCAAGGTCCACAAAACCACCAGGATAAAAAAACGATAAAAAGATTTAGAATCTTTGGTGTTGAAACCGATACATGGTATATCTATGGTTACTATTTTTTTCTGACTTCAGTGACTTCATTATTCGGGGGAGAATTCGATATCCATGAACAAGAACCTATATCGGGAAGCGGGTGTAGATCTGGACAAGGCCAATGAACTGGTGAAACGCATCAAACCTCTCGTGCGTTCCACATTCACAAGCGGTGTCATTACGGACATTGGCGGGTTTGGGGGACTCTACTCCATCAATTGTCATGAAATGAATAAGCCCGTTCTGGTATCGTCCACGGACGGCGTGGGAACGAAATTGAAGGTGGCCATGTGGGCAAACCGGCACAATACCGTCGGCATCGACCTGGTGGCCATGTGTGTAAACGACATTATCGTTCAAGGAGCAAGACCGCTTTTCTTCCTGGACTACCTTGCTTTGGGCCGGCTGGATCTGGACATGGTGGAACAGCTCATCAGCGGAATTGTGGCGGGCTGTAAAGAAGCGAACTGCTCTCTGGTGGGCGGAGAGACAGCGGAAATGCCGGATTTTTATGGCATCGATGAATACGACATGGCGGGCTTTGCCGTAGGCCTGGTGGATAATAGTGAAATCATTGATGGATCGACGATCCATGTGGGAAATGACATCGTCGGCATGGCATCGAGCGGCCTCCATTCCAACGGGTACAGCCTGGTGCGTAAGGTCGTTTTCGAACAGCTCAAGCTGCAGCCGGACAGCTTCATTCAAGAGTGCAATCGCACCGCTGCGGAAGAACTCCTGGAACCGACACGCATCTACGTGGAACCCGTTTTGAAAATTTTGCGTCAATTCACTATTGCAGGAATGGTCCACATTACGGGGGGAGGTTTTTACGACAATATTCCCCGCATCCTTCCCCGCGCTTGTCAGGCATTGATTCATCAAGGATCATGGGAAGTCCCCCCCATTTTCCGCTACCTCCAGGAACGCGCCGACATCCCCGATGAAGAAATGTACCATGTTTTCAACAACGGAATCGGCTATGCACTTGTCACTGAGCCAAAAGACACCCAGGAAATCATTGAATTGCTCAATGCCATGGGGCAGCGAGCCTACCGCATTGGAGAGATTGTTCCCAAGGATGAAAATGCTCCTGCCGTATATATAGAGAAACGATAGAAAAATCCGCCCGAACCCTTTTGAAGCGAATGGTCCTTTGAAGACAATGCCCATAGAAAGTGGAAGAATAGAAGCTGCCATCGACCTTCTCTCCAACTATATCCATGGGAAGGAAGCTGCCCTGAGGCTCGCGCTCACCTGCGTGTTTTCAAGAGGCCATCTGCTCATAGAAGACATGCCCGGCCTCGGCAAGACAACCCTGGCCATAGCCATTGCGAAAATACTTGGCCTCACCTTCGGCCGGATCCAGTTCACAAGCGATCTTCTCCCATCGGATATCACTGGGCTTTCCATCTTCAACAAGAACACGGGCGCATTTGAATTTCATCCCGGCCCCATCTTCAACCACATCGTCCTGGTGGACGAAATCAATAGGGCCACCCCAAAAACCCAGAGTGCACTTCTGGAAGCCATGGGTGAAAAACAGGTCACCATCGAGGGGAGGACCTACGACCTTCCCCGTCCCTTCTTTGTCATTGCGACTCAAAACCCTGGAGAACAGTTCGGAACGTTCCCTCTTCCCGAGTCGCAACTCGACCGGTTCATGATGAAAATCAGCATTGGGTATCCCGGCCGGGCTGCCGAAAGAGAGATATTGAAGGGCGGGAGCAAGCGAAAGGAAATCTATTCCATTGCCCCCGCCATAGGAAAAGAAGAGGTCCTCGAAGTTCAGGATTACATCAGGAACGGAATCTGCGTTTCTGAAAAGATGCTGGATTATTTGCTGAATGTGATCGAGGCGACCCGGAACAGCAAATACCTCCAGGCAGGGCTTTCCACACGGGGGGCCCTGGCGCTCATCCAGACGGCCAAGGCAAACGCCTACCTCAAGGGTAAAGATTTCGTAGTCCCGGAAGACGTGAAAGAAGTCGGGGAATATGTGATCCCTCACCGTGTTCTGTTTCGAGAGGAATACGACAATGCAAACAAAAAGGAGATCATAAAATCACTGCTTGGAGCCGTTCCAGCCCCTCTGTAATCAAAATCAACAAGGCCGGATTCATCTATATTCTCTTGACCATCCTGATAGGCTTTTCAGCCGTGAATACGGGAAACAATCTGGTCTATATCGTCACTTCCGCCCTTTTGAGCTACATGGTGGTTTCGGGGATTTTCGGAAGAAAGAATCTATGCGGAATGGACATCCTTCTGGAATTTCCCGATGAAATTTATGCGAAAACCGATGTCCCCGTAGGAATCAAGCTCATAAATCACAGAAAGTTCATGCCCGCCTTTTTGATCAAGATCGCCCTGCAGGACCAGGAAATTCTCATCCCCTTTGTCGGCGCCAAATCGAGTGAACTCCACCGACTGACCATGTGCTTTAAAAAGAGAGGCACGAATGTTGTGGAGAAGATTCGCATTTCCTCTGTTTTTCCTTTCAGCTTTTTCACACGGTATAAAACCCTGGATCAGGAACACCGGCTCGTCGTTTTCCCAAAACCCCTCAAATGCCGGCTACTCCAGTGCCACGACCATCGGACCCGCGCAAAAGGCGATCTTTCCGCAGACCTGGCCGGATTTGAAGCGGATCTCCTTTCCATCAGAAATTATGTTCCAGGAGATCCTCTCAGGTACATCAGTTGGAAGTCCACCGCCAAAACGGGTCAGTTGAAGACCAAAGAACTTTCCTCTGTGGATATGCAACATTTCATGATCGATTTGGATCGGATGGAAAAAAAGGACCTCGAATCCGTCATTTCGTGCGTTACCTATACTGTGCTCAAGATGGTCCGGTCGCGCATCCCCATAGGCCTCTGTATAGGTGGAGAGACATTCAAGCCGAACATGACGACGGCACACAAGCTGAGACTTCTTGAAAAGCTTGCATTGTATGGTGAAAATTAAAGGTATTCTGAAGCTTATAACCTATGCATCCGTTCTCACGGGTTATGCGGCCGTGATGCGATATGTGGAAATCTATATTTCACTTTCTTTTGCGGCCCTGCTCTTTTTTTCGGTCTACCTGGAAATCCGGAAAACTTTCGAGATCCCACGCTGGATATTGAACGGCATTTCCTTTCTCGTCCTCCTGTTTTTCGCTTTCAGAATATCCGCCATCCATCTCATCGAACCCATCCTGAACGCACTCCTCATCCTCGCCGCCATCAAGCTGCTCGAAGAAAAGAAATTCCGGGACTACATGCAGATCCTTGTGCTCTGCATGTTTCTCCTCGTCGGATCGAGCCTCATATCTCTCAGTTCTGTTTTCCTGATCTATTTCTCCATTTTGATCATCCTATCCACCTTTTCCCTGATACTGCTCGCTTATTTTTCCCAAGCAGAAGACCTCGCCGTCAATAGAGGAGACATCCTCAAAATTTTCCATCAGGCCCTCCTCATCTGCGGCATCACTCTTCCCCTCTGTATCGTTTTTTTCATCATACTCCCTCGAACCAACTATCCTCTTTTCAATTTCCTCAGCAGACCCGAAACTTCCCGGGCCGGCTTCAGTGACGAGGTCGCTCTGGGAGAAGTTTCGAATATTCAGGAAAACAACCAGGTCGTATTACGGGCCGAAATGTCCAAAGTGGAAGAACACGATCTCTACTGGCGCGGCATTGTGCTCGATACATTCGACGGCTCCGCCTGGAGGACGGATTCCTCCAGGCCGGAAATGCCTCTCCCTCCCCTCGACGGACACCAGATCACTCAAACCATTTATCTCGAACCCTACGGCAACCGGTATCTTTTTGCCCTGGATAAACCCGTCCACATTTCCGGAGAGGGCGTCAGGAAATCGGGAGACCTGACCTACACACTGCGGACGCCGCTCGAGAAGCGCACGAGGTACCGGGCGATTTCCGTAATGGCCCCGTGGATTCCGGAAACGGGAATGGACTGGGACCGATATTTGCAACTTCCCCCCGGTTTTTCTCCCCGCATTCTGGAGTTCGTGAAAACTTTGAAAGAGGGCGTCAGGGGGAATGACTGGATTAAAACGCTTCAACATCTCTTCACGGGGGGCGGCTATAAATATTCTCTTCAGGACCTGCCCGTTTCGGAAACACCCCTGGAAGATTTTCTCTTCGTTTACAGGCGGGGAAACTGCGAATACTTTGCATCCGCTCTGGCCGTGATGCTGAGAATGGGAGGGGTTCCATCCCGCGTGGTCGGAGGGTACAGGGGAGGCTATTACAATAGGGCGGGAGGCTATTACCTCGTCCTCCAGAGCAATGCTCATGTCTGGGTCGAAGCCTACCTGAACGATGGCTGGCTTCGAATCGATCCGACGCCACCCCACGCTGAAAATGCAACCATGAGGTCGCTTGAGGGTGGCTCCATGCGACTGAAGCTGATGCTGGATACGTTCAACTACTACTGGAACAAATGGGTCATCAGCTACGACCTCAATAAGCAATTGCAGATTCTCGACGCCGTACGGTCGAGCTTCGAAAAGCCCCATTTGAAGTGGGGCATGAGCAAAAGAGCCCTGCTCCAATACATTTTTCTTCCTCTGCTTCTCCTGACTTTGGGTTTCTGCGGCTACCTCTTCCATGTCCACCGCAAGAAAGGCCCTCACGAAAAAATCGTCGCGCAGTTCTTGAGAAAGATGGCGTCACACGGCTATGAAAAGGGCAAGGGGGAAGGGCTGGAAGAATTTATCCGGCGGGTTGAAGATAAAGCGCTTCAGGATAACGCCCGTCTCTTCGTGGATGAGTTTGAGCAGATCTATTACAAGGACATGAAATTTACAAGGCAAGCCATCTCAAGCCTCAAGAATCACATAAGAAAGCTTTGAGTCCCCTCCCTTACAACGCCGCCGATCAAGGTCGAGATCCGGTTTTTTTGCGTTTCGGCGTGTTAATCAATAGTGGTATAAAGGTGGTATCTAAGCTGTGCAAGAAGGAGGATGTCTTTCTCAACTTTGTACACCATCCGGTATTCATATTCACTCGATCAACACCCGTTCAGTACACAGGCAAACAAGTAGTCCGTTTCCAATCCGTCTATTCCCGCATGCTTTAAGCACACATGACAAATTAGTTTTTTCCAAGCACTTATGTGGACATGTACCTGGTCATGAGTGAGGAATTCTTCTTGACGAAGGTATCATGACGATATATTACATAACGTGACGTCATATTCATAAAATTTTGATAAAAAGCTCAGAAAGAGGTCAAGTAATGAAAAAAGAAAAGCTCACAAGGCGGGAAAGGGAGAAATTGCGACAACGTCAGGAAATCCTCGCGGCCGCCTTGGATCTTTTTTCCGAGAAGGGATATCACAATGTTTCCATGCACGAGATCGCCGGGAAGGCTGAGTTCGCTATCGGAACACTCTACAAATTCTTCCAGAACAAAGAGGATCTCTACAAGGCCCTTGTTCTGGAAAAATGCGACACATTTGAAAAGGTCATGGTGCAGGCGATCGAGGCGTCGGATGACGAGGTTGAAAAACTGCGCAACTACGTCATGACCAAAGGTGAAAGGTTTCGCAGCAATCTTCCCTTTGTTCGCCTCTTTCTCGCCGAAAGCAAGGGGGCGAGCTTCAACATCAAGGCGGGTCTGGATGAAGAGTTGAGAAAACGCATGTACGGTTTCCTGGAAAGGCTCGCCTCGATTTTCGAGAGCGGAATCAAAAACAAGCGGTTCAAGCCAATTTCCAGCCCCTATTCCCTGGCTGTAGCTCTCGACAGCGTCCTCGATGCTTTTCTCCTCCTCTGGCTCGATGCGCCCGAGAGGCATCCTTACCCGGAAGATCCGGATACCATCCTGGATATCTTTTTCAAAGGACTGATTGAATCGTGATTCCGTGCATCGTTTTTTGATTCCTCCCCATGGACGGAGCGATCACAAAAAAATGAAAAAAGCAAAGAGATCCAAGGCAATAGGGAAGCTCTTGAAGAGCGGTTTACCATGAACCATGTTTTCAAGGTAATACGGTCATCACTCAAATATTCTGGAGGTCTTTGATGCAACTGAACAAGAGCGATTATGAACCACTCAGATGGACTTTGGCTTTGGCGGCCCTAATGAGCCTTCTTATGCTGGGGGGGTGCGAAAAAGGAAATGCGCAACAGCAGCAGGCTCCCCCCCCACTCCCGGAAGTGGCCACGGTGACCATCGAGCCGCGGAGGGTCGAGTTGACCACCGAGCTGCCGGGGCGTACGTCTCCCTACCTTGTCTCGGAAATCCGGCCGCAGGTCAACGGCATCATCCAGAAGCGCCAGTTCAGGGAAGGTTCCGATGTCAAGGCGGGGCAGCTGCTTTACCAGATCGATCCCGCTCCCTTTCAGGTAGCTCTCGACTCCGCCAAGGCATCGCTCGGCAAAGCGCAGGCCAACCTGCCGTCCATCCGGTCGAGGGCCGAACGCTACAAGGAATTGCTCGTCGATAAAGCGGTCAGCAGGCAGGACTATGACGATGCCGCAGCTGCCGTGGAACAGGCCAAAGCCGAGATTGAATACTGGAAAACACAGGTTGAGGCGGCCCGCATCAATCTGGGCTACACCCAGGTCAACGCCCCCATTTCCGGGCGCATCGGCAAGTCCAGCGTAACGGACGGGGCGCTGGTGACAGCTTATCAGGCGGCATCCCTTGCAACCATTCAGCAGCTGGACCCCATTTACGTGGACGTGACCCAGTCGTCCGCCGAACTGCTCCGCCTGAAGCGCAACCTGGAAACCGGCCAGCTCAGTGCCGATGGGAAAAACGGGAAATCCGTCCGTATTCTCCTGGAGGACGGAACACCGTATCCCATGGAAGGCAAGCTGCAATTCCGCGACGTCACGGTGGACCCAGCTACAGGGTCTTACACCGTGCGCATCGTGGTCCCCAACCCAGAACATCTGCTCCTGCCGGGCATGTTCGTGCGGGCTGTCGTGCAGGAAGGGATCGCGGAACAGGCCATCCTGGTCCCTCAGCAAGGGGTGAGCCGCAACCCGAAGGGAGAATCCATCGCGCTGGTCGTGGATGAGGCCGGCACGGTCCAGCAGCGCATACTGACCCTCAATCGAGCCATCGGAAACCAATGGCTCGTCTCTTCGGGCCTCTCCGCCGGAGACCGCGTGATCATCGAAGGCATGCTGAACGTGCGGCCGGGCATCGCCGTGAAGGACGTTTCCCTGAACAACAAACAGACCACCGCAGAAGCTATCCCGAATGCGGATACGACCCAATCGCCGCAAACCGGTGCCGCCTCAGCCGGCCCCAGAGCCGACACGGCAGCCCCGAACAAGAAGAGCCGGCCTGAGCAAGCGAAATAACGGAGGAGTGTAATGCTATCGAATTTCTTTCTGGATCGCCCGGTTTTTGCCTGGGTCATCGCCATCATCATGATGTTGGCGGGCGGGCTGGCGATCTACAATCTGCCCATCTCCCAGTATCCTCCCATCGCACCTCCCTCCATCGCCATTGACGCCTTCTATCCCGGCGCCTCCGCCGAAACGGTTGAAAACAGCGTGGTCCAGATCATCGAACAAAAAATGACCGGATTCGACAAGCTGCTCTACATGTCGGCCACAAGCGATTCGTCCGGCGCGGGGAGGATCGAGCTCACCTTTACGCCGGGAACCGATCCGGACCTCGCCTGGTCCCAGGTGCAGAACAAGCTCCAGCTCGCCATGGCAAGTTTGCCCGACGTGGTGCAGCGCCAGGGCGTCAAAGTCAGCAAATCCACGCGAAACTACCTCATCATCGTGGGCCTGGTGTCGGAAGACGGCAGCATGGATGGAAACGACTTGAGGGACTATGCCCAATCCAACATCGAGAAGGTACTGGCCCGGGTGCCGGGGGTGGGGGAAGTGGAAAGCTTCGGTTCCCAGTACGCCATGCGTATCTGGCTCAATCCCGAGAAGTTGAACGATTACAAGCTGACGATCGATGACGTCATCGGACGCCTGCGCAGCTACAATGTCGAGGTCTCCGCCGGACAGTTCGGCGCTGCACCGGCGATGGAAGGCCAGCGTCTGAACGCCTCCATCATCGTCCAGAACCTGCTCAAAACTCCGGATGAGTTCGCAGCCATTCCGCTGCGCATCAATCCGGACGGCTCCATCGTGCGCGTGCGGGATGTGGGACGTGCGGAACTGGGCACCGAGCGCTACGAAATGAATGCCCTCTTCAACGGCAAACCCAGCGCCGCCATGGCCATCCGGCAGGCCGCCGGCGCCAATGCGCTGGATACCGCCGATGCCGTGAGGGCGAAGATGGAGGAACTGTCCGGTTACTTTCCTCCCGGCATGAAGGTCATCTATCCCTATGACACGACGCCCTTTGTCAAAGTGGCCATAGAAGAGGTAGTGAAAACCCTCTTCGAAGCGATCCTGCTGGTCTTCCTGGTCATGTATCTTTTCATGGGAAATATCCGGGCCACCCTGATTCCGACCATGGCGGTACCCGTGGTTATCCTGGGGACCTTCGCCGTTCTGGGGCTGTTCGGGTTTTCCATCAACATGCTGACCATGTTTGCCATGGTGCTCGCCATTGGTCTCCTGGTGGACGATGCCATCGTCGTGGTGGAAAACGTGGAGCGGGTCATGCACGAGGAAGGGCTCCCGGCCAAGGAGGCGACCCGCAAATCCATGGGAGAGATCACCAGCGCGCTCATCGGAATCGGCCTGGTGCTCTCTGCGGTTTTCGGCCCCATGGCGTTCTTTGCGGGCTCGACGGGCGTCATCTACCGTCAGTTTTCGGTGACCGTCATTGCCGCCATGCTGCTTTCGGTTCTTGTGGCCCTCATTCTCACACCGGTCCTGTGCGCATCGCTCCTCAAGCCCATTCCCAAGGGCCATGAACCCGCGGACAACGCCTTCTTCCTTTTCCGCCCCTTTTTTCGGTGGTTCGACCGGATGTTCCGCAGAGCCCGGGACAAGTTCCAGGCCATGGTGGGTCATATCCTCGGCAGGAAGCTCCGCTACCTGCTCATTTACGTTCTCCTGGTGGCAGCCCTGGGGTTTCTCTTCCAGCGAATGCCCACCGCCTATCTCCCGGATGAAGACCAGGGTATCGTGTTCGTGCAGGCAACGCTGCCGGCGGGCTCGACCCTGGAGCAGACCGACCAGGTCATGAACGAGGTCCGAGACTATTTTCTGGAGGATGAAAAGGAAACGGTGGCCACCTGCTTAACCCTTGCAGGCCGGGGTTTTTCAGGCGCAGGGCAGAACGTCGGGTTGTCCTTTGTCAAGCTCAGGGATTGGGACGAGCGCAACCGCCCGGACCTCAAAGCCGATGCCCTGGTAAGGCGCGCCATGGCCAGGTTCGCCAAGATTCGCAATGCACAGGTGTTCGCCTTTCCACCGCCGGCAGTCGTTGAACTGGGCCAGGCGGGCGGGTTCGACTTCCAGTTGCAGGACCGGGGTGGAGTCGGCCACGAGGCATTGACAGCGGCACGCAACCAGTTGCTCGGCATGGCCAAAGAGGACCCGCGACTGACCCGCGTGCGCCCCAACGGCCTGGAGGACGTACCTCAATACCGCATCGACGTGGACTGGGAAAAGGCGGGTGCCCTGGGCGTTCCTATCGACGCCATCCACAACACCATCTCGGCGGCCTTCGGCAGCGCCTATGTCAACGACTTCATCCAGGGCGGACGGGTCAAGCGAGTCTACGTTCAGGCCGATGCCCCCTACCGCATGCTGCCAAGTGACATCGAGCAACTCTACGTGCGCAATGGGGCGGGCACTATGACGCCTTTCACCTCTTTCTCCTCGGGCCGCTGGGCTTATGGGTCTCCCCGGCTGGAACGCTTCAATGCCTTCCCGTCGATGAACATTTGGGGCTCCTCTCCGCCGGGGAAGAGCTCGGGGGAAGCGATGCAGGCCATGGAGGAAATCACTTCGAAGCTTCCCAAGGACATCGGGTTTGACTGGACAGGACTCTCCTACCAGGAGCGGATGTCAAAGTCCCAGGCTCCTCTGCTGTACGCCTTTTCCATGATCGTGATTTTTCTCTGCCTGGCGGCGCTCTACGAGAGCTGGACCCTGCCCATTTCGATCATGCTGACTCTTCCGCTGGGAGTCATCGGCAGCATTGTGGCCGCATCGCTTCGTGGATTCCCCAACGATGTCTATTTCCAGATCGGGCTTCTGACTGTTTTGGGACTCACGACCAAAAACGCCATTTTGATTGTTCAGTTCGCCATGGATAAGGTCAAGGAGGGCATGGGGCTGGTCGAGGCCACGCTGGAAGGGGCGAAATTGAGGCTCCGTCCCATCATCATGACCTCGCTGGCCTTCGGGTTCGGCGTCCTTCCCCTGGCCCTTGCAACCGGCGCAGGTGCGGGGGCACAGACGGCCATCGGCACCGGTGTCCTGGGTGGAATGATGGCCGCCACCTTCCTGGCGACTCCATTCATCCCTCTGTTCTACGTGGTGGTGGTTCAACTGTTCGGCAAGAAGAAAGGCTCCCCGACGGAAGCACCCGTTTCGGAGGCAGTAAGCCCATCGGAGGCACAGTGACATGATAAGGAAGTTGTTCCCCCTTTTGGCGATAACGGCCGTTTTTCTCACCGGCTGCACGATGATCCCGAAATACACACGGCCCGAGGCGCCGGTTTCCAGGGAGTGGCCGAGTGGCTCCGCCTACAAAGAGACCTCAGCCATGCCGAATGCTCCTCTCGCCACCGATCTGCGATGGCGGGAATTCTTCACCGATGAAAAGCTGCAAGAGATCATCGGCATGGCCCTGGAAAACAACCGCGATCTGCGGGTAGCAGCATTGAATGTGGAGAGGGCTCGCGCATTGTACCGCATCCAGCGCGCCGAACTTTTACCAACGGTGGATACGACCGGCAACGCCATCAAGCAGCGCGTTTTGACCGGCAATTCCAATTCCACTCAATCGACCGTGGAACAGTATAGCCTCAATCTGGGCGTCAGTTCCTGGGAGATTGACTTTTTCGGCCGCATCCGGAGCCTGGAAAAGCAGGCCCTGGAGGAATTTTTCGCCACGGAGCACGCCCGCCGCAGCGCACAGATCCTGCTGATATCCGAGGTTGCCAACGCTTACCTGACCCTCGCCGCTGACCGGGAAAACCTGCAACTGGCCCAGTCCACCCTCGAAGCCCAGCAGGCCTCCTACAATTTGATTCAACGGCGCTTTGAAGTGGGACTCGCGCCCAAGCTGGACCTTCGACAGGTTCAACAGAGAGTGGATACGGCGCGGGTGGACGTTGCCCGGTACACCGGACTGGCGGCTCAAGATGAGAATGCCCTGAACCTGCTGGTGGGCGCGCCTGTGCCGCCCGACCTGTTGCCCGAGGGGTTGAGCGCCGTCAAATCCCTGCCGGACATCTCACCCGGCCTGCCATCCGAAGTGCTCCTGCATCGCCCGGATATTCTTCAGGCCGAGAGCTTGCTCAAGGCAGCCAACGCCAATATCGGGGCCGCCCGGGCGGCTTTTTTCCCCCGCATTTCGCTCACGACCGCCATAGGCACCACAAGCAGCGACCTGTCGGGCCTCTTCAAAGCCGGTTCGGATACCTGGAATTACGCAGCCAACATCGCTCTACCGATTTTCGATCCTGCCACATGGTCGGCGCTCAAGGTAAGCAGGACGGACAGGGAGATCGCCCAGAATCAATACGAAAAGGCGATTCAAGGAGCATTCAGGGATGTTGCCGATGCGCTTGCCATCAAGGGGACCGTGGGGGATCAAATGGAAGCGCAGCAGTCCCTGGTGGAGGCCACCGCCGAAACCTACCAGCTCTCCTATGCCCGTTATGAGAAAGGGACCGATACCTACCTGAGCGTACTGGATGCGCAGCGCTCTCTCTACTCCGCACAGCAGGGGCTCATCTCCATACGCCTTGCAAGGCTTGCCAACCAGGTGCAGCTTTACGCAGTATTGGGCGGGGGGACGGAATAACGTATGAAGATTGCATGAAAGGGTATGAATATGCATCGGGATAAGCAGATTCTTCGTTTTGTTGCAGGTGTCTTTTTGCTGATCACTTCTGTGATGTATTCGCCTTCGATCATGGCGGCTTCCTCGTCCCCGCTTCAGTTGATTCAATCGGGGTCGGATCGTGGATTGCAGATCATCAAGAGCTCCCTCTTTGGAGGTGGTCCCAGCCTCCAACAGCGCAGGGAGGAAATCCTCACCATCACCGAGGAATACTTCGACTTCGACGAGATGGCCAAACGAGCCCTGGGAAGGCCTTGGAAGGAAATCTCCGCAGAGGAGCGGCAAGAATTCCTCCAGCTTTTCAAACAGCTTCTTTTCAACACTTATATAAGTCGGGTGGAGGCGACTGCCACGCCGACCACTCGCACCCTCTACCAGGGAGAGCAGATCGAAGGCCGATACGCCCTGGTGAAGACCCGTGTGGCCAACGACAAGGAGCCCGACTTCGAGATCGACTACAGGCTCGTTCTCAGTGGATCCGAGTGGAAGGTCTACGATGTGGTGATCGAGGGTATAAGCCTGGTCAACAACTACCGGCAGCAATTCGCTTCCATCCTGAACAACAAGCCCTTCAAAGACCTCTTGAACCAGCTCAGGGAAAAGGTCGAAACACAATCCAGATCGTGATGAATTCCTATTGACCATTGTGTTAAACGGAGTATATATCAGGGAAAAGGTCGAAACACAATCCAGATCGTGATGAGCGAGCCGTGTTGACGGAAGGAGAATGTAAACATGGCTATATTGTCGAAAAATAAATTTGAACAGGACAAACCGGCAGTATCGGAGGGAAAGGATAGTTTCTGGAAAGATAGACCGGTAGAGATCGCGGGAGAACGCATCCGTTTGCAAGCCACGCAGGCATGTCTTCATTCCGGTGGAATCGAAGGCTCCAGCGTCGCCCGGATTCGCAAGGCGGTCGACAGCACCTGTGATTTCTTCCTGCGAACACAGTATGCGGAAGGGTACTGGTGGTCCGAACTGGAATCGAATGTCACGATCACTGCCGAATACCTTCTGCTGCTCCGTTTGATCGAATGCGCCGATCACGGGATGGAACGGGATATAGTACGGTACCTCTTGAGCCAGCAGAACGAGAACGGCGCGTGGGGACTCTACTACGGCGACGAAGGAGACCTCAGTACTACCATTGAAGCCTATTTCGCACTCAAGCTGGCGGGTGAGGATCCGGAATCGCCACCGCTTCGCAGGGCCCGCGGCTTTATTCTTCGTCGGGGAGGCATCGAGCGGTCGCGAGTATTCACGAAAATCTGGCTGGCGCTCTTCGGCCAGTACGATTGGCAGAAGGTCCCTTCCATGCCTGTCGAGCTGGTTTTGCTGCCTTCACATTTCTATTTCAGCATCTATGAACTCTCGAGCTGGGCGCGGGCTACGGTCGTCCCCCTCTCCATCGTCCTCACTGCCCGGCCGGTATACACGCTGCCCGAGAGCAAGAATGTCCAGGAACTCTATCTTCCATCGAACGGCTCTCCCATGCGGTTCAAATCGTGGGTACACAAGCTTTTTTTCATTTTCGACCGCATAGCCAAGGAATTCGAAAAACGCCCGTTCCGCCGGCTGCGAAGCCGGGCTATCCGGGAAGCGGAAAAGTGGATTCTCGATCACCAGGAAGAGAGCGGAGACTGGGGAGGCATCCAGCCTCCTATGGTCTACTCCATCCTGGCCCTGCACTACCTGGGTTATCCACTGGATCATCCGGCGATGGTAAAAGGCATGCACGCCATAAAGGGTTTCTGCCTGAAAGACGACCAGGGGCTGCGTATGCAATCGTGCATTTCCCCTGTATGGGATACGACCTTGACGACCCTAGCCCTTATAGAGGCCGGCATTTCCCCGGAACACCCGGCCATCAGAAATGCGGTCTCGTGGCTTGCCTCCAAGCAGACGACAACCGGCGGCGACTGGCAGGTCAAGAGCTGCTGTCCGCCAGGCGGATGGGCTTTTGAGTTCGTCAATACACGCTACCCGGATGTGGACGATTCAGCCTTTGTGCTCACGACACTGCACCGGGCGAGTCAGAGCGGATGCGATAAGCTCCACGAAGTGAAGATGCGTGGAATGGAGTGGTGTCTTGGCATGCAAAGCTCTTCGGGCGGTTGGGGGGCCTTCGATCGCGACAATGATATGATCATCCTCAACCGCATCCCATTTGCCGACCAGGAAGCAATGGTGGATTATCCGTCCGTGGATGTGACGGGCAGAGTCCTCGAAGCCATGGGGCATTACGGCTATCCTCCGACCCATCCGCAGGCGCAAAGAGGTATTCAGTTCATCCGCAGGATGCAGGAGCCGGACGGAAGCTGGTGGGGCCGATGGGGAGTGAACTATATCTACGGCACCTGGGCGGCACTGAGAGGCCTCATAGCCATCGGGGAAGATCCTGGGGCCGCCTACATTCAAGCGGCCGTGAGCTGGCTCAAAGCACATCAGAATCCCGACGGGGGCTGGGGGGAAACCTGTGAGTCCTACATGAATCCCGATCTGCGCGGCCGGGGAACAAGCACGCCTTCTCAGACCGCGTGGGCGCTCATGGGACTCATGGCCTGCGGAGAGGAAGACTGCCCCGAGGTCAAGCGGGGTGTGCAGTACCTCGTCGATACACAGCGAAGCGATGGGAGCTGGGAGGAGACCTGCTTTACGGGAACCGGTTTTCCCAAGCATTTCTTCATCCGTTATGACAACTACCGCAACTGCTTCCCCCTCATGGCATTGGGCCAATACCTCCGGAAGCTCGAAGCAAAAGTCAGCCCTCCAGGACGCTGGGTGACCGAAAAAAAATGAAAAAGTCAAGGAGATACAAGGCAATAGGGGAAGCAGGAAACGCTCTTGAGAAGCGATGTTATCATGAGCCATGAGCCATGAGCCCTTTTTCATATATAAGGTCATCACCTCATTGTGCGCATGACCAGCGGACGGGAGTGCATGAATGAGTGTTCAGAACAGAGCATGGTTGAGACGGGCCGCGTGGGGTGGAGTGATCCTTGTGATGGCCGCGCTGGCGACCTGGCAATACCTCAAGGGCGAGGAAAGCGACAAGGGCATCGTCGGCGGCAACGGGCGCATCGAAGCCACAGAGATCAATGTGGCGGCCAAGCTGGCGGGGAGGATCAAGGCCATTCTCGTCGATGAAGGGGACTTCGTGACCGCCGGCCAGGTGGTGGCGCAGATAGATACGGAGGTGCTCCAGGCGCAGCTTCGGCAGGCCGAAGCCCAGGCGCGGCAGGCGCAAAGCGAGGTAGCGACCACACGCAGCCGGCTTGCTCAGCGCGAGAGCGAGAAAGCGGCGGCAGAGGCCGTGGTGGTGCAGCGCCAGGCGGAACTCAACGCCGCCCGGAAGCGCGCAGCCCGCACCTCGGCGCTGGCCCGTGAAGGCGGCGTTTCAAAGCAGGAGGCGGATGACGATCAAGCTCGCATGCAAAGTTACGAAGCCGCCGTCAGCGCCGCGCGGGCCCAGGTGGCGGCGGCCGAAGCGGCCATCGCAACGGCCCGTTCGGAAGTAAGCGGAGCACAGTCGGCCGTTGAGGCCGCAATGGCCACCGCCGAACGCATCCGGGTCGACATCGCCGACAGCGATCTCAAGGCGCCTCGCGACGGACGCGTGCAGTACCGGGTGGCGCAGCTCAGTGAAGTGGTAGGGGCAGGCGGACGGGTGCTGAACCTGGTCGATCTGAAGGATGTCTACATGACCTTCTTCCTGCCCACGGCCGCAGCCGGGCGTTTGGCGCTGGGCTCGGAAGTGCGCCTGGTGCTGGATGCGGCCCCCCAGTATGTCATTCCGGCATATGTCTCTTTCGTGGCCAGCGTGGCGCAGTTCACACCCAAAACGGTGGAAACCGCCAGCGAACGCGAAAAACTCATGTTCCGCATCAAGGCGCAGATCCCTCCTGATCTGCTTCGTGCCCACATCCTGCACGTCAAGACAGGGCTGCCCGGTATGGCCTATGTGCGGCTCGATCCGCAGACCCCGTGGCCGGCCCACCTGCAGGTGAAAGTGCCGCAATGAATGAACACCGGCCTGATACCACCATGCAGAATAAAGAGAGCGGCAGTGCAGGTTCCGCGCCGGTGGTGCGCCTTTCCAATGTAAGCCTGCGCTACGGCAGGACGCAGGCGCTGGATGCGATCCACCTGGATATACCGGCCGGAAAAATGGTCGGCATGATCGGCCCGGACGGAGTCGGCAAGTCCAGCCTGTTCGCGCTCATTGCCGGAGCCCACGCGATTCAGAGCGGACACATCGAGGTGCTGGGCGGCGACATGGCTGAAGCAGAACATCGCCGGCTGGTAGGCCCACGCGTGGCTTACATGCCCCAGGGGCTGGGCAAGAACCTTTACCCGACCCTTTCCGTCTTCGAGAATGCCGATTTCTTCGGCCGCCTGTTCGGCCATGACCGCAGCGAACGGGAACAACGCATCGGAGAACTGCTGCAAGCGACCAGCCTGTCCCCTTTTTCAGGGCGGCCCGCGGGCAAGCTCTCTGGCGGCATGAAGCAAAAACTCGGACTTTGCTGCGCCCTCATCCACGACCCCGACCTCCTGATCCTCGACGAGCCCACCACTGGCGTCGATCCCCTGTCGCGGCGCCAGTTCTGGGAACTCATCGAGCAGATCCGGGCCGCCCGGCCCGGTATGAGTGTTGTGGTCGCCACGGCCTACATGGAGGAGGCCTTCAGCTTCGACTGGCTGGTGGCAATGGACGGCGGCCGGGTGCTGGCGACCGGAGCCCCTCGGGAACTGCTCCAAAACACCGGCACAACCACGCTCGAAGAAGCCTTCATCGCCCTGCTGCCCCGGGAAAAGCGCGAAGGCTACCAGCCGGTGCACATTCCCCCTCGCGAAGAAGGTGAAGAATCCGACATCGCCATCGAGGCGCGCGATCTCACCATGCGCTTCGGGGATTTCATCGCCGTCGACCACGTGAGCTTTCGCATCGGCCGTGGCGAAATCTTCGGTTTCCTCGGCTCCAACGGCTGCGGCAAAACCACGACCATGAAAATGCTGACGGGGCTGCTGCCGGCCAGTGAGGGGCAGGCCTGGTTGTTCGGCCGCCCCGTGGACCCGCGCGACCTCGACACCCGCCGCCGCGTGGGCTACATGTCTCAGGCCTTTTCGCTCTACTCGGAGCTCACTGTCCGGCAAAACCTGGAGCTGCACGCCCGGCTTTTCCGCATGCCTGTCGAGAAAATTCCCGCCCGCATGAGAGAGATGTCGGAACGCTTCGGCCTCTCGGATGTCATGGACGCTTTGCCCGATGCGCTGCCACTCGGCGTCCGCCAGCGGCTGTCGCTGGCCGTGGCCATGATCCACGGACCGGAGATACTGATCCTCGATGAGCCGACTTCCGGGGTCGACCCCGTGGCGCGCGACGCCTTCTGGCAGATCATGATCGACCTGGCGCGCCGGGACAAAGTCACCATTTTCATCTCCACCCATTTCATGAACGAGGCGGAGCGATGCGACCGCATCTCGTTGATGCATGCCGGACGCGTGCTGGTGAGCGATACCCCGGAGGGGTTGAGAGCAAAGCGCGGCTCGCAAACGCTGGAGGAGGCCTTCATCGCCTACCTGGAAGAGGCTGCTGCAAAAGACCGGAAACTGTCTGAAAAACGCCGGGACTTACCGGAAACTGGGCTGTCCTCCTCCAGGTCGTCATTCCCGCAAGCTCCCGGCGGAAATCCAGGTCGTGGACGGATTTCCGCCCCCCTGTCAAAGATGAGCGGGCATAACGGATCGTTGGCTTTCGGACAAACAGCATCGAAATTCAGTTTGCGCCGCCTCTTCAGCTACACCCGGCTCGAAGGGCTGCAACTGCTCCGGGACCCGATACGACTGACCCTGGCCTTGCTGGGCAGCGCGATTTTGATGTTGGTGATGGGTTTTGGCATCAACATGGATGTGGAGGATCTCTCTTTCGCGATGCTGGACCGCGACCAGACCGGCATCAGCCGAGACTACACGCTCAACCTGGCAGGGTCGCGCTATTTCGTCGAAAAAGCACCAATCACCGACTACGAGGAATTGGACCGCCGCATGCGCGCAGGCGAGATCAGCCTGGCCATCGAGATCCCCCCCGGGTTCGGACGGGACATCGCACGGGGAGATCCCGTGGCGGTGGGGGCATGGATCGACGGTGCCATGCCCACTCGCGCCGAGACCGTGCGCGGCTATGTGCAGGGCATGCACACACACTGGCTGACCACACGCACCGCCGAGGCGCTGGGTTCGGATGCAGTGGCGGGGCCAGCCAACATCGAGACACGCTTCCGCTACAACCCCGACGTCAAGAGCCTGCCCGCCATGGTGCCGGCGGTGATCCCGCTGCTGCTCATGCTGATTCCGGCCGTTCTGGCCGCGCTTTCCGTAGTACGCGAGAAGGAGCTCGGCTCCATCGTCAATCTTTACGTCACTCCCGTCACCCGCCTGGAATTCCTGCTCGGCAAGCAGATTCCCTATGTGGCGCTGGCCATGCTCAGTTTTCTGTTCCTGGTGCTGCTCGCCGTCACTGTCTTCCGAGTCCCCGTGAAGGGAAGCTTCCCCACCTTGACGACCGGGGCCCTGCTGTATGTCATGGCGGCCACTGCCTTCGGCCTGTTGATTTCGACCTTCATGCGGAGCCAGATTGCCGCGCTTTTCGGCACTGCCGTACTGACCATCCTGCCGGCAAAACAGTTCTCGGGGATGATCGATCCCGTATCGTCTCTAGAGGGAGTGGGAGGACTGATCGGCAAAATCTATCCCACCACCCATTTCCTGATCATTTCGCGCGGCGCATTCTCCAAATCACTGAGTTTTTCCGACCTCTACGCATCGTTCATTCCCCTGGCCATCGCCGTTCCGGTGTTGATCGCTCTGAGCACCGTGCTGCTGAAAAAACAGGAGCGTTGATCGTGCGGTTCTCCAATATCCTGCACCTGGGCATCAAGGAACTGCGCAGCCTCATCCGCGACCCGATCATGCTCGTGCTGATCGTCTATGTTTTTACCGCTGGAGTCTACTCAGCCGCCACGGCCATGCCGGAAACTCTCAACAAGGCGCCCATCGCCATCGTGGACGAGGACCATTCGCATCTCTCCAACCGGATTGTCTCAGCCTTCTATCTACCCTATTTCATCCCACCCGTGCTGATCTCCCGGTCCGAGATGGATGCCGGCATGGACACCGGGCTCTACACCTTCGCCCTCGACATTCCGCCGGATTTCCAGCGCGATGTGCTGGCCGGCCGCCGGCCCACCATCCAGCTCAATGTCGATGCCACACGCATGAGCCAGGCCTTTACCGGCAGCAGGTACATCCAGACAATAGTCAGCGGCGAGGTCAACGCCTTCCTTCAGGGGCACAGAGCGGCGGCCGCATCGCCGGTGGATCTCGAACTGCGGGTCAGGTTCAACCCATCGCTCAAAAAATCCTGGTTCGGCGCAGTCATGGAGGTGATCAACAATGTCACCATGCTCGCCATCGTGCTCACCGGAGCCGCCCTGATTCGCGAGCGCGAGCATGGAACCATCGAGCATCTGCTGGTGATGCCCGTCACCCCTTTCGAGATCATGATGAGCAAAGTGTGGACCATGGCCCTGGTGGTGCTTTCCGCCACGGCCCTTTCGCTGGTCTTCGTCGTCCAGGGGCTTTTATCGGTGCCCATCGAGGGCTCGCTCATGCTTTTCCTGGCCGGCACAGCCCTCCATCTTTTCGCCACAACCTCCATGGGAATTTTCCTCGGCACCATCGCACGCTCCATGCCCCAGTTCGGACTGCTGCTGATGCTGGTGCTTCTGCCCCTGCAGATGCTCTCGGGCAGTATCACACCCAGGGAAAGCATGCCCGACCTGGTGCAGTTCCTCATGCTGGGAGCGCCCAACACCCATTTCGTCATGCTCGCCCAGGCCATCCTCTACCGCGGTGCGGGGCTGGAGGTCGTATGGCCGCAGTTCGCCGCTCTGGCCGCCATCGGCGCCATCCTCTTCAGCCTGTCTCTCGGCCGTTTTCGCAAGGCATTGGGGAGCATGGCGTGAGTGGGAGGACGAGGATCTTTCTCCATGTCCTCCGTGTCTCTGTGGTTTATATGAAAAAAAGGCTCATGCTTCATGGCTCATGGCTCATGATAACATCGCTTTTCAAGAACGTTTCCCGCTTTCCCTATTGCCTTGTATCTCTTTGTCCATTTTTCATTTTTCGTTGTGACTCATCAGGCCATGGGAGTTGATGTGACAATGTCCCACGATTCAAAAAGAGAAAAGCAACCGGGCAAGAGCCACTGTAACGACCAGGGTCAGCAACTGGAGGGGAAGCCCTACCTTGACGAAGTCCATGAAGGTATAGCCGCCCGGATCCAGGACCAACGTATTGACGGGCGATGAGACAGGTGTCGCATAAGCGGCTGAGCAGGCGATAGCCACGGTCATGGCAAAGGCTTGCGGCGGAACACCGACCGTCAGTGCCGCCTCGATGGCGATGGGTGCGATAAGCACCGCTGTAGCGGTATTGGATATGAAAAAACCGGTGGCCGTAGTGATGAGAAACACTGCCGCCAACATGGTCGGGGGCCCCAGGCTGCCCAGAGAATCGACGAGACTGGTGGAGATGTAACGGGTTGCACCTGTCTTGTTGAATGCGGTTGCGAGTGGCAGAATGGCGCCCATGAGGACCACAGCCTGCCAGCCAATGACGCGATAAACCGCGTCCAGCTTGACACAGCGGGTAGCCACTAAAGCGAAGGCTGCCAGCAGCGCAGCGGCGACATTGGGAAGAAGCCTGAACGCCATGACGGCAACCATGGCCGCCAGAATGGCGAGAGCCAGCGGAGCCCGCTGGCGGGCGGGTGCCAGAGCATGGAATTCTTCCGGAAGCGTGAGCACGACAATGTGCTCTCTTTCTTTGCGCAGTCTCAAGATATCGGACCAGCTTCCAGAGACGAGCAAAGCGTCTCCGAAATCCAGCGGGAGATGGGCGAGATCGGCAATCAGGGGCTTTCCGCGCCGACGTACGGCAAGCACTGTTAAATTGTAGTGGGCGTGAAATTGGATCTCTTCCAGCGTTTGGCCGATCAGTTTGGATTCCGGGGTAAGCATGATCTCGGCCAGGCCTATTTCCTCCACCACCTCCCGCTGTCCCAACTCCCCTAGCAGCGTCAGGTGTGTCAATCCCAACGCCTCCTTGAAATGCCTCAGATCCCCTTCATCGGCCACCACGAAAATCTGGTCGCCCGCTTCGAACACCGTATCCGGCGCGGGGGGCATCAGGATGCGTCTGCGGAGGTGGTGTTTCTCGAATCCGATGAGATTGATCCCATAGTCTATCCTCAACTTCATGCGTGCTACGGCGCGATCTATGAGCGGTGAGTCTGCGGGAACCAGTAGTCGATGGACCCGATCCACAAGGCCGTAGCTCTTGATCAAGTCCGCCATGGTCGTACCCCGGGGACCACCTTCGGCACGGACCTCCCGGGAGAGCATTCGCCTCCCCATGAACAGCATGTAAGTCACGGCGACCGCGAGAACGGCGATGGCAAAAGGGGTGAAACTGAAGAAGCCCAGTGGAGCCAAACCGTGCACCCTGAGGGCATTGTCGACAACCAGGTTGGGGGCGGTGGCGATGAGGGTCATCATGCCGCTGACGAGGCCAGCGACGGAAAGCGGCATCAGCATCCGTTTAGGGTTCAGGCCGGCCTTGGCGGCAACGGTGAGGGCGACAGGAATGAAGAGTGCCACTACGGCGGTGGAGCTCATGAAAGCCCCGATTCCTCCTGTGGCGATCATCAGAAGACCGATCAAACGGGTTTCGCTGCCGCGGCCCGCTTTCAGCACGGCCTCCCCCGTCTTCTGAGCAATACCGGTATTCACCATGGCCTCGCCCAGGATGAACATGGCGATGGTCACCATGACCACTGGATCGCTGAAACCGGCGAGAGATTCGGAGACCGTCAAAACCCCCGTCAACATCAGGGCAAGCAAAACCATAATTGCCACAACGTCATTACGAATGCGATTGCTTGCAAACAACACCGCGGAGCCCACGAAGACACCGAGAACGATCATCAGGTCTTGACCCACATTTCCTCCTATCTGATAGGCTTCATAACTTGACATTGTCAGATTTCATTCGAACCACGGAGAAACAAAGGGCACAGAGAAAGACTGTCAAATGAAATTCTTTATTTGCTCCGTCTTTCTATAGTCTTATATGAGAAAAAGGCTCATGGTTCATAGCTCATGATAACATCGTTTTTCAAGAGCGTTTTCAATCCGCGCATGAAACTGGGATAAATTCATGACGCAGGCTCTGATATTCTCCAAGTATGGTGAGAGGTGTTGTGACAGACATCCGAGGTCAAGGTTGATCCGGTAAATGTCCGGATGAGGGAAACGAAAGATCTTAGAGGATAGGCCAAATCTTGAAAGGATGCAATGAAAAGACTCTACGAAGTCGAAGCAGATCTGAAATCCATGGGGCAGAGATTCACACGATCAGATTAAGGTGCGCTGCCCGCAAGCCGGAAAAACAGGTATCGAACTCACTCACTGTCACGCCCGCCTGCGCGGGCGTGACAGTGAGGTCAACGAGTCGACAGGTTCTTAAAGGGCAGCCATGAAATTCACCAGGTCTTTCTTTTCCTGCTCATTCAGCTTGAGGCCCTGAATCAAATTGAAGAATTCCACGGTATCGGCAAGAGTCAGCAGCCGTCCGTCGTGGAGATATGGAGGGGAATCTTTGATTCCGCGCAACGGAAAAGTCTTGATGGGGCCATCGGCGGAAGCCATACGCCCGTTGATCATAACAGGCTTGAAAAACCGCTCGGCTTTCAGGTTGTGCATCGAACCATCCGTGTAGTAGGGAGCGGGATGGCACACGGCGCACTGAGCCTTGCCAAAGAAGATTTCCTGGCCGCGCATCTCGGATTCACTGGCTTTTGCAGGATCCAGTTTTCCGTAAATGTTCAACTTGGGGGCCGGGGGAAAATCCAGGATCTCCTGGAATTCCGCCATGAAATGCACTTGGCTGCCGCGTTCCAGGATGTTCACACCTTTCTTTGTAGCAATCACGGGGTCCCCGTCAAAGTAGGCAGCCCGTTGTTCAAACTCCGTGAAATCCTCCACGCTCTTGAGCGCCCGCTGCGACCCGAACAGGCGCTGGACGTTCACGCCGCGAAGGGGAGGTGTGTCCAAGCGATGCCGGAATTCTTGGGGGCGGATGTCGCCCACCAGATGGGTGGCGCCATTGCTGTGCCCGTTCACATGGCAATCAAAGCAGGTGACTCCACGGCTGGCAAGTTCGGAACGCCGATCGTCGGTCTGGTTGAATTGCTGCTGGGGAAAGGGTGTGACCAGAAGCCTGAGCCCTTCCAATTGCTTCGGGTTGAGAATGCCATTAAACAGCTCAAAGTAGTTCATAATGGTGACGACTTTTCCCTGCGATACGTCACCGAGGTCGGGACGGGTTGTGAGATAGATGGGCGGTGGAAACGTCGGAAGGAAATGGGCCGGAAGGTCGAAGTCCAGATCAAAACGGGTCAAATCCCGTCCTTCCTGTTTCTTGATTTCGTCGATGTGGAACTGGGGAAAAACCATGCCGCCTTCCGCGTGGTTGGGATGAGGCAGTGGATAAAACCCTTTGGGCCACAGGTTCTTTTCCTTGATCTCCTCCGCACTCATGCCGGCCAACTGCTCCCAGCTCACCCCCTTGGGCAGCTTTACCCGGACCCCTTCTTGGACGGCTTTCCTGCCTTCCGACATCATAACCCCTTTTGCCGGACGGTCGGCTAGATCGTAGCGCTCCTCCAGCAGGGTCATCTGGCGTTTCATCACTTCGGCCTTGGCGGCCTTCATGCGGGCCATCGTGTCCGCAAACGGCTCTTTCATGACCACCGGACTGTAACTGCTTTGCAGCATCTCGGCAGCGTAGGCCCAGCAACCCACGATCAGCAATGCACAGACCACTCCCCAACAAACCCATTGTCTCTTCCTTCGATTCGACATCGCTTTTCTCTCCTTTTTAAGGGTCTTCACAAAATAAAGCGACCATAGGCAGTTTGTGGACAACAATCCAAGACCGGGCTAAGTAGCTCCTGGACATAATTTACTAGGGAGGGAAATTCGGCAATAAGACTCTTTATGAGATTGCAGAGGTAGCATTTGACATATATTCTGTCAAGAAAATTCACCTTCCATTTTTCTGACAGGTGATGAAAAATTTTCAGGATGGATTATTATAGAAAGTCGGCGGATTCCAATATCCCGTTATTCACTACTGAGACACGGATGGCACGAAGAAGATTTTGGAATTCTTATGGAATTCCTCTGTGATTTCTGTGCCTCCGTGGTAAATGAGGATTTCAAGAGCGACATACTCCCATATTGAGAAATAATGGCAGCAATTCTCATTTTGGATGTCTCTCATGATATTGGCATTTCCGACATCCCCCTTGATCCCCCCTTCAAAGGGGACTTTTATCCTAAAAATTCCCCCTGAGGGGGGCAGGGGGTATAGGTTTTTCAAAATGAAAATTGCTGAAATAATGGTCAGGTTGGTGCAAATTGGTTTTCATAAATGTTTATCTTGCAAAATGGCTTGCCCTAAACATGCCCGTATGGTAGAAGGTTTTTTTCGTGAAATAGGAAGGCTCTCTGTTGAACATAAGCGTCTGAAAAGAACAGGTTCGTTTTCAGCAAATCACATATCCGTAAAGAAAGGAAGCAAAGCCATGAGCAGAAAATGTGAATTCTGCGGAAAGACCCCCCAGGTTGGCAACAATGTCAGCCATGCAAATAATAAAACCAAGCGGTTGTGGTTGCCCAATTTGCAGTCGGTGCGTCACGTGGATAAAGACGGTACGGTTCGCCGGGTTCGCGCCTGCACTCGTTGCATCCGATCCGGCCTCGTGGTCAAGCCCGCTTAACGTTCCGTCCCGCAATTGCATTCGGAAATCAATGACCGATCTCAGATCGCGACGGGCCGAAAGGCCCGTCGCGATCTGAGATCGGTCGGGGCTGATTGTCTCAGCCGGTTGATTTGCCTTCAGTGAGAGGGTTTTCGAACGTTTCCCCTTGTGCTGCCGATCCGTTTGTAAAAACAGGGTAGCCGTTCCCCCGCTTGCATATCCGCAGATACGCAGATATTCCAGAAAGGGAAAAACAGCCGGTTTCTGAATTTTCCTTATTCTCTGCGCTCTCTGTGTCCTCTCCGGTTCTGCAGCCGTTTTGCTTCATATGCCTTAAGGTTCATTACAGGAAAGCTTATGAAATCTTCTAACTCCACCATACCGGAAGAAACCACTCTCCCCCCTGCCGGTAGCTCTCCCTCGACACATTTTGGATTCCTGACCGTTCCCGAAGACGAGAAAGTCAATTGGGTACGGCGCCATTTCAACACGGTAGCGTACAAATATGATTTCATGAATACCCTCCTGAGCTTCGGAACACATTATATCTGGAAACGGATCGCTATCAGGATGATGGGCCTCCAGGAAGGGGATCGTGTCATCGACGTTTGCGGAGGGACGGCGGATCTTGCCCTCATGGCCGCGCCGTTTATCGGGTCTTCAGGACGTGTCATGCTGTACGACATCAACTGGGCCATGATGAAAACCGGAATTCCAAAGGCAGCAGCAACTCCCTACGCCGATAACATAATGTATATACAGGGGGATGCCGAAAAGATCGCCTTTGCGGATGAAAGCTTCGATGCCGCCATGGTGGGGTTTGGAATACGGAATCTCACACACATGGAAAAAGGCTTCAGGGAAATGTACCGGGTTTTGAAACCCGGCGGGAAATTCATGTGCCTGGAATTTTCCGAACCCGTCACCCCCTGGTTTCGATCCCTTTACGACTTTTACTCATTTTACATTATGCCGGGTGTGGGAAAAATATTGGGGGGATCCCGGCACGCCTATACCTATCTTCCGGAATCCATCCGCATGTTTCCCGGTCCTGAAAAATTGAAATACATTCTCGAGGAAATCGGGTTCAAGAAGGTGACCTACCGCCGGCTTACGAATGGAATCGCAGTGGTCCACGTGGGCAGAAAACAATGAGGGTCACGCAATGAAGCTGAACTGGGCTGAACGATTGGTTGTCAATAATCCCCTTCGCGTCATGGAACAGGGGTTTGAGATTCGCTGGATGAAGAGAGTGCAGGAACTCACTCCCGACTCTCTCGTTCTGGAAGTGGGATGCGGAAGAGGGGCCGGCGCCGGCCTGATCCTCGGGGAGTTCCACCCCAAAGCGATCCACGCCATGGATCTCGACCTCAAGATGATCCGCATGGGAAATCGATTCCTTTCGCCAGAGGAAAAAAGCAAAATCTCGATGTACGTTGGGGATGTTTTAAACCTGCCTTACGCCGATAACGTCCTGGATGCCGTCTTCGACTTCGGAGTCCTGCACCACGTTCCTGACTGGCAGGGTGCATTGCGTGAAATCACAAGGGTTCTCAAGCCCGGTGGAATCTTTTATGTGGAGGAGCTCTACCCTACCCTTTATCAGAACTTCATCACAAAACACATTCTGCTGCATCCCACTGAAAACCGCTTTGGAAGCCGGGATTTCAAAGAAGCGCTGACAGCCGCTAAGCTTTCCCTCAAGGACTCTCTGGAAGTCTGGGGCGTGGGCATTCTCGCCGTATTGGCCAAGGAAAACTGAAAGACCCTCCGGGTTTCAAATTTCGAGGGACTTTTTGTCTGTCGGTTCTGAAAGGTTGGGTCAGGCGCTTCTTTTGCGCCATAACCCAACGAAGACCCATGTTGAGTTTTGCTGCCGCTCAACCCAACCTACATGCTTTGCATATGGCTGCATAATTGCGATCTTGAGCAACGAGGGACCGTGCAGAGCTTGATCTATCACCAATTCCCTTACATGCGGTCTTTCAATCGCTTAATATTCCCGGCATAATCCCCACCATTGAAAACGGCGGAACCTGCCACGAAAACATCCACGCCCGCATCCACCAAAGCGTCGATCGTATCGCGATTCACGCCTCCATCGACTTCCAGAAGGACCGGCAGATTTCTTTCATCGATCCATTGCCGGCACCTGCGTATTTTGGGCAGCGCACCGGAAATGAATTTCTGTCCGCCAAAACCGGGATTCACGGTCATCAGGAGCACCATGTCCACCTCGCCCAGAACATCTTCGATACTCATGAGAGGGGTTCCCGGATTCACCGTCACGATGGCTTTGGCTCCCAATTCCTTGATGCTTTGAATCGTGCGGTGCAAATGAGGGCAGGCTTCCACGTGGACCCCCAGCCAATCGGCCCCGGCATCCACAAAGGCTTCCACATAGCGTTCGGGCTTTTCGATCATCAGGTGCACATCCAGGGGTAACGAGGTGACCTTGCGAACTGCGCGGACCACGTCCGGTCCGATAGTAATATTAGGAACAAAATGCCCATCCATGACATCCACATGGATCCAATCCGTCCCGGCCGCTTCCACTGCTCTCACTTCGTCGGCAAGTTTACCGAAGTCCGCAGACAATATTGACGCCGAAAGTTTTCTCATTTTTTCTCCTGAATTTCCGCTTCATCTTTTTATCCGCAGATTGCGCAGATTTTCGTAGATTTAAAAAAACATCTTATCTTGGGGCGGTAAGCTCTTTTTAATCAGCGTAATCTGCGGATAAATTTAGCCTGATTTTCATCACATCAGATCATACCTTCTCGATGTGCTCCAAGGGAACCTTCACTGAGACATTCTTGATTTTTTGCCATTCAATCCTGCGGTGGCGCGGCAGAAACAGGACTCCACGCCCCATATTTTCCCGAACACCCAGAAGAACTTCAAGGGAACCATCCTCAAGGCGGATAGCGACTTTGTCGCCGTCCGCCAGCCCCTTCTTTGCCGCATCATCAGCGTGCATGAAAAGAAGCGGTTCCGCCTCCACCTGTTGCATCACCTCGGCATATAAGGAGAGCTCCTCCGTACCGAAGGTCCAATCTACGAGAAAAAGTTCCAGAGGCTCCTCGGAAGGGGGCTCAAACCGCTGTTCCGGCCGGACCGCCCGGGCAATCCCCTCAGCCCTTTCCGGTATAACCCGGACTCCGTCAAAGGGGTAATCCTTTGCATTCAATCGGCCCAAAACAGGATTTTCTTCCGCCAGGCTATTCCAGGGATGTTCTTCCTGAAATCCCGCCCCTTCCGGAGCAAGAGCTCCGGAGAGTTCCCCGAGCAATTCCCAGGCGGCTTTCGGTTCTCCACCCGGGACTTCGCTGCCGTAGATCCTGGGAGGATGGCTTCCACCGCTCACCTGCCGAATGGGCATTCCCACACGATGAACCGCTTGACCAAACTGCAGGCGTCCTTCCTGATTGATATAACTTCCTCCAGTTTCAAAGATCGTGGACGAGGGGAGGAAAACATCAGCATATTGAGCGATTTGAGAGGGGAGATAATCTATTACCAGCAACAGGTCGAGTTGTTGAAAAGCGGCCTTCAACCTCGCTGCATCGGGGAAGAGACGCAGAGGATCACTTTCCACAACAATCAGGGCTTTTATGGATCCCTTTTCCACCTCTTCAATCATATCGGCAAAAGCATGCTGTTCAGGAGAAGAGAGGAATGCAGCGCCAAAGGCATTGGCGCCGGGTAATACATAAAAAAGGCCGCACTGCCCTTTCAGTCCCTCGATATAATTGGCGCATTCGGCAGCCTTCAGGGGGGTCGTGTCCCGAACCACCTGGGAACCACAGACAATAACGGGGCTTCGGCTTCTTTCCAACCTGGGACTGCTTTGCCCTTCCGCCCCATGGACAAGAGCATGAAGACCGGCGTCCAAGTCACGGGGAGCCACGGGCAAATGTTCGAATTCCAGTGGAAGAGATATGGGTCTCGGGTCCATGACAGTGACGGCCGCCCCTTTCCGGTAGGCCTGACGCATGGCCAAAGCCAGCATGGGAGCTTCATTGATGGGATCCACTCCCACCGCAAGGATAAAATCGGATTTCTCAATTTCGCGAAGGGAGACGGCAAGCCGGCCATCCAGGCTGGAAACTGCATCGATGGCCTTGCGTTGCACATGTCTATTTTCGAAAAAACTCGCTGAACGCCAACCCTGAATGCGACTCAGGCGCTTCAGAGCCCCCAGCGTTTCAAGGCTGCTGCGTACACTTCCCAAACATGCAACGGATTTTTCTCCGGCATCCTGCCGAATGCGGGACAATTTTTGGGCGGCCGCGCGGATTGCTTCGTCCATTGAGGTTTCATTTCCACCGGCTCTCGCCCTTCGCGGCCTATCGGGGCGGCTGGCATACGGATAGCTGAACCGACCACGATCACATATGAAATAGCCATTCACTTTATCGTTGAGGCGGGCTTCTATCCTCAGGACTTCGCGGTATCGCGCACCGGCCACCGTGTTGCAGCCCAGAGAACAATGGATGCAGAGAGAAGATGCTCTTTGGAGATCCCAACGCCGCACTTTGTAGCGAGCTGTCCTGTCCGTATACACACCTGTTGGACAAATATCGGCAAGATTCCCGGAAAAAGGGCTTTCCAGGCGCCCATCCTGGAAACGCCCAAAATACACACGGTTGGCAATCTGCAATGTTCCCAGATCACGATATCCGGCAAATTCCTGGTAAAACCGCACACAGCGATAGCAATGGATACACCGGTTCATTTCATGCGCGATAAACGGCCCCAGGTACTGATCATGATAGGTCCGTTTCCTGCCTTCGTACCGGCGAATGCCGTGCCCTCCCGAAACGGTCTCATCCTGGAGAAGACAGTGCCCCCCCTCATCACACGCAGGGCAATCGTGTGGGTGGTTCAACATGAGCCACTCGATCACCTGCTTGCGAAACGCCACCGCTTCTGCGTCCGTGGTGGAAACCACCATGCCGTCCTGGGCATCGATCATGCAACTCATCTGGACACCCTTGAAAGGCCCCTGCAGAAATTTTACGGCACAGACGCGACAAGCACCCACGGACCCCAACCCCTTGTGATAGCAGAACCGGGGGATCATGATTCCCAACCGTTCAGCCGCTTCAATCACCTTTGTCCCCGCAGGGACTTCAATCTCAAAATCGTCGATCGTCAACCTGGGCATGGCATTCCTTTTCATATCCGTAGCGGAATGAAAACGCAAAACGGCCATTCGCGCCATTTTCTGCAACTCAGCCTACATAGAACCTATGCGAAAACCTATCCTCGGCTGCGAACACACCCCTTCAATTCCTCCCTCGAGGAGAGGACGAGGGGGATTCCAAAGTCCACAGGATGTTTCCAGATAAGCCCTTAAGGCCTCGACATTCCCAAATATCTATTTGAAGGGGCATCCCTTTTGGACTATATGCTCACGCACTTCATCTTCGAAAAAAGTCAGAAGGCTTTCAATGGGGGATGCAGCACCGGGAGCCAGAGCGCAGTAGGAATTCCACAAATGTTTGCACATGCTCTGGATCATGGGGATATATTCTTCTTTTCCTTCACCGTTTTCAATACGCCACAATAAATCCTTCAGATACGGCAATCCTTCCCGGCAAGGGGTGCACCAACCGCAGGATTCTCTCATGAAAAACTGCGTCAAATTCAGAGTCGCTCCCACCAGGCACGTTTTCCGGTCGAAAACGATGATGGCCCCGGTTCCCATCCTGTGACCGACTTCAGCCATGCTGTCGAAATCCATTCGGACATCGAGCAGGTCCGGTGTCAAAAATCGAGTAGAAGCTCCGCCGGGCAGGCACGTTTTGAACTCCAACCCGGGAAGCATTCCTCCGGCATGCTCTTCGATGATTTCCCTCAAAGGCACCCCCATCGGCAATTCAAAGCATCCCGGATTTTTCACTCTTCCGCTCACAGAAAATATCTTGGTCCCCCCACTCTTTTCAACCATGGAGAGTTCATTAAACCACTCCGGCCCATTGCGCACAATGTGTGGCACATTAGCCAGGGTCTCAATGTTGTTCACAACCGTGGGGCGTCCCCAAAGCCCTTCCACGGTGGGATACGGAGGAGGCTTCTTGGGATTGGCCCTTTTTCCCATGAGAGCATTGAGCAGAGCCGTGCCCTCCCCACATATATAGCGACCGCCGCTGCGATGGACGATGACTTCCAGTGAGTAACCACTGCCCAGAATATTTTTCCCAAGATATCCTGCCTGCTTTGCCTTTTCGATTTCATTTTCGAGAATCCATGCACTGCTCTCATAATCGGGACGCACAAAGATGAATGCCTTGGAGGCGGAAATCGCATAGGCCGCTATGGCTACCCCCTCGATGATCGTATGAGGATCGGCATGGATCAGAACACGATCCTTGAAAGTACCCGGTTCCATCTCGTCGGAATTGGCGACCAAATATCTCGGAAAGGCTCCATCCTCGGGGACAGCCTCCCATTTTTTGGCTGCAGGAAACCCGGCGCCTCCTCTTCCTCGAAGGTTGGCTTTTTCAACCAGAGCACAAACTTCCTTGGGAGCGTATTTCGCAAGGACATCCCCCAGCGCCTGATACCCCCCACCCCCGCAGTATTCATCGAGCGTAGCGATCCGCTTGGCCTTGCGGTTTCTAAAGAGCACTTGTGGGTACATCTTACTCACCGATTCCCTTCTCGGCAGAATATGCCCGGTCTCTCAGTTTACCGATGATTCGTTCAATTTTTTCAGGAGTCAATTCACCGTAGATTTCCCGATTGATGATCATCGCCGGAGCATGGTCACAGTATCCGAGGCAACAGACGGGCAGGAGAGTGAACAACCCATCCGAACTGGTGCCTCCGAGCTCGACATTCAGCAGCGAGCAGAGGTAATCGAGCAGGGATTCATATCCATTCATCCAGCAGACCGTGCTGTCGCAAATATGAATGACATATTTTCCGACAGGCTGACGGTAAATGAAATTATAAAACGTTGCCAATTCTTCCAATTCCAGAGGTGTCATTCCCAGCAGCTCCCCGGCTTCCACCATCGCTTCGTCGCTCATGTAACCGTAATAATTTTGCATTTCAGTCATGACATCAATGGCTTGCTCCCGGGGGCTTTCCGCATGGGCAATCTTATCGACAATCTTTTTTTTCATCTCAATCGGAAGCATAGTGATCGAATCCCTGAGCGTTTGATACAAATCAGGTTCAAAGAAAAAGAGGGAACCGGGTTCCTTTCGGTTTCCCATTCCCTCTTCACATCACAAGTCGGTGGAAATTCCAACATTTCCTTTTATACATCCAGCCGGCCGACCTTCCATCACGCCGGAACTTGAACCGGCAGGTCTTATACCTCCAGTCATCATCGCATTTGCTGTTCACACATACTGTGCAGGGCTTGAAGTTGGTCTTTCGTCATCCCGAACGTTCGAAAGTCTCGTAGAGATATCGTCCATTTTCATAGGCTGGAAAATCCTCTTTCGATAACTTCGATCCAACAAAGTTCGAAAGAGACTCTTCAAGGGGAAACCGGTTCGGCTGTTACGCAGTGACTCCGGCGACAATGGTTGTACCTACGGGAATGTTGAACATGCGTTTTCCGAGTTCCTGATCGAGCATGAAAAAACTTCCCTGTCCGTCCCTCACCAGCAGGAGTTTCTGAACCACCTCGTTGGCGCTGGCTTCTTCTTCCACCTGTTCACTCACAAACCACTGGAGAAAGTTGTTGGTGGCATGATCTTTTTCTTCGATGGCCAGATTGACCAGATTATTGATGAGGTCAGTAACCTTCAGCTCATGACTGTAAGCATCCTCAAAAGCCGCCAGGGGGGTCTCCCAGCTGATGGGTGGACCTTCAAGGGGCTTCAAAATCGTCTGTTCTCCACGCTCATTGATAAAATTATAGAACTTCATCGCATGAGTCACTTCCTCCAGAGATTGCACTTCCATCCACCGGGCAAAGCCATTGAGGTTGATCTTCCTAAAATATGAGGCCATGGACAGGTAAAGGTAAGCAGAATAGAGTTCAGCATTCACCTGCTCGTTCAACGCCTTTTCCATTCTCTCACTCAGCATTGCCTTATCCTTTCCAAACTCCGTGTACGTTGCAGTGCTCCCGCGCGGTCACCGTCTTGGCATCCACACAGAATACTGCTTCCGGGGCTTGGCCCGGTTTGAGGAACTGGCGGTACGCTTTGCCGTTTTCGTCGATCAGCTCGATCCACTGAATGAAGTGTGCCTCTTCCATGGGGTGAGGAACGCTCCCTACTTTTACCTTGAATCCGGTTGCCGTCTTTTCAACTACCGGCACATGCTTTTCCTTCCCCGTATCGGCAGTCTTTTCATCCAATAGTTTCATGGGTTGACCACAGCATACGAGCTCTCCCGCTCCACCGTTAAGAACTTCAACAACGTTTCCACATACTTCACACTTGTAAATTTGCAGTCTTTCAGCCACGTATATCCTCCTTCAGTTATCCGTTTAAAGTCATTTTCTGATCCGCGCGGACATCAAGTCGCAATATAGTCATCGAAAAACACTTTTCCACCCCGACAACCTATTTTATTTACGGACATTCGTCGACAGCTCGAATAAAAATGTTTTAAATTGAATAACTTACCATCTTTTTAGTCTGCAGGATCTGCAAATCTTTCTAATCTTCCAAAATCTTTATACGAATCTTTCTCGTTCGGGGTCCGTCAAATTCGCAGAGGAAAATACGTTCCCACGTACCCAGTACAAGGTGTCCGTTGTCGATGATGATTTGGCTGCTTCCTCCGACGAGCATCGCCTTGATATGGGCAGCGGCATTCCCTTCTGTATGTTTGTACCCGGCCCGCCAGGGCACCAACCGGTCCAGTGTATTGATTATATCGGCTGCAACGGCTGGGTCCGCCCCCTCATTGACCGTCACAGCGGCCGTTGTATGCGGAATATAGACGATGCAAAGGCCGCTTCGAACACCGCTCGCCTGCACTTTGCGGGAAATCAAATCCGTCACATCCACCATGACGGCATGATCAGAAGTATTGACTTGTATGGTTTCCAACATGGCTTGATCTCCATAGAATATCCGGTACATTTCAAAGTTGATTCTTTCCATGCGGGCCAGGTATGAAAGCAGTTCATCGACGCAAAAAGGAACAGAAATCTTCTCCGTGCCCTCCGTGGTAAGCAACGGAATATCGGAATCCGCCAACTCCCTTACGAACATGTTGCCCTTGAGAACCCCAAAGTATTGCTACTTCGGAAGGATCAACCCAGACTCGCTTTCCCGATACTCCTCGTCTTGAACGGACTGTGTTTTGGCCTCTTCACCCCAGTGATACTGAATGGAATAGACGACCAGACGGATAAAAAAGGGATTTTCACCTGCGGGCGCCCCGCTCCTCAGGTGCTGTGCAATAGCCCAACAGCCCAGGGCCGCTGATTCCTCGGAGGAGAGTTTGAAGAGCAATGCTTGTTCTTCAAAAAAACGCTGATAGAAAAACCTCCGCGCTCCCACACATATTTCATCTACAGCCTTTCTGAGCCAATCCGTGATGCGTTCGTGTTGAACTTCAGACGGCAAAACCAAAACCGGGGTTTCCAGTTCCTGGATTTTTTCCCAGTAGGGCAACAAATCACTTTGGGGAAATACGAGCCAGGATGGGTCGATATCTTCCCAAAGCGCCTCAACATCCACATCATGAAAGAGCCGTTCGCGATCGTCTAAAGCAGGCATCAATTCATACGCATACGGCGGCTCTTGGGGATCATGATATGGCTGGAGCAGCTGCCTGGCTTCCTCTATTTCAGGGAGGCTTTCCTTTTTGGGGAACCACTCAAGGAGTTCAAAAAAGACTCTCGCAGCATGCCGGATAGGGACCTCACAAGGTTTCTTTCTTGAAAGATTCTCGCCAATCTTTTGAATGTATTCTCTAAAAGTCCGATAGGAACTATCTACGACACGAACAAACAGGTGATCGAAGTCATCCTCGAAAAATGCTGAAACCGCCATGGGTGCGGGATACTTGCTCTCTGGAATCAGAGCGGTCATAAAGCCGAAGGTCCCTTCCGCCGGAATCAGGTACGCCAGAGGTTTTCGAACCTCCTTCGGAATCAAAACCACTTTTTCGGCGGAAGCCCCACCGGGTTCCACAACGAAACCTTTTTGAGCAAAACGATATCCAGTCTGCTTGACTACCCGTTGAAGCTGTTTTCCCTGAATGCTGTCCTTGACGGCCACAAAAGTCTTGAACCCCACTGATGTCGGATTCTTGCCGAGCTTATCGATCAAAGCCGCTATGAGGTGCTCTCTGCCGCCCAACACACCACGAAGGGTTTTAAGGTAGTTCCCAAGGCTCTCGCCATTGGGATCTTGAACCATCAACCGGTCAGCGATCATTTCCAGTTCGCTGCACTCTTCGGGAGTCAGTCTGAATTCAACTTTCCTGCTTTTCTTGACATCTTGTTTCTTACTCATTGTTTACTCTATCGTAATGTAGACCAAAGGCTAAGGGAGTGAGTCGCTCTTGAAATCCCTATTCACCACGGAGGCACGGAGGGCACAGAGAAAAGCAACTATTCTCCATGCCGGGAGTCGGCATGGAGAATCTTGTCTGCCGCCTCCGCAGCAGACAGGATCATCTCTTCACTCTGTGTCCTCTGTGCCTCTGTGGTGAATGTTTGGTTGCGGCTTTGGCCGCGCTGCGATCTCTGTACCTCCGTGGTGAATAACGGGATATTGGAATCCGCCAACTCCCCAAGGGTGCAAAGAAACTTCTCTATCAAGTTCCGTGGCGCACATTGAACTCCTGAGCAGACTTTTGATAACCCTTTCTATGCACGGACAAAATCAAGACTTTTGATCATCATGCAGAAGTCAAGATTTCAACTGTTCACAATATAAATCTTTTACATCATATGCTGGAAATACAAAAGCCCCATTCACGCGCGCTATGCGCGATTCTGGGGCTGTCGTTCATTAAAGGGAAAAACCTGACCCTATTCTTCTGCTTCTTCCCTGGGTTCGATGATCAGGGAGTCCGCCACCAATTCCCAAAGATACTTGACCTCCACATCCATGAAGTCATATTCCTTGCGCAGGCTCTTCATGATCTGGTCGCGGCAGTTGTGGCAGGGAGCGATCAGGAGCTTTGCGCCTGTATCCTTGATTTGCTTGGCTTTTGTCCGACCGTAAAAGATCCTCTCTTCAACATACGGGCTCGCCCAGGCTCCCCCACCTGCACCACAGCACAGATTGTTCGCACGGTTGGGATGCATCTCCACATAGTTTTCGCAACACTGCTGGGTCACCCAACGAGGTTCTTCGTAATATCCGTGGCCGAAAGTGCGCTCACTCTTACGGCCATAATTGCAGGGGTCATGGAGGGTCGTCAATTCTTCATGGACGGATTTGTCTATCTTGATGCGGCCTTCTTCTATATATTTCTTCAAAAGATCATGAACGCTTACAAACTTAACGCCTTCGTTTGCATACCATTTTTGCAGACCAAGCCTGGTCGCGTAATAGGCGTGCCCTCATTCCGGCAGGACGAGATATTCACACCCTAGTTCCTTGTAGTTTTTGACGATACGGCCCACAATCTCTTTCATGGCCTCATCATCACCGGTAAACAAACCCCAGTTGACGCCTTCCCAGTTCTCTGAGGTAGTGGTCCAGGATTCATTGGCTGCATAAAGGATACGCCACCAGTACATCATGTCTTCGGGTTCGGCGAAAGGTTCTTTGGAGTTGATGGTGAAAAGGTATTTTGCGCCCTTTTTATCTACGGGGACTTCGAACCCGGGAAGCTCTTCCGCCAACTCCTCTCCAAGGTCCTGCAGCAAAAATATAAAATCTTCCTTGGGAATCCCCACATTGTTGCCGGTCTTCAGGCACATGGCTACGCCTTTGTGAAGGACTCCCGGCACCTTATCCCTGGCCCTCAGGCTTCGAGCGGAACGAATCAATGTCAAAAGATCAATGTTCATGGGGCAGGCATATTCGCAACGTCCGCACATGGTGCATACCCAGGGAAACTTGGAATCAATGACCTCCTGATCCAGTCCCAAAAGCGCCAGGCGGACCACCTTCCGAATATCCAGTCCATCCACTCCCGTGACTGGACAACCTCCCGCACACGTACCGCATGTCAGGCACAAGTCGGCATATTGGCTCGCCAATTTGCGCTTTTCACGCTTGGTCAACAGCAACGGCTCCATAAATTCTCTCCCCTTGTGTGTGTTACACCTTTAAAACCGGTAAAAAGACGATCACCACCTGCGTCTCTCTACCTTTAGAGCCCCTCTGACAAATAAAGCCTATCCAAAAAAACCACCGGCTTCAACCCCGTTCGCCATGAGGTATCTAAGGGCGAACGGAGGAAGTTTTTGGATAGGCTCTTAGCTTGACATTGTCGGATTTCATCTGAACCATGGAGACACAGAAGGCACAAAGGAAGACTTTCAAATGAAATCTTCGTGTTCTCCGTGTCCCTGTGGTTCATGTGACAATGTCGCATTGGATGCATCCCTCCTCCTGGAGGGAGCATGCCATTTACTCATTAGAGGCTATCCGAAAACCTACCTCGGCAGCGGACACCCCCTTTAATTCCCCCCTCGAGGGGGGACCAAGGGGGGTGTCGCAAAGTCCACAGGTGGTTTCTGGATAGGTTCTTAGTACTCATTGGGCAGCGTGGACAATTTTTCCAGCGTGAAGACCGGCCCATCCTTGCAAACGTATTCTGTGCCGATGTTGCATCGTCCGCAGATCCCGATTCCGCACTTCATACGCAGCTCGAGGCTTGAAATGATGCGATCGGGAGGAAAGCCGAGCTCCGTCAGAACCGGAAGAGTGAATTTGATCATGATGGGAGGACCACAGATGATGGCATACGAATTCTCGGCACTTGGGGCCTTAGCCTTCGTCACCGCCGGAACAAACCCTACATTATACTTCCAGTTGGGATCCGTCGTTCCATCTACGGTGATGTGCATATTGATGTCGTCCCTTCGCTCCCATGCCGCCAGTTCGTCCTTGTACAGCAGCAGGCCGGGAAATCTTGCGCCGTAAACGACATCGATGTTCCCATACTTGGGCCGGTTTTCAGGCTCGAGCATGTATATGATCGAAGACCGCAGCGTCGTGAAGGCAAAACCGCCTCCGATGATCACCACATTTTTGCCCTGCAGGGTTTCCCAGGGATAACTGTTCCCGAGCGGACCCCGAACTCCGATGATGTCCCCAGCTTTCATATTGTGAAGGTATCTGCTGACCTTCCCCACCTTGTTCACTGTAAATTTGATGAACCCCTTTTCCGTGGGGGAAGATGCGATACCAATGGGAATTTCTCCCTGACCCGCCACAGAAAGTTCGGCGAACTGGCCGGGCATGTATTTGAATTTGGCTTCATCTTCCGGATTCAGGAAGACCAGCTTAAAAGTCTTCTGATTACGATCTTCCGATTCCGTCACGATGGACTCGATCCGGACAGGATAAGGCAAATAAGGATTGTTCACCTTCATTCCTCCATCTATAAACCGACCGGTTTAAGCCGGGCAGACACAAGCGGACGCCATCATCCGGGCCACTTGACGAATATCGATATTGACGGGACAGGACTTCACACAGCGACCGCATCCCACACAAGCCACCCCATTGCCGTACTTTTCGGGATAGTACTTCAATTTGTGCATGAAACGCTGCCGCACACGCTGAAGCTTCTGGGCACGGGGATTATGCCCCGATCCGTGGAGCGTGAAAAGGGGGAACATGCATGAATCCCAGAGTCTCAAACGTTCCCCCTTGTCCTCGCAGACTTCGTCCTGGATATCGAAACACCAGCAGGTCGGGCACAAGAAGGTGCAGGTGCCGCAGTTGATGCAGGAAAACTGAACTTCGTCCCAAAGAGGATCATTGAAAAGATCCAGCGTATTCTTCTCGGTAAAGGCCTTCACATCGAACTGAGTCCCGAGCATGTCTTCGGCCGTTTTCCGGAGCGTTTCAATCTTCTCGGAAGCACCCTGCGGAACGGGATCGCCGGCAATACCGGAAACCAGCTCTTTTCCCTTGTCCGTAATGGGTCGAACTACGTATCCTTCGCCCATATCGATCATCAGGACATCCAACCCCGAAGGATCAAAGGGGCCGGTTCCCACGGTCGTGCAAAAGCAGGTGCTGCAGGGCGCGTTGCAGGCCAGCCCCACCAGCGTCGTGCTCTTTCTTCTCTCCACCCACCACGTGTCTTTAATGGTTTCCGTTATAAAATTGACATCATCCAGTTGAAACGCCTTGGCGTCGCAAGGGCGGATTCCGAGGATAACCCGCGGCGAATAATCCTTGGGAATCTCCTTGAGTATCCCGGCTTCCGGATCACCTTCGGCCAGGGAATATTCAAACATTTTATCAGCTTCCGGATGGAACAACCCCTTGGGAGACATGCGGGTATTCTGAAAATTCAAGTCCAGATCTTCGGCCTTCTTCAGCTCGGCATATTCATGATATTGGCCTTGAAAGACCGGTCCATACACCCGGTAGCGGCCCATCAGTTGTTGTACAACTCCGGGAAATTTGTCTCTGACGATATAAATTTCCGACATGGATTCGTCCCTTCCTATCTGTATTCAGCGGTCAGCGATCCCGGTTCGGCAGGCTGTGCATAGTGATCCCATGCCTGATAAGCTCGTAGTGATTCCCAATCACCCGTCGCTGACCCACGTTTTATGCCAACCCTGTCATCACTTGATAAACGACTCTGGATCACCGGGCTTGTAAGTATCGAGCGCAGGCCGTCCTTCCAGGGTCAAACCGGTCTCGTAACCATAAAGTTCCTTCACATCCTTCTCGAGCTTTTTGGTGAACTGTCGCACCTTGATTCCCATTGGACAGGCCCGCTCGCAAGCGCCGCAATCCGTACAGCGTCCAGCCAAGTGATAGGCCCTAAGGAAGTGAAAAGTCCGGGTATCCGTTGCATCGATGGTCTTCCCCACCCACTGTGGACGGGATTCATCCACAAAACATGTGGGACAATAACAGGCGGGGCAGGCGTTCCGGCAGGCATAACACCGGATACAGGAAGAGATCAGGTCTTCAAAGTATTGCCAACGCTCTTCAGGAGGAAGCGCTTCCACCTTGCGGATGTCTTCGTAACGGTCCACATCCTGCTCTTCCACCAGATCTCCCAGCAATTCATCGTAAATGACGGGGTTGCGGTGAATACAGATGGCACAGTTTTCCTGCAAATATTCCTTGCGATCCAGGCTCAACTCAAAATCACGCCCCTTGATCTGCACCTTGCCGTCCAATTCCTCCACCTGGAGCGGTTCTTTTCCCTTGAGTTCTGCAAGGATGCGTCTTCTGTCGATCATTCCCTTGCAGGGAGCCCCCAGGATGTGGAGCTGATCCCGTTTGATCTGGTTTTCCATGATATGGACAACAATGTTTCGGGAATCACACCCCTTGGCCACAACGGCGATCCGGTCGGTACGCTTGGTGATATAATTGGCCAAGTTGATTCCGCAATTGCCATCCCAGACGAGCTGGTCCACCTGTTTCACATTTTTTGCGATGAACGGTTCATTCATGAAGGGAATCGTTCCAGCGCGAAAGCCGATCACCACGTCCACTTTATTTTCAGACAACAGGCGTTTTGCCGCCTCTCGAATTTTCTCGGTATATGCTCGCATCGATTTACACCTCGGCTTGCTTTTTGATGAAATGACGGGCTGGCCCCAGCGCTTTCACTCCGTCAACCACCTCTTGTGCCATTTGCGCAAATTTATTAGCCTCAGTCGCCAGGATCCATGAAAAATGGATTCGTCCCGGTTCAATCCCCGTGTGTTCCAGAAAGCTCTTCAGAAGGGCAAACTTGCGCCGCGCATAGTAATTGCCTTCGACAAAGTGGCACTCCCCGGGGTGGCAACCGGAAATCCACACTCCGTCAGCTCCATGACGGAGGGCGGAAAGGATGAATTTGGGATTGATCCGGCCGGCACAAGGCACTTTAACGACACGGATGTTTGCAGGGTATTTCAGACGTTTCAGGCCGGCAAAATCCGCTCCCGCATATGAACTCCAATTGCACAAGAAGGCAACAATCTTCGGTTCCCACTCGGACATATGTCTTTCTCCTATTCTTTCTGACCGGAAGCCGGAGGCAGGCCGCACAAACGCGCTGTTGCAACCGTTTTCATTTCCTCCCCACTTCCGCAGGTATTTCTATAAACTGTCGATCATGGCAAAAATCTGTGCATCCTCATAGCCACGCAGACTGATGGCGCCGGAGCGGCAGGAAGCCACACAAAGGCCGCAACTTCTGCAAAGCACGGGACTGATCTCAGCCTTTCCCTTGTCGTTGAACTTCGGAGCTGAATAGGGACAAATATTCACGCAGGTTCCACAACTGCTGCACATCAATTGATTGGTCACAGCAACAGCTCCGTGGAAATGAATGTTTTCCTTTGCGAGAAAAGTTGCCGCCCGTGATGCAGCCGCTTGAGCCTGCACAATGCTTTCATCCAAAGACTTGGGATAATGAGCCAGACCACACAGAAAAACACCGTCTGTCGAACAATCCACTGGGCGCATCTTGAGATGGGCCTCACAGAGAAAACCGTCCTTGTTGACGGGAACCTTAAAAAACCCGGACAATGCTTGCGCATCGTTGGGCAGAATAGCCGTCGCCAGCGTGATGAGGTCGGGGGACAACACAACGTCTTTTTGAAGAATGGGATCGAATACCGTTACCTTAAGTCCGCCACCGACCAATTCCACCTTCGGCTTGTTATCGAGCGAGAAACGAACGAAAAGAACCCCCGCCTTGCGGGCTTCACTGTAGAGCTTTTCCCGGTCGCCGTAGGTCCTCATATCCCGGTAGAGCACATACACGTCGCAATTCGGATTGATCCGCTTCAATTCGAGAGCGCTCTCAATGGAATGCGTACAGCATACACGACTGCAATAGGGACGATCGGGTTCTCGTGATCCGACGCACTGAATGAATACAGCGGACCGAATCGCCTTGAGGGTGGGTTCACCCGCCTTGAAGTGTTGATCCAGTTGCTGGTGCGTCACGATGCGGGGATGCTTTCCGAACTGGTATTCATTGGGGATAAATTCCTTTCCACCCGTTGCCAGGATCGCAACCCCATGCTCCACGACCTCCTCGCCTCCCCCATTTTGAATGGTAGACTGGAAATGACCGACATTGCCTTCCACATGGGTTATGGAGCTGGAGAGGCGCACATCGATCTGAGGATTTTCCTGAACACTCTTCACCAGTTCATCAACGAAAGGGGATATGGCACTGCCGCGCCAGGTCTTGTACAGCTTGCCTGCGTATCCGCCCAACTGCGAGGATTTTTCCACCAGACAAACGGGATACCCTTGAGCCGCCAGTGTCTTGGCCGCCACCATGCCGGCAACTCCACCCCCGACCACCAGGGCTTTTTGCGTGATCTTTTGTTCCTGCTCGGCAAAGGGCTCCAGCAAAACAGCTTTGGCAACAGCCATACCGATGAGATCCTTGGCCTTTTCCGTCGCTCTGACAGGATCGTCACTGTGCACCCAGGAATCCTGGTTCAAAAGATTGGCCATTTCCAACAGGTGCTTGTTCAGACCCGCCTGCCGAATGGTATCCTGGAAAAACTTTTCATGAGTTCGCGGACTGCATCCCGCCACGACAACCCGGTTGATCTGATTATCCTTTATGGCATCACAAATGGCTTTTTGAGATTCTACGCCACAGGAAAGACCCGTGTCGGCAACATAAACCACATTGGGCAGTCTTTTTGCGTAATTCCGAACAGCCTCCGCATCGAGCACGCCGGTCTGTTCCGAACCGCACTGATAAAGAAACACGCCCACACGAGGCCTCTCATAAATGATCGGATCTTCGGGAGGATAAGATTTTTCAGAAACCATGGTATTGCGGGATGCAGCGAGCAATGCCGCAGACACTGCGGAAGATGCGGAAGCTTCCGTGATGGAGGACGGAACGTCCTTGGGTCCGGCAAAAGCTCCACAGGCCAGGATACCCGGACGTGAAGTCTCCACAGGGGCAAAATCGCCAACGATTGGAAAACCACTCTCGTCGAGATCTATTTTCAACTTACCAGCCAGTTCCTTGACGTCCTTCTGAGCCTCCAACCCTACCGAGAGCACGACCATGTCAAAGTTTTCAACATGGAATTCTCCCTTGTCATCCATATATTCCAGCTTGAGGTCGTCGGAACCCGGTCCGGCCGGTTCTATACTGTGAATACGGGAACGGACGAAACGCACTCCCAGCTCGTTTCTGGCAAGATTGTAATATGCCTCGTATTCCTTGCCGAAGGTGCGCATATCCATATAAAAAATCGTCGTATCGATATCGCTGGAATAATCCTTCGCCGCAAGAGCCTCTTTGATGGCATACATACAGCAGACACTGGAACAATAACCATGGGCTCCTTCATGCAAATCGCGAGACCCGATGCATTGCAACCAGGCAATCTTCTTGGGAAGCTGATTGTCGGAAGGACGACATGGGCGCCCTCGAGAAGGGCCGTAAGGATTCATGATCGATTCGAATTCCAGGCTGGTGATCACGTTTGGATATCTGCCGTAACCGAAGACATCATACGTTGCGGGATCGAAGACCCTGAAACCGGTTGCAAGGATAATTGCACCCACATTCAGATTGACCGTTTCCTCATCACCAAAAGAAGCCATGGGGGGAGCTGTGGTCCAATCGAGATTTCGAAGCCTTCTTCGAACCTTGACCTGAAAATTCCCCACTTCCCCTTCCACGGACTCCAACTCGACCATGGGGATCAATTCGATATTGGCATGGCGACCACTTTCAACGAGCTTGGGGGAAATGATGCACGTCGAACAATCGTTGACCGGCACCGTTTCATCCAGTTGGGCCAATCCGCCATGCTGAGCACGACAACCACGGCACGAACTCAGGCAATTTGTTGGAAACGTCTTATCCAACTGCAACATCACCCCCCCCACAGAGGGGCTCTTTTCCAAAAGATAGACGTAATAGCCCGATTCAGCCAGATCGAGGGCCGATTGCACACCTGCCACTCCGCCCCCCACCACCATTACTGCGCCAACTGTTGGCTTCAAAGATTTTTTTTCCATCATGAACATCCACTCCGTAAGCGTAAGCGAACCTTTCACGGAAGACCGCCGTGAACATTTCATCAAGCAAGGGGCTTCAGCCATCGTTGCCTGTTGCACTCCGAAGCCAAATATGATTGTATCATGCGATTACAATCACAAAAAAATCCCCTGCTCGAAGCCTCCCGTTGAGCAAACCCCACCCGCTGCATTCAACCGCTGATCGCTGCAACAAGAATGAGCCAACAACACGATGAACTTAGCTTCTTTGTCTCAACCCAACCTTTTTGTTTATTGATTTCAACCGACATCGCCCTCCTTCCTCACCCTTTAAAACAGAACCGTTCCCTTTAACTCGACATTGTCAGATTTCATCCAAACCACAGAGACACGGAGAACACAGAGATTTCCCTTGAAAGTCTTTCTCCGTGTCCTTTGTGTCTCCGCGGTTAATGCGACAATGTCGCATTAAGAACCTATCCGGAAACAACCTGTGGACTTTGCGCCCCCCTTGGCCCCCCTCGAGGGGGGCCAAGGGGGGGCGCTGCCGAGGTAGGTTTTCGAATAGGCTCTAAGTACAGGCCGGGCGAAGAAGGAATGCTTCGCTTTCACCACACCACTCAAACAATTCTTCACCGAGTGATTTATTGCCTGTTTTCAGTGATAAAAATCACAACTTGCTTCATAAACCAGTGAGTCGGCCAAGTCAAGGTTCTTCCGGCACAGGGCGATCACATGTAATAGGATAGGACGTTTTGCAAATTTTCATGCGCCACGACTCTCAACTCCATTGAATTTCCTTAAAATATCAACCCCTGGATTTATTCTGAATCTCATTGACGATGACTTCGCTCCAAACTATAATGAGCCCGTTCAAGTGTTCAGAGAATTGAGTGTCATTCTTCCCGCTCATGCTCCTATTCGATATCCACATGCCCGCTCTTATGTTGCTCCATAGTCCTCATGATCGCAATTATGCACCCATTTCCCGTGCTTTTTTGTAGAACGGCTTCCTATCGCGACACAGCGTGCGGTTTTCGGTTCCTGTCACGGCTGGAAGCCGTTCTACAAAGAAATGGCCGCGTACTTACAATTTTCGGTACTTAGGAAAATGCATGCCCCCGTAGGCTGGAATATGATTTCTGCCTGCGGGCATACTCATTGACAATCGTCAGGAACCGACCCTTCTCAGATAGGATATTTTTGAGGGAAAGTGGTAGTAAACTGGAGCGCTGATCCGGATGTGGATGCGATTCGATTTCATATTGCCCTTTTGCCCTTTTCCACTTCCGTCCTTCTTTGCCTGGATCTCTCGGAGGAGTTCGTACGGCTATCCTCGTCTTTCGTCAGCAATCCATAGTCTTGCTTCGTATTTCACAAAGCGGCAATTCAACAACCGCATGAACCCATCTCTGACAACGGAATAAAAATGCAGTCTCGGCTCCGATATTCGGAGACAGGCCAGAGAAGCGGCTCCGCGGGACCTTCGCAAAGGAGCGAAGCAATCAGGCAAGGTGAGAAAAAGTCTCTATCCGGCAACGAGTCATTGGATTGAACGGAAGATGGACCCATTTGGACTCTCCCGGACGGATCGCTCCTGCATCTGATGGTTCAATTCAGGGGCATCCATTGCTCATGAGGGATTTTTTCACAAGGATTCTTTTTTTACCTTCAATCGTGACTGAGGGAGTACATGCAGGAGAACGATGTTATGATTCAAAATGAAGCGCAAAGCTCTGTGATGGTTATCGGAGGAGGAATTGCCGGCATTCAGGCTGCTCTTTCCCTTTCCTCTGCAGGATACGATGTTCAACTCGTTGAACGTGCAGCGCACCTTGGCGGCATGATGCCTGCCCTGCATCGAATCTACCCCCTATGCGCGTGTTGCAAACTGGACCCCAGGATTGCGGCCTGTGAACAGGACCCCAATATCAGCGTTTTACTGGATACCCAGGTATTGGATATTGCCGGAACAAGAGGAGATTTCAAGATTTCCGTTCGCAGCGGACCCGATGAAAAAGATCTGAGAGCCGGAGCGGTTATACTCGCTGCAGGCCTTGAGACCTTTGAGCCGTCGGCATATGACACCTATTCTTACGGACGTCTCCCCAATGTGGTTACCAGCGTGGAATATGAGCAAATCCAAAAGCCTCTGGGTCCCGAAAGGGGTGTTCTCAAAAGGCCCTCCGATGGCAAAGTCCCCGAGAAAGTTGCATGGCTCCAATGTGTCGGATCGAGGGAGATCAACCGGTGCGATGCTCCTTACTGCTCTTCTGTCTGTTGCATGCATGCTCTCAAAGAAGCGGTCAATACAAAAGAATTCGATGAAAAGATCGAAACCTGCATTTTTTTCATGGACATGAGAACCCATGGGAAGGGCTTCGAAGACTACCTGAACAACGCCGTTTCAAGAGGCGTTCGCCTCGTTCGAAGCAGGGTTCACTCAGTAGCCCCGGTGCCGGGTTCGGACGATCTATCCATCAGCTATGCAGATGAGGTGGGAGAGCTCCACACGGAAGTCTTCGACATGGTGGTTCTCTCCGTCGGGCTCAGACCCTCTGCGCAAGCTCTGCAGCTGGCAGAGAAAATAGGCATTGAACTCAAACCGGACCACTATATTCGCTCTGAACCGTTCAAGCCTGTTTCGACCAGCCTGCCCGGAATCTTTGTCTGTGGTGGTGTGAGCGGACCTCACGATATCGGGCAATCGATCATTCAGGCTACAGCCTGCGTCTCTGAAATCGCTTCCTTTTTGAAACCCAAGGCCTCTTCAGCCGGCAAAAATTCTCCCACATTACGCGAGGAAGCCCCTCCCCGCATCCTCGTGGCCTATCATCTCTGTTCGGGCATGGATGCATCCTTGGCTCAACGCATTGAAGAGTATGCCGCGAAACTGCCCGGTGTGTCGGAAGTCTTCCACGCCGAAGGGGATGTCTTGAAGAGACTCACGGAAAAGCTGACGGATGCCGATGCAAATCGTTTGGTCTTTGCCAGTTGCACGCCTATCATCCATGAGAAGCTTCTTCAAAAAGCCCTCGGGCGGGCCGGCCTCAATCCCTATCTCTACGAAACCGTAGACCTGAGAGCCATAGACATTGAAAAAGCGCCTGGACAGCTCAAGGATCGGTTGCGCATGGGTGTTGCCCGTGCTCTGCTTCTCTCTCCAGCGCCTGTGATTGAAATTCCGGTGGTGAAGCGCGCGCTGGTCGTCGGAGGAGGTGTCTCGGGAATGGAGAGCGCTCTGGCCATTGCCTGCCAGGGATATCCGGTGACCCTTGTTGAAAAGCAGGGGGAACTTGGAGGGCATGGCCGCCATGTCAGGTGCACCTGGGAAGGGGCTGACGCTCAGGCCTATTTGAAGGGATTGATGAAGGCGATCACTGAAAATGAGCGCATTACGGTGTTGACGAATTCCAGGATAAAGGCCAACAAGGGGTTTGCGGGAAGTTTCGTCACCACCGTTCTTCAGAACGGAAAAGAGCTGGATGTCGCCCATGGCGTGACCATTCTCGCTCCCGGCGGAGCCCCCGTCACTCCCCGTGAATACCTCTACGGACAACACAAGAACGTATATAGCTGGCAGGAACTCAGCTCAAAAATGATCGAAAATCCCTCACGTTTTGAGAAGGCTGATTCCGCCGTGTTCATTCAGTGCGTCGGTTCCAGAGAACCCCAGATGCCGCATTGCAGCAACCTTTGCTGCTCTTTTGCCGTTCGAACCGCTTTGGATCTCAAGACGAAAAATCCGAATATGGATGTCTACATCCTCTACAGGGAAATGCGGACTTTTGGCCAAAGGGAGGATATCTACAAAGAGGCCAGGCAGAAGGGGGTTCTCTTCATTCGCTATGATCTTGACAATAAACCCGTGGTCCAGGCGCTGGAGGGCGAAGGAGACCGTCTTCAAGTAACGGTTTTTGACCCGATCCTTGGGAGACCGGTTGTTCTGAAAACCGATTTTGTCTCCCTTCAAACCGCCATCGCTCCGGTCAACAATAATGAACTGGCTGATATCTTTAAAGTGAATTTGGATTCAAACGGTTTCTTTGGGGAATCGCCTCAAAAATTGAAACCCCTGGATGCAAGCAGTGAAGGGGTTTACCTGGCGGGCCTGGCCTTGTATCCCAAGGATACCGGAGAAAGTATCACACAGGCCAAGGGCGCGGCCGCGCGAGCTCTGGAAATTCTGTCGCGGGATACCGTGACGGTGGAAGGATTGGTGGCCGAAGTGAAGCCGGAGAAGTGTGCGGTGTGTTGTACCTGTGTCCGGACCTGCCCGTTCCATGTACCCCGCATCGACCACGAGAGGGGGGCGGCCTACATCGACCCTGGGCTTTGCCAGGGCTGCGGAATATGCGTGGCCGAATGCCCCGCCAAAGCCATTGTCATGCCGGGCTGCAGTGATCAAATGTTAAGTGCGGCTCCGTCGATTCTTTTGGGATAAGCACTGGAGAATGCATAAGAAATCCATTTTCAGGTTATAGTTTCCGTGAGAAGGAGCGCCGGTTGGGTGAGAACGATTCAAGCGGAAACGACCTCAAGGAGATCATGATTATGAGCGACTTTCAGCCGCAAATCATCGCTTTCTGCTGCACCAATTGCGTCTCAGCTGCGGCAAATGTAGCCGATGGAATGAAAAAGACTTTGCCGGACAACGTCAGGCTCATCCAGGTGCCGTGCACCGGCCGCATAGAAGTGCTTCATCTTCTCAAACCCTTTGAAGAAGGTGCGGACGGTGTTTATGTGGCCGGCTGCCAGGAAGACAGTTGCCGATTTATCAGCGGAATCACTAAGGCAACCAAGCGAGTGGATCATGTAAAGCGCATTCTTGATGCACTGGACATTGAACCCGAAAGGATCGGAGTATTCAATCTTTCTGCGGCGCAGGGGCAGAAATTTGTGGATGTGGCGTACGAAATGACAGAGAGGGTGAAAAAGCTGGGCCCCGTGACAGCCAAGGTGAAACTGTAAACACTCCGTGAGGTGCAAAATGATCATTGCCGAAGCAAAGCCGGTTAAGGAAATCATCGAAATGGTCAAGGATCTCAAAAAGATTCTTGTCGTCGGGTGCAAGGGCTGCGTATCCGTCTGTAACGTGGGCGGCGCGAAAGAAGCAGCTATCCTCGCTTCCACTCTGAGAATCGCGGGAAAGAAAAACGGAAATACATTGGAAGTGGGTGAACATACCCTCGAACGCCAGTGCGACCCCGAGTACGTGGATGAATTGAAAGAGATCATCGAAGAATATGATGGGATCATATCGATAGCCTGCGGAGTGGGACCTCAGTTTCTCGCTGAGCGTTTTCCATCTTCGAGGATTTTTCCGGGAGTCAATACCAAGTTCATGGGAGGAGCCATCGAACATGGTGTCTGGGCGGAAAGATGTGCGGGATGTGGTCAGTGTGTGGTGCACTACTTTGGTGGTCTTTGCCCTATTGCGCGATGTTCCAAAAGCCTTCTCAACGGCCCCTGTGGAGGATCCGATAACGGTAAGTGTGAAATATCCAAGGATGTGGACTGCATTTGGGACATGATCGTTCGAAAAATGATGGAGCAGGGGCGTCTCGATGAGCTGCTCGAATTCAAACCGCCAAAGAGTTGGACCACGGCGCGGGATGGAGGCCCCAGGCGGTTGATCAGGGAGGAGCTGGTAAAATGAGCGAATACAAATCAGGAAGCAATCTCGAAAAAGTACTGAAGGCCGGCCATTTTGCCTTTACCGGTGAATGCGGACCTCCCCAGGGCGCCAACGTGGAACACCTCAAAGAAAAAGCCCGGCATCTGAAGGGTTGTGTGGACGCTGTCAATCTCACCGACAACCAGACTGCGGTCGTTCGAATGTCCAGTTGGGCGGCATCCCTCGTATTGCTTCAGGAGGGGCTGGAACCGAATTTCCAGATGGTGTGTCGAGACCGGAATCGCCTGGCCATGCAAAGCGATATCCTCGGCGTTTACGCTCATGGAATCCGCAATATGCTCTGCCTTTCGGGAGACCATCAGAAGTTTGGGAACCATCCCGAATCGAAGAACGTTTTCGATATTGATTCCATGCAGTTGATACACACGGTCAAGACCATGCGGGATGAGGGGAAATTCCTCAATGGCCAGGACATCGATGTTCCTCCCCGGATGTTTATCGGTGCTGCGGCCAACCCTTTTGCAGAGCCTTTCGATTTTCGCGTGTATCGCATGGCCAAGAAAATTGCGGCAGGAGCCGATTTCATCCAGACCCAGTGCATCTACAACATGGAAAAATTCAGAGAATTTATGAAGAGGGCTGTGGACATGGGATTGCACGAAAAGTGCTATATTCTCGCCGGGGTCACTCCCATGAAGAGTGTTGGGATGGCTCGCTATATGGCCAACCAGGTTCCGGGAATGGATGTTCCGGATTCCCTCATCAAAAGGTTACAGGGTGCCGGAAAGGGCAAGGTCGCGGAGGAAGGGATCAAGTTTGCCATCGAACAAATTGAGGAATTCAAGGAGATGAAGGGAGTTGCCGGTGTCCATCTCATGGCCATAGAGTGGGAACATCGAGTGCCGGAGATTGCCGAGAGAGCTGGAGTGCTTCCCAGACCGCAGGTTTGAGCGCCTTAAAGGTTATCCCTTTACCATAAACTTTTTAGGGAGTTTGGCGGATTCCAATATCCCGTTATTCACCACGAGGACACGGAGAAAATTTTGGAATTATTATAAAATTTCTCCACTATCTCTGTGCCTCCATGGTGAATGGGGATTTGAAGAGCGACTCACTCTTTTAGAGCCCGGAGATTCCAAGCAAGGAATCTCCGGGCTTTTTCATGCAGGCGCGTTTTTCCCTGTTTGAAAGTTTCAAGATCGTAAAAGACGGCTTGAACAATCTCCTATAAATTGATATGAAATTACTGTGCAAGATGGGCTGCTACGACTGCGAACGCATTGTGACTGCAAATCCGTGACTGATGGGACTGAAGCAAGAGCAGACATTCGACCGATTCCGATTCTGAAAGCTGTGTATGAAAAAAGGCCCATGGTTTTGAGCTCATGGCGTATGACAGTAGAACCTTTCAACAAAGTTTGTTGCTTCTTCTATTATTATTGCCTCGCAGCTTTTTACCGCCTTTTCATCCTTCATTGTGACCCGATGGGTCATGATTAGTTCATCGTTCGCTGCTTCCCACATGTCCTACCGTAGGAATGTCCCATCCTTGCTCGATGGGATGTCGGCTTGTTCGGAACGGAAAATTTTTGAGGTATTCCAGAGGTTCGAATTTTGATATATCCCCACCGTGTCATTGCCGACGGTATTTTGAAGCCGGGTGGCAAGGTGTGGAGGAAGCGCATTCCTGTTGTAGAGGTGTTTTGATTGTCGCTTCCCGGATCGTTTATTTTTGCTATTGACCATTTTTTTGATTCAGGTTTTATGCAATTGTCAAAAACTGGTTGATGCCTTTTGAAATGGGTCCCGTATCGGGTTGAAGTCCCATCCCATGTGATTTTTTTCGCAGGGGTCGCCTCAGGGCGCCGCGATAGTCACAACCCAAAATTTGAGTTTCAATGGATGGTTGAATGTTGCGGACGTTCAACCTCTTTTTTGTATATGGCGAAGGCAAACAACAATTTGGTTTGTATCCCATTCGGATCGGAAGGAAACAATGGAACGCATCCATACTCTGTCAATCCAGAAAAACAATTATGGCACCGAGTTTATCGAACAGGTGGAGAAGGCCAGTGGACAGCAGGTCAGCAAATGTTACCAGTGCGGTAACTGCAGCGCCAGTTGCAACTACACCTATGTCTACGACTATCCAGCCAACCAGATCATGCGTCTGGTTCAATTGGGACAAAGAGACATCGTGCTGAATTCACGTTCGATCTGGCTTTGCGCCTCATGCCAGGCCTGCACCACAAGATGCCCTTGTAACATCGATGTGGCCAAGGTCATGGAAAGTCTTCGGATCATGTCGCGAAAGGAAGGTACGGTCTCTTTGAGCGATATTCGTTTATTTTACGATGAGTTTTTAAAATCGGTGAAGACTTTCGGCCGTGTTTTCGAAACGGGCCTGCTCCCTATTTTCAATTTGAAATCCATGAAACTTTTTACGGATATGGATTTGGCTCCTCGAGTTTTGAAAAAAGGCAAGCTGGCAATGTGGCCTCACAAGATCAAAGGCCGCAGGCATGTTGCCGATATTTTCGACCGGCTGGAAGCATATAGAAACAAAAAATAGAGGAATGATTATTGCCGACATTTCGACCACTTCATGAATCCCGAATGAACATGAACATCATGGGACTTGCAAAACTCGCATCGAAACATGGTCGTTGTAAAATGACCCGACTCGATGAAAGACACAAGCGGAATGTCAGTCAGTGAAATCCATTCAGGTACTGAAAAAAGGAATCCCATTATGAAACGAGTCGCCTACTATCAGGGTTGCTCTCTGGAGGGACTGGCGGTTGAGTACGATGTTTCCACCCGTCTGGTATGTAAAGCGCTGGGCATTGAGCTGGTTGAAATTCCCGACTGGAACTGCTGCGGCTCCAGCCCCGCTCAGACAGTCGATCCACTTTTGTCTGCAGCCCTGGCTGGACGAAATCTCGCCATCGCCATTCAGCAGGGTTGCGACGTGGTCATGACCCCCTGTCCGGGATGTTTGAAAGCGCTCAAGGGAGCCCTGAAAACATACAATGACCCGGAAAAAAGAGAGGCTTTTTTGGAAGTTCTGGACATGCCTTTCGATGGGAATATAAAAGCCGTTTCCGTTTTGCAGCTCTTCTACGAGGATGTCGGAACGGAAGTTGTAAAGCAAAAAGTTACAAAACCTCTCACAGATAAGGTGATTGCACCTTATTACGGTTGCCTCACATCGCGTCCTCTGGCATTTGCGCAATTTGATGACCCTGAAAATCCCATCTCCATGGACCGCTTACTGGAAGCGATAGGCGCCACTGTTCCCGACTTCCCCTATAAAACAGAATGTTGCGGAGCAACATACGGCGTTACCCGCAACGAGATTGTCGGAAAACTGACAGGACGCATTCTGGACATGGCCCGCCGTGTGGGTGCGCAGGCCATTGCTGTTGCCTGCCCACTCTGCCAGCAGAATCTCGATCTGCGTCAGTCCCAGGTCGAACGCCACTCCCATCGTATTTTCAACATTCCGGTGGTTTATATAACGCAACTGATGGGTATGGCTTTGGGCATCGACCCAAAAGAGTTGGGGATGAAAAAGCTGTTTGTGGATGCAGATTTCATGTTCAGAGATCTGCGAAGGGCGAAGGAAGGCATTGGGGGTTAGCCGCTTAGGGAAGGGATGAAGATGGGCTGATTATGAGGTCTTCCGGTTGTCTTCGGCATCCGGTTTTCATCCCGAATAATCCTGATGTGCTGGAGTCTAAGAAATATCTCAAATGAGTTGAGGATAAAAAATGCGTATTGGTGTGTTTGTTTGTCAATGTGGAACCAATATCGCCGGTACGGTAGATACCGCGGCGGTAGCTCGCAAGGCTCTGACCTTCCCGGATGTTGTCTATGCGACAAGCTATATGTACACCTGTTCCGAACCGGGTCAGAAGGAAATCCAAAACGCCATCAAGGAGCATAATCTGCAGGGAGTTGTCGTAGCGGCATGTTCGCCCCGCATGCACGAACCCACGTTTCGGCGTGCCGTGGAGAAAGCCGGGTTGAACCGTTACATGTTCGAGATGGCAAACATCCGGGAGCATGTTTCATGGATCAGTTCCGACCGGGAAGCCAACACCCTCAAGGCTGCCGATTTGGTACGGATGGCGGTGGCCAAGCTGGCGTTGAACCAACCTCTTTTCTCGTCGAAGGTGCCCATCAACAAAAGGGTGATGGTTCTCGGCGGAGGGGTGGCTGGCATTCAGGCAGCCCTGGATTGTTCCGAAGGGGGCCTGGAAGTCGTTTTGGTGGAAAAGAATTCGAGCATCGGCGGGAAAATGGCGCAGCTGGATAAGACTTTTCCAACGGTTGACTGCTCCTCTTGCGTTCTCGGCCCGAAAATGGTGGATGTTTCTCAAAGAGAAAACATCAAGCTTTATGCCATGAGCGAAGTGGATTCCATCTCAGGCTATGTCGGCAACTTTACGGTCCAGGTCCGCAAAAAGGCCACCTATGTGAACTGGGATTTGTGCACGGGATGCGGTATTTGTACGGAAAAATGTCCATCCAAGCAGGTTCCGGACCCCTTCAATCAATACCTGGCTCCAACCCGGGCCATCAATATCCCCTTTCCGCAGGCCATCCCCAAGAAAGCGACCATAAACAAGGATTACTGCCGGCAGTTCACCAAGGGCAAGTGTGGGGTGTGCCAGAAGATATGCCCCGTGGGGGCCATCGATTATACCATGCAGGATGAAATCGTGACAGAGCAGGTCGGCGCCATCATAGTGGCAACCGGCTTTGACCTCTTCGATTATTCCGCCTATGGAGAATACGGCGGCGGGCGCTACCCGGATGTCATCTCCGGCCTGCAATACGAACGCATCCTGAGCGCTTCAGGTCCCTTCGGAGGCCACATCAAGCGTCCATCCGACGGCAAGGAACCCAAAAACATCGTTTTCGTTGCCTGCGTCGGTTCCAGGGATCCTTCTGTAGATCGTCCTTATTGCTCCGGTGTCTGCTGCATGTATATCGCCAAGCAGGCGATTTTGACCCGCGACCATATCCCGGATTCCAACTGCTATGTTTTTTACATGGACATACGCGCTCCAGGGAAAAACTACGATGAATTCGTCCGCCGCGCTCAAGAAGAATACGGGGTGCAATACGTTCGCGGGAGGGTCGGCAAGATTTACCCGAAGGGAGACCGCCTGGTGGTTCAGGGGGCGGACACGCTGCTGGGCGTTCAAGTAGAGGTGGAAGCCGACCTGGTGGTTTTAGCTACCGGTATCGAATCGGCATCGGGCGCGCAGGAACTGGCTGAAAAGCTCCGCATCTCTTATGACCAATACGGTTTCTACCTGGAAAGCCACCCCAAGCTGCGTCCGGTGGAAACCAACACGGCGGGAGTTTACCTGGCCGGCGTCTGCCAGGGTCCCAAGGACATCCCCTCTTCGGTCGCTCAAGGGAGTGCCGCTGCGGCCAAAGTCCAGGCCCTCTTTTCCAGGGATACCATTGAAACGGATCCTCAGGTCGCTCTGGTCAATGAACGGGCATGCATCGCCTGTGGGAAATGTATCGAGGTATGTCCATTCGGCGCCATCCAGTGGAAGGAACTCCGGGGTGGCGGACGAAAGGCGGAAGTGCTGCCGAGTGTTTGTCAAGGATGCGGCCTGTGCAATGCAACCTGTCCGCCGAAGGCGATTCAGCTGCAACATACCACGGACAGTCAGATCCTGGCAGAAGTCAATATACTTTGCGCTTAGGGAGGAATAAAGGTCATGACGGATTCCGCATCCAACAAGGATCAGCCAATTAAAATCATAGGTTTTTTATGTAACTGGTGCTCATACGGGGGAGCCGATACTGCCGGTGTATGCCGGTTCAAACAACCCACGGACTTGCGTGTCATACGCATTCCCTGCACAGGACGTATGGACCCTCTCTTTGTAGCGAAATCTCTCATCTACGGCGCGGATGGCGTATTGGTATCCGGCTGCCATCCAAGAGATTGCCATTATTCGGTCGGCAATTTTTATGCGCGTCGCAGGCTGGAAGTTTTGAAGCGTTTTCTCCCCTTCATGGGAATCGATGCCCGCCGTTTTCATTATACCTGGGTATCCGCTTCAGAAGGGCAGGTATGGCAAAAGGTGGTTACTGAGTTTTCCGAACAAATCCATCAGTTGGGACCAAATCCCGGTATCAGCCAGGGTATGGACATCTGCGAAAGGTTAGGGGTTGAAAGTGTCTGAGATCAAGACAAAACAATTGCGTGAATTGGTTGAAGCTGCCTTTCCTGAACTGGATACGGTGATCGGCTGGGAAGCGGGCTATGACGCTCTCCATACTACACCCGTTTTCATAAAAGATGCCAAGGACATCGGGAAGCTTGTCTGGAACCCGCTCTGCGTTCGAAACCTCAGCGGATATCTTGTGAAGACGCCCCCTGTCCAGTCTGCAGACGAAAACAAAAAAATCGGCATTTTCGTCAAAGGGTGCGACAGTCGATCCATAGTTGCCCTGATTCAGGAAAAATTCATCACTCGTGACAAGCTCTATATCTTCGGGGTCCCCTGCCAGGGAACCATCGATTGGCGCCGCGTGATGAAAGCCGCTCCGTTAAAAAATATTCAATCCGTCAAGATGGATGAAAAGCAACTGGTAGTGGAAGACGCCGATGGGACACACTCTTTTGCCTTGGAGGATGTTTTGGCCCGCAAGTGTCTTCGCTGCGCCTATCCCAATCCCCTCATGTATGATGTGCTGGTGGGTGAGCCGGTAGCACCGCGTGTTACCGTCAAAAATGCTTACAAGGACGTTCAAGAGCTGGAAAATCGATCTCTTGAAGAGAGGCTCGCGTTCTGGACGAAGGAACTGGACCGGTGCATACGCTGCTATGCCTGCAGAAACGCCTGCCCGCTCTGCGTGTGTCAGGACCGTTGCATTGCTGAAACACGGGAACCCAAGTGGCTCTCCCAATACATGCATACTTCTGAAAAATTCCTCTTTCACTTCATTCATTCCATGCACCTGGCGGGAAGATGCACCGAGTGCGGGGAGTGTGAACGGGTGTGCCCCATGGGGATCCCGGTCACCCTCATGAAGGAAGAGCTCAACAAGATCACCAGGGAATTATTGAATTATGAAGCGGGTGTTGATCCGAATGCCGTTCCTCCCCTGCTTACATTTAGTCCTAATGAAACAGGAATTTAATGTTCAAACATCCGCAATAGTGAGGACAATCAATGAGTGCGAAAGTATTCATCGCCCAGGAAAACTTGGGAACAGTCCTTGATGGGCTGTCCCGGAAAATAAGACTATGGGTCCCAGCATCGGCAGGGGAAGACAAGCATGGGGTGGAATTCGTGCCTTACCGCCCGGGGCTTGCTCCCGTATTGGACCGTCAGAGCACGATCCTTCCCAAGAAAGTCATGCTGCCGCAGGTAGAGAAACTTTTCAGTTATGAATATCTCAAGAACCCCGAGGACCCCTCCAAGGTACGTGTCAAACTGGAAGAACCCGAAGACTTCGAACCCACGCTGGTTTTTGGTGCACATCCCTGCGATGTGAAAGGCTTTTTCGTTTTCGACCGTGTCTTCACGCAAGGTCCGTTTGTGGACGGTTATTACAAGAAACGAAGAGAAAATACCCTTTTCGCCACAGTGGTCTGCCAGGAGGCCGACTCGGCCTGTTTTTGTTCCTCGGTCGGCAGCGGTCCTGCAGACCAGGCGGGCAGTGACTTTTGGATTATGCCCGTTGAAGGAGGCTACGTCGTAGAGGCTTTGACCGACCGGGCCCTGCCTTTCATGGACGCATTGGGTACAGCTCCCACCGAAGCTCAGGAAACCGCTGCGAAAGAACTTCATGAGCAGGTGGCCCGGCAGCAGGTGGGCAACCTCGATTTACAGGACAGCGTCGAATCCTTTAAGACGCGGTTTGAACAGACAGCATACTGGCAGGCCATGGCCGGGCAGTGTCTCAGCTGCGGCATTTGCACTTATGTCTGCCCCACGTGCTATTGTTTCACTATCAGCGACGAAATGAAGGGATTGAAGGGAGAACGTCTGCGTTCCTGGGATTCGTGCATGTTTTGCACCTACACTGCGGAGGCGAGCGGCCATAATCCCCGTCCCACTAAATTGGAGCGCTACCGTAACCGGGTAGGGCACAAGTTCAGCTATTTCCCGGAAAAGTATGACGGAATGATTGCCTGTTGCGGCTGTGGGCGGTGTATCCGCAGTTGCCCGGTATCCATCGATATCCGCAAGGTCGTGCAAGAGTTGAAGGAGAACGCCTGTGTATGCGCATAACCCATATCTGCCGGAGTTGGCGACCGTCCAGGAAGTGATTCAGGAAACACACAACATTCGAACGCTTCGTGTTCTCTTGGATGATGAAGAGAAGATGAAGCAATTCACTTTTCGTCCTGGTCAGGTCGGGCAGCTTTCAGTTTTTGGAGTCGGCGAATCGACGTTTGTTATCAATTCGCCCCCCACACGAAAAGATTACCTGCAATTCAGCGTCATGAGGACGGGAGAAGTCACTACCAAGATTCATCAACTCAATGCCGGGGACCAGATCGGGGTTCGTGCCCCTCTGGGCAATGGATTCCCCTACGAGGCGATGAAAGGGAAAAATATTCTCTTTGTCGGAGGCGGTATTGGAATGGCGCCGCTTCGAACCCTGATGCTTTACATGGCGGACAACCGCCAGGATTATGCCAATATCACGGCCATCTACGGCGCCAGGTCTCCAAAAGATCTCTGTTATACTTATGAATTCGAAGAATGGAGATCCGGCGGTGTGGATCTGGTGCTCACGGTCGATGCCGAATTTCCGGGATGGAAAGAACGGGTCGGTTTTGTTCCCACCGTGCTCAAAGAAGTAGCCCCATCCCCCGAAAACTGCCTGGCCATTGTCTGCGGTCCGCCGATCATGATCAAGTTCGTACTTTTCGGCCTTAAAGAGCTGGGGTTCGAGGATCATCAGATTTACTCCACCCTCGAAAAGCGCATGAAATGCGGCATCGGGATCTGTGGAAGATGTAACATGGGCACGAAATACGTTTGTGTGGACGGCCCCGTATTCACTTACGATCAACTCCGCCAGATGGTTCCCGAAATGTAGAAAATCCTGGTAATATTCTAATTGCCTTAAAATCAAAAACCATACCCCCGGAGCCCATGCGTTTTGCTCAAATGCATGGGCTCTTTCGATTGCCCCCGCCAATCGCGCAAATCCTCCATGTTCCATTCTGCGGTCCATTCACCCTGATCGCCAGGCTCACCAATAAAATAGATTGAGATAAGTCATCATTGCTGCCATATTACCTTTTATCAAATGACCTGCGGGAGCACTCCGGGAACAAGCCATTGCGGCCAAGGCCCATTCCTGCAAGACAAAAATTTCATTCTTCGTTGTGGCCCATGGGGTCATTTAAGGTTAATGGATTCCAGTTCGGATGACTTCCAATACCTGTTCTTACTCAGGAGTTGCCAGATGGTACGAACCTTGGCGGTTATGACGAGTGGCGGGGATTCCCCGGGAATGAACGCGGCCATAAGAGCGGTAGTCCGCAGAGCCCTTGATCGCAAGCTCAAAGTATACGGGATTTACGATGGCTACGAAGGTCTCGTTAAAGGAGGAGAAGAAATCCGCCAATTGAAATGGGAAGATGTCGGTGGGATTCTTCAGAAAGGAGGGACTTTTCTCGGCACTGCCCGGTCCGAGCGCTTCAGAACCAGGGAAGGGAGATATCAGGCGGTTCTGCAGATGCTCGAACGCAAGATTGAAGCCCTCGTTGTCATCGGTGGCGACGGATCTCTCAGCGGCGCACACGTACTTGCTCAGGAATGGCCTGAACATATTGAAAAGATCCGAAAAGACCATGAGGAAATGGCCTTGAAGGGCGACATCCCCATGCTGCAGGTGATAGGACTCCCGGGCTCCATAGACAACGATCTTTACGGCACGGACATGTCCATTGGAGCCGACACGGCCCTCAACCACATCATTCATGCCATGGACGACCTCACTTCAACGGCTGCCTCCCACCAGCGAACCTTTGTCGTGGAGACCATGGGAAGGCATTGCGGCTACCTTGCGCTGGCCGCCACCCTGGCGGGCGGAGCGTCCTGGGTGCTCGTACCCGAAGAAGAACTGGAACTTCGCTGGCACCAGAAAATGGTGGAAGCCATAGACAAGGCTCGAAAGATCGGCCGCCCACATCATATGGTGATCGTGGCGGAAGGAGCGAGACACCCCGATGGCTTGGCGATCACCTCCAATGATATCAAACGCATTCTCACCGAACGCCTGGGTTTGGACGTTCGCGTCACGGTGCTCGGGCACGTCCAAAGAGGCGGATCCCCGACGGCATTCGACCGCATCCTGTCCACCCGGCTGGGAGTGGCCGCAGTCGATATCCTGGTGGATGAACCGGATACACTTCATTGCCACATGCTGGGACTGGTCAAGAACGAAGTCGTCGCCACCCCCTTGACGACCGTCGTGGAAAAAAGCCGGGCGGTGGGCACTGAGATCGAGAGTGGAAACTATGGCAGGGCGCTTGAATTGCGAGGCGAAAGCTTCAAGAATATGTTGAAACTCGTCAAAACCTTGACCCGCATCATGCCCGCCCAGGAACAGCGTGAAAATGGGGCGGTCGCCATCCTCACGGGAGGCGCCGATGCTCCGGGCATGAACACTGCCTTGAGCGTCGCCGCACGCTGTCTCCTCAACCAGGGGGTCAAAGTCTATGGTTCAAAGGATGCTTTCCTGGGATTGATTCGCGGCGATTTCATTGAGCTGAACTGGGATGAAATGGTGGGGTGGGTCAACAGACCCAGTTCAGAAATCGGCACCTCCCGCGTGGAACTCAAGACCACGGATTTGGCTCAAATGGCCGAGAATATCCAAAAGTACAACATCAAGGGGATCATCGCCATCGGCGGCTGGGGAACCTATACCAAGATCGCACAAATAGCCGAGCAGCGTGAAAATTTTGACGCCTTCAATATCCCGATAGTGCTTCTTCCCGCCTCTATAGACAATAACCTCCCTTTAACCGATTTCTCCGTGGGCGCCGACACGGCACTGAACAACATCGTTGAAGCCGTGGACAAGATTCGGCATACTGCCGGCGCCACCCGCCGGGCCTTCATTGTGGAAGTGATGGGAAGGCAGAGCGGCTTTCTCGCCCTCACGAGCGCCCTGGCCTCAGGCGCGGAAAAAGCCTATCTTCCCGAAAAAGGAATCCGGCTGGCCGAACTGAACACAGACGTCGAAAATCTGAAGAAAAGCTTTGAATGCGGGAAAAGGCTGGTGATCTATATTCGAAACGAACAGGCATCTTTCCATTACACAACGGATTTCATAAGGCGTTTGCTCGAAGAGGAGAGCGAAGACCAGTTCGAAGTGCGCACAGCTATTTTGGGGCACGTTCAGCGCGGAGGAGCCCCCACGGCTTTTGACCGTATCCTCGCCAGCAGAATGGGGTCCAGTGCAGCCATGACCCTGCTCAACGCCATCCAGGAACAGTCCAGGGATATTTCCGTACTCGCACTGAGCGGTCGGGGAATCTCGACCGTTTCCCTTGCCGAAGCGCTGCAGGAAATGGATTTGCAAAAAGGACGCCCCAAGCATCAATGGTTCCTACAACTCATTGAAATTGCAAACACTCTGGCCAAGATCTATGCAGACTGACCCACCAACAGGGTCTCGTCCATTTGCTCTACTGTTTCTCACAAAATAGTATATCGAGGGTTTTGGGCAGTGTATTGCTTCGCAACCTTATCGAAGCACGGCTAATGAATGGATTCTCGACTTACGAAACGAAATGGCACGCAAAGTGCTTGATACAGAAGATCACGAATACGCAGTCGTTTCCGGAACGTAGATTGGGTTGAGCGGTTGGTTTCAACCAACTGCAGACCGGAAATTGCTGAGCGAAACCCAACGAGAACAAGTTTTTTTATGTTGGATTTCGCTTGGGGGGATGCGATTCGCAGTTCCCATGTGTTACACGATCAACCCAACCTGATTGCTTATGGTCACATCATGACGGTCTTGAATGCTTGGCCGATCATGATCGCCCAAGTTTAAAAAATATTCCATGGTTCAAAAATAGTCACAATGTTGGGTACATAGAAAGAGAATTTTGGGATGATCGATCTCCACAATCACATGCTCCCTGGACTGGACGACGGCGCTACAAACTGGAAACAGAGCCTGGCCATGGCCCGAATGGCCGTTGAAGACGGTATCGAAGAAGTTGTGTGCACTCCTCACTGGGTTGCGGGTTGCTTTGAAAACAGGCGGAAAACCATTGTTGATCTTGTCTATACTTTCCAGGAAAAACTGGATGCGGCCCAAATTCCGCTCAAGGTTTATCCCGGAGCCGAACTTCACCTGGACTTTGACCTGCCCCGGAAACTCGAGTCGGGAGAAGTCGCCTCGATCAATGATATGGGTCGATTCGCCCTCATAGAACTCCCCTCAGACATCGTTCCCCAAAACATGAGACATTTTTTCTGGGAACTCCTTTCCCGGAATATCACACCCATCATCGGCCACCCGGAGCGAAACAACGCCTTGAGAAGGCATCCGTCACGGCTCTTCAGATGGGTACAAATGGGTGCAATCACTCAGGTAACTGCGGGAAGCCTGGCGGGACGCTTTGGAACGAACATCCGCAGGTTTGCAGTATCCCTATTGGAGCATCACCTGGTCCACATCCTCGCAACCGACGCTCACGGCATCCAGGGAAGGATTCCAAAGCTCTCGGAAGGCTACCTGGAAGCCAGGAAAATTGTGGGGGAAGAAATGGCGCATCAAATGGTCATCGATAATCCACAGCAAATCCTCAACGGCGAGCCCGTCGTTTTTTATGACCCCATCCCCTATCGAAAAAGCCCACCCCGGTCTCCCTTGAGAAGACTGGTCTCGTTTCTTGGCCTGGGTCGAAGGGTTCAGCCCAGCTGACGGCCCTTCCCGCTTTCGTTAGATTTTGAACGGATAAGCCGAGACTCCGGGAGCACAACCATCTTGGCTGTTCTTTTTGGGGAGCCGCAATCCCCGGAATCTATCCGATAATGTAGAGACTTTGTCGGCAACCAAAAAACCTGATTTATTCCAAAATGATTCAGGATAATCAGTTCTTGGCTTCAATCATCTCGAGGAACTGTCGTGGTGTGAGGATAGGAATATTGAAATCTTTTAAGTGTAGCAAATGATCATCACCAGAAATGATCCAGTCAGCCTTTCCACTTTCAGCACACCAGATGAATATGTCGTCCGATGGATCGGCTGCGATGAAAGGCCTCCCGGCAGGGGCTTCGATTACTTCAAACCAAGGGAGGATTTCTTCGTAAAGAAGGAATTCAATCTCTTTCCTGGAAAGCCGGAACTTGGGATAAGCAAGAACACGGAGCACCTCCTTGATCATCTTTTGTGAAGCAATGGGCTGGATACGGCCGGTCTTCCAAAGCGGTATGAGGCGTACAGGATTTCCACCAAACAGAAGCGCTGAAATGAGCACGTTCGTATCGATGACAACCCTGATTACTTTGATCTTGCCCATTGGATTGCTTCTGAAACACTGTCTTCGTTTAGACCCAATTTCTTCATTTTGTCGCGGATCTGCTCCAGGTTTGTATCCGAAATGGCCACGGGCTTCATGATAATCGCCCCGTCCTTCCATTCCACTTCAAAATATCGTGTGCCCGGCATCTGAGCGAGGATTTTCCGGGGCACAGTAACCTGATTCTTGGAACTCAATTTGACCAGCATCTTCATTCTCCTTAAAGTAAAGAATTCAAAATTTCTGATAACTATAATCCTCACCATGGTAAATGGTCAACTCACGGTTTCATCAACTAGCAATTCTCATTTGGGATGGCTCTCATGATAAATGTTTCTCCCGAGGACTTCGGGCATGGGCATGAGTCGCCGACGCTCCTCGTAGAAGGCTTTCCTTGTTTATGAAGAAAAGCCTGGGTCTCAACGGTTCAAAGTATGAAGAGAGTGCAAGAAGGACCTTGACAACAGCCCATTTCTTGTGAGAGGAATACCGGAAATGTTCGAAACTGAATCATGAAATACGAGTATGAGTTATGTCAGGCGAGAGCCATCCAGACTCAGAGGGTCGGGGTGGTTTTTTTATTGTCTGGGTCCTTGACTGGCCCCCCGATCCGGAAGTCTTCTGCTCAGATTGCCGAAGGGAGAAACGTCATGAGACTCGTCATGATTGACAACTATGATTCTTTCACTCACAACCTGGTGCAATTGTTCTATGAATTCGATATCGAAGTTCTCGTCTTTCGCAATGACCGCATCACTCCTGCCGGGATCGAAAAACTGGCACCCGACTGGATCAGTATTTCTCCCGGGCCAAAAAGTCCCTCTCACGCGGGCGTAAGCAAGGCTGTCGTCCATCATTTCGGCCCGCACATTCCCATTCTCGGAGTATGCCTCGGAATGCAGGTCATCAATGAGGTCTTCGAAGGGAAAACCCGGAAAGCACCCGTTCCCGTGCACGGCAAAAGATCCCTGGTGAAGCATGCGAACCGGGGCATCTTTTCGAATCTTCCCTCGCCGTTCCGGGTCGCCCGTTATCATTCCCTCTGCATAGAAATCCGCTCACCTTTGCTCCAACCCCTGGCGTGGAGCGAGGACCAGGTGATCATGGGCATTCAACATCAAACCTGGCCGCTCTGCGGTGTCCAGTTCCACCCTGAATCCTTCATGAGTGAATACGGATTGGAGCTGATCGACCACTTTTTGTCCCTCCACCCCGCATGGTGTTCCGGCCGGACTTTCAAACCAAACGACGGTGCTCCATTTCCCCGTGTGCCCCCTCCCGCCGCAAGGCAAACACCGCCCATGTTTCAGGGACATTGGATGGAGCAAACTCTATGAAACCATTGCATTATACCCATCCAACACTTCACATCGCCGAAGAAAGAATCTTGAACAGGGCGGCCGACGACGACGCATTTCTCGGCTATGCACGAACTTGCACCCGGCAGCCCTTCAGTGTGGTTCTCTTGAGTGGAGGGAAGGCACGATCCCCCGGGAACAACCGCTATTCCATCGCAGGCTGGGATCCCCTGCTCATCTTCAAGAGCAAAGGAACCCGTTGCACTCTCACTACCGCATACGAAACATCCCGCATCCAATCGGACCCTCTCCAGGTGCTGGATCGCCTTTTCCCGGCAATGCCTCCAGAAGAATCTCCCAGAGCCCCTCTTCCCTTTGCAGGAGGAGCCATGGGCTATTTTGCATACGATCTCAAGAATTCCATCGAAAAGCTGCCTCAAACGGCCACAGACGATCTCGATCTTCCCGATATTCTGCTTTCATGGCCTGGAAAAATTCTCATCCATGATCGCCTGGAAAAAGAGCTTCGGCTTTTGACCCTTGCGACAAACAGAGAGAGTCGGGCACACAGTCCGATTCCACATCCTTCGCGCCCTGCTGAAGTGCCGTTAAAGGTCAAGGCAGGCGAACTGCAAAGCAATTTCAGTCATGAGGCATACCTTCATGCCGTGCGCACAGTACGTGATTACATCCGGGAAGGAGATGCCTATCAGGTGAACCTTTCCCAAAGATATCAATTCCCTTTTGAGGGCGAGCCTTTCGAACTCTGGACAGCTATGTTCCATCTAAATCCTGCACCCTTTTATGCCTACGTCCATGGAGGCGACCATCATGTACTCTCGACCTCAATGGAACGCTTTCTTTACCGCAGGGGTTCCTACGTGGAAACCCGCCCCATCAAGGGGACCCGAAAGCGGGGAAAAACACCCGGGGAGGATGATCTTCTGGCCAGGGATCTCCTTCAAAATCCCAAGGACGACTCGGAACTCTCCATGATCGTGGATCTGCTGAGAAATGACCTGGGACGTGTGTGCAAGCCGCGTTCCATTCGGGTCGAAGAGCATAAGCGTCTGGAAACCTACCGGAACGTCCATCACCTGGTTTCCATCGTGAAAGGCCAACTGCGGGAGAATACAACTTACGGGGAGATCCTTCGCGCCACTTTTCCCGGCGGCTCCATCACGGGTTGCCCCAAGATCCGGGCCATGGAAATCATAGATGAACTGGAACCGAATGTGAGGCACATATACACGGGGGCCATCGGATACCTGGGGTGTCAAAATAATCTCGACCTGAATATCGCCATTCGCACCGCCATCGTACGCGGGAACACATGCTATTTTTCAGTGGGGGGTGGAATCGTGTACGATTCCAACGAAGAAGATGAATATCAGGAAACTCTCCACAAAGGACGGACTCTTTTTCAACTGATCGAAAAGATAGGAAAGACCGCCGTATGAATTCGCCGGCCCAGCCCTCGCGGCAGATGCTCTGGTTGAACGGATGCTTCCTCCCCTTGGAGAAAGCTGCCGTCTCTCCTCTGGACCGTGGCTTTCTTTACGGTGACGGACTTTTTGAAACCATGCGCGCCGAAAATGGGCGTATTCTCTTTTTGAAGGAGCACACGGAAAGACTGCAAAGCTCCATGAGAGAGCTTCGGATAAAGGCCGATCCCTTTCCGCCGCTGGATGTTACGATCGGGAAGCTCCTGCACCTCAACAGCCTTTCTCAAGGAATTGCGACGGTAAAAATCATCGTGACGCGGGGAGATTGTTCCGGCCCAGGATTGCCCATGAATATCTCCGGTCCCCAACGCCCGACCCGATGTATCACCGCCCAAAAATACTCTCCTCCCTCCCCTTTCACCTACGAAAAAGGCTGGAAGCTGCATGTATTCGGGGAAGGCTATGCCCCTCCTCTGGCAATGCACAAGAGTCTCAACTATCTGTATCATTTGACGGCGCGACAATCCGCGTTGGATGCCGGAGCCGATGAGGCGCTTCTTTTGGACCCTTATGGGAATGTGACCGAAACCTCTGCCGGCTCCCTCCTCCTGCGGACCGAAGACACATGGTGGACCCCGGCCAACCCTCATCAACTGCCGGGCATCACTTTACACCGGGCAATCCGGTTCATGGAAAATTTGGGAAGGAAAGTGGAATACAAAACTGCAGGCATCGAAAAGCTCACGGAGGCAAAAACCATCTGGATCCTCAATTCCTTGATGCTCGTGATGCCCGTTTATGCACTGGGAAATTGTCCGGTGGAGGACCTCGCCGCAAACGACGCCTCACACCTCAGGAACGCTTTGATCCACCTCGAATGAGCTAATTGGACGGACTACTTTTTATTCTTGCAATTCCAATCGGGACCTATTTTGATGCCGCGTTTTTGAATCTCCTCGCTGTAAAGGGCAACTCCACGCATATACATTTCTTCTTGATTGTATCTCTTGAAAGCATACATGGCCCCTTTACTGTGGTATCCATTTCTGCTCAAGTAATTGGCCACGGATAAAATCGAATCCTCAACGGTATTCAAATCGATGGAACCATTGCCATCGCCGTCGGCTGCATAGCCCATGGACGCAGGCATGAACTGAGGAATTCCAATTGCGCCGGCCCATGACCCCTTGATCGCATAGGGATCCAATCCGAGCTTTTTTGATTGGATGAGCAGAACAGCCAGGTTATTCAGAGCGCGACTTTTGATGCGTTGAATGCGTTTTAGAGCCTCTCCCCTTGCCATGACCCCATCCTGAGCATAAGCCCCTTCCTCGTTGAGTTTTCTCTCGACATCGTCGATGTAAAAAGCTTGTCCAACGAACATTTTCAAAACATCATATTGACCTCTTTGTTCCCCCAGCCTCGATTCCCAATTCAAGATCGCAATGATGTCCGCAGGCGCGACACCCGTTCTTTCGTAGGCCAATTTGAACGTATCCGAATACGTTTCGAAGAACACCACTCCTTTGGAAAGGGTTTCGTCATTGACCAGTTTGGGAACCCAGTCAATATGTTGCTGTCTCTGCAGGCTCACTGAATTTGGGGATGCCATGAACAAAATCTTCTTCATATGGAAGTCATCCAATTCATTGCCCGCCTTCTTGGACAGCACAAGTCTCAGTTCCTCACGCGTAAAGTCCTTCTTGACCTCCTGGTACAGTCTGTCGAATTCGACAGGATAAAGCGCTGAAATATCCTTCCCTTCATCCCTGTAGGAAGCGACGAATTGCTTGAATTGTTCGGAAGGGGCAGGTAACGCCGAGACACCAAGGGCCGGCAAAAGGGTGCAGAGAAAAGCGAGGGTTGATACTTTCATTTTTAACATCAAGATCTACGGCTCCTCTTCTGATTCGTCAAAACAGCTTGAAATTAAACCGTGGCAACGGTTTTTTTAACAAATTTTCAAAAAAACATATGATTGGGTACTCATCAACCCATATCTAAGAACCTATCCAGAAACCACCTGTGGACTTTGCGACACCCCCCGTGGTCCCCCCTCGAGGGGGGAATTAAAGGGGGGTGTCCGCTGCCGAGGTAGGTTTTCGGATAGGCTCTAAGTCTCACGGGTTTCGATCGAACAGTCCCATCACTATACCAATGGATTGCATAAAAAAACAAGATAGCTGTATTATTACAAAGATAAAGTTATCTGAAATCTCAATAATCATGCGATAGGGAAGGAGATCAAAGCAATGTTTGCACTCTATCAGCCGGATGGCGGCATTTTCGGGGTTGGGGAAACCATTGAAGCTGCCAGAGCCGATGCGGCCGAATGGTTGGATGGCGGCCTGGATGAAGCAAACCGGGCAGAAATATCGAGCCCCGACAGGCACGACACCGGCAATAAGCTCTACATCCGGGAATGCACCGAAAGGCTCGCGGCAGCTATACGAAAAGAGGCCGGGACCGTCGTATTCGATATAAACGACAAAGGGATGTTGGATCTTGTGGAGGTCATCGATTGAAACATCGACGCCCTGCCCATATCTTGCCTAAGTACCCCAACGCACTAATTACGCGGCCATTTGCACGGATTTTGGAGCGAACTTGGCCACGAGCTTTGTTTTCGTATAGGTCCACTTTATGGGTTTTGGATGTCTGTTGAGCTCATCAAAGTAACCCATAAGCATTTGTGAAAGCTCCTTTTTGTCGTTGAAGTCGTTGGGAGTGAGTACATCCCTTGTAACCTTACTGAAGATGATCTCAACCTGATCGAGCCAACTGGCATATGTGGGAAGCCAGTAGATACGAACATTAAAAGAAAGGTTGAGAGAAGCAATCCATTTGCCCAGTTGTTTGGGTGCATGCGTAGAGCCATTGTCCAGAATGAGATCAATAACCTTGAATCCCTTGACAATGGCTGAAGAAAAGAAACTCAGAAGAAAGGTTTTGAACTCCGCGAAGCGCTTGCGAGCGAAGGTACGGGCGAAGGTGATTCCATTGGCGACGATAAGAGCACAAAACAGCTGTAATGCTCCCATCCGTTTGTATCGGGATGCCACGTGAACGGGGTGTTCGGCTATGGCGGGTTTGGTCTCGTGAAGAGGTCTTCTTGCTTGAATGGAGGTCTTCTCATCGATACAAACGGAAGCTTCACCCTGCTGGAACAACTGGGGAGCGTTCTCATAGAGATCCAGGACTGGAGACGCTTTCTCAACGAATTTTGGATCAGGAGATTTTTGCCATAGATGATATTGCCAGGGTTTGATCTTGTCCTGTTTCAGCCAAAGACGAATAGTGCTCGGGGCAATGTGGCTGACGATTCCTTTTTCTTTGGCGACTTGACAAAGCTTCTCTCCAGACCAGCGTTGCCATGGCTTGCCATGATCACACGGTTTCGAACAGGCCAACAAGGTGATCTGAGCCCTCACGGCAGAAGGATGCTTTCTTGGGGCTCCGGGTCGGGGGTGGTTTTTGAGGCTACCTTCATTGACCCATCTGTTGCGGAACTTCTTAACGGTGGATGGCCTGCATCCGACTTCATCAGCGATCTGCCGGATGCTCCATTCCGGGTGCTCATGCGATAGGAGGAGGATACGAGCCCTTACAACCTCCGCATAGGGTTTTGTGTAGCTCACTCTCAGATGTTTCAATACTTTCCGTTTCTCTGGAGGAATGTAGATGCAGTATTTGTGTTGAGGTCCAGGCATGGTTGTACTCCTCTCCTGTTTGTTGCCTTCTTATTTAATTTTAACATGCCTGGAACCTCTTAGGTTCTGTTGACATTTGGGTTCTAATTAATAGATGTCAACAGCACTACTACAAGATGAAACATGGTTGAAGATCCTCCAATTCCTTCGCTCCTGTGTGGATGTTTACGTAGGAGAAGAAGGTGATTGCCGTCTTTTCATTGAGGCACTCCTTTGGATTACACGAAGTGGTGCTCAGTGGAGACTGCTCCCGGAGAAATTCGGTAACTGGAACAGTGTCTATAAACGATTCGCCCGCTGGTGTAACAAGGGTATCTTCTCCAGAATGCACGAGCACTTCATAGATGATCCCGATATGGAGAACTTCATGTTTGACAGCACCATTGTTCGTGCCCATCCCTGTGCTGCCGGAGCCCTCAAAAGATCCGGTGGACAAGAGACACAGGCTCTCGGGCGCAGCCGAGGAGGTTTTTCCACCAAGATCCACGTAGCGGTAGATGGCTTGGGAAATCCCCTGAGGTTCATTCTCACTCCCGGTCAGAAGAGTGACATCGAACAGGGACCGGCTCTTATCGAGGGCTTCACCTTCGCTCATGCACTGGGAGACAAGGGCTATGATTCGGATGCCTTCGTCCAGGCGATCACCCAATCTGGAGCTACTGCTGTGATTCCACCCCGGTCCAATCGCAAAGAGCCCCGCGAATACGACCAATGCCGCTACCGCGAACGACATCTGATCGAGTGCTTTATGAGCAAGATCAAACATTTCAGACGCATTTTCTCCAGATTCGACAAGCTCGACAGAAGCTTCTTGGGCTTTCTTGGCTTTGTCGCAGCTCTCATCTGGTTGAGGTGAAATGTCAACAGAACCTAGGGTTGAACAAATCTGGTTGCGTAATTATCGCGCTGGAGTACTAAGTTACGAAAATCCACAGGATCGGATTCTTCCTGTTCGACAAGAGGCGCCCCCACTTTCCCTTCTCCCCAAAATATTATTATATAGCCTTTAGGATAGGCTCTCAGGATCCCTTCTCGGATTACTCTTCCTTGGCCGCGGGAGCTCCGGGGGCAAGAGAGGCCGAAGGTTCCAGGTAGATGATTCCTGTATTGTCTTCGTAGGCCAAGATCTCTGCATAGCGCCCCCAGTTTACGGCTGTATCCAGCTGTCGCTCGGCTTCGTCCACGGGAAATTCCAATTCCAGCGCTGTTTGAACGACTTCCCATTCCAGTCGATGTTTGTCTGCGGCTCTCAGCATGGCTATCATCCACTTGAAAATGGGAAGGCGCCGGATACGGGAGGCAAAGATTTCCTTGCGTGCCAGGATGCTGGCTTCAGCAAAGGTTTCGCCCAGGGAAGTCAAAAGGATATCGCCTTGAGTGATCGTAGCAAACCCCAGCAGCTCCGCACTTTCCATCAAGAGGAGGAGATGATCCGAATTCAATTTCAATTCTTCGGCCATCCGGTAGATGTCTGCCCGGTAGTTGGGCATTTCAGCTACCCGTTCGAGCAGCCCCGTTAGTTCGTTGAGGGTGATGTGGGGGAGCGAGCGCGTCTTCCCGGGTTCACCGGGCGCGGTTCCCAGTTCCAGGTATTCCGGCAGCGTCTGCCCGGCCAGTATGGCATACACCCGGTCCACAACCTCCAGAAATTTTGGATGCTTCCTCACACGAGGATGAATCAGAGGGACTCGCAATTCCTTCACCACACGACCCGGCTCTTTATCCATTATGACGATTCTATCCGCCATAAAAACCGCTTCTTCAATACTGTGAGTGACCATGAGGAGGGCGCGGGTGGGAATGTTGCCACTCGTCCACAGTTCCAGCAGTTCTCCTCGAAGGGCTTCGGCGCTGAGCACATCCAAAGCGGAAAAAGGTTCGTCCAGACAGAGGAGTTCAGGTTCCACGGCCATGGCACGCGCAAACCCCACCTTTTGGCGCATTCCCCCTGAAAGTTCACGGGGATAAGCGGTCTCAAACCCATCGAGACCGACTCTGTCCAGCAGATCGAGCGCCCGTGTGGTGCGCATTTTTTTCGGAATTCCACGGGCCTTGAGCGCCACTTCGACATTTTCCAAAACCGTGAGCCAGGGGAAAAGGGCGAAAGTCTGAAAAACGATGGAGGCGTGGGGGTTTACACCTTTCATGACCCCTCCGCGATAGAAAACCCGTCCTTCAGAGGGAGATTGCAGACCGGTGATGAGTCGCAGCAGAGTGCTTTTGCCGCATCCAGATGGCCCAAGGAGAGCAACAAATTCACCTTCGTTTAAAACAAGATTTACATCTTGAACCGCGGTAAAACTTCTCTGCCCACTGCCGTACACCTGGCTGATATGTTCCAGCTTCAACAGGGGGGTATCCACATTATCCATCTGCATATGCATCACTCCATGCGGTAGCGCTCTTCGGCCAACCGGTAAAGCCGCCTCCACCATAAACGGTTGATGGTGACAACCATGAGAATCATGCTGAGAGTGGCAGCCAGAAGAAGAGGATAATCTCCTACTGCCGTAGCGTGAGCGATTAGAGCCCCTACCCCCACCGTGTGAAATTCTTTCCCGCCAAATTGAGCGTACTCAGCCACAATGCTTGCATTCCAGGCGCCTCCGCTGGCAGCAATGCCTCCGGTGATCATGTACGGAAACAAGGCCGGCAAAATGAGATTGCGCCAGCGTTCCCATCGATTCATGTGTAAGAGGACGGTGGCGTATTTCAAATCCTGCGGAATCACGGCCGCCCCGGCGATGATATTAAAAAGCAGGTACCACTGGGTTCCCATGAGCATGAGCAACACTGCGGCCAAGTTCAGGCCGCCCGGCAGATTCAACAAAAAAAGCAGCAAGACGGGGAAGAGGGCCGTGGCCGGCACGGAAGCAGCGATTTGCACAATGGGTTGAAGCAACACGGCAAGCCGTGGATTGGTGCCGATGGCGACTCCTAGCGGCACCGTCCACGCCAAAGCGATGAGAAGGGTCACCACCACTCGCAACAAAGTAGCAATCAGGCCGATGCCGATTTGGCCCCACTGATACATGGACACTCCAAAAAGCATTTTTCCGGCGCGGTAACTCCCGTAGAGCATCAGCACGGCAAAGATGATCTGCAGGAAAATACCCACTCGGAATCGTTTTGCACTCCATCGGGGTAACCTCACGGGCAGCTTCATCGGTTTCGCAAGAAGGCTGCCGACAGCGGCAGCCAGATACTCGTTCACAAACTCAACCACCTTGATACGAACCCATTTCAGCAAACGCGAACTGACCAGAGCATCATAAAACCAGGATGTGGGCGGGACTTCGCCTTCGACCATTTCCAGTTTAAAGCGATCCGACCAGGCCAAAAGAGGTCTCCAGACACACTGGTCCAGCACAACAATGACGAGCACCAACACACAGATCCCCCAGGTGATCGCTTCGGCATCTCCCCGGTTCGCTGCTTCTTGAAGGTAAGCCCCCATGCCGGGCAAACGAAAATCCCGCTGCCCTACAGTGAAAATCTCGGCTGCCATCAAAAAGAACCATCCACCGGCCCAACTCATCATACTATTCCAGATGAGACTGATGGCCGCAAAGGGAAGCTCCAGAGTTTTGAAGCGCAAGGCCCGTCTGAAACCAAAAATGGTGGCAGCTTCCCGAAGCTCCTTGGGAATGGTGATGAGTGACTGATACCAGGCAAAAGTCATATTCCAGACCTGGCTCGTAAAGATGAGAACAACAGCAGCCAGCTCTACGGCAAATCTTTGAGGCAAAATGGCGGTTAAGCTCAAGAGCACAACGGGCAGAAAAGAAAGGATGGGAATGCTCTGAAGAATGTCGAGGATCGGGAGCAAAACCCGCTCAGCCGAACGATGCTTGGCGGCAAGAGATCCATATACCATTGTAAATATAAATGAAAGAACATAGGCAGATGCCATCCGCCGGAGGGAATACCCCACATACCAGGGTAAGGCGGCGGGCGAGAGGGATATCTCAGGACCTCGGACCACTGCCGCTGCACCGTGAGACAGGTAAACACCGATGTAGAGGACCACAGCGATACCGGCGAAAACGACCACATCTCCCCAGGCGATGAAGTGGTCACCTTGCGCCCCCACCTTGAACACATGGGACGATTGAGTCATGGGCATGCCACCGGTTCAAAAAAGCGAGTTGTTGTATCCATTGAAAGATTCTCCGTCAATCTCGGATCCTTCTCACTTTACCAGGGAAAAAGCTCTTCTGGTGGTGAGGTCCAAAGCGCTTTTCCTGCATTCCAACCTTCTGCTCAAGGCACCGTGTAACCATTCACTACCCTTTGCATATCTGCAGATTACGCAGAAAGGGAAAAACAGCCAATGCCAAACTTTCTTTATTCTCTATGCTCTCCGCGTCCTCTGCGGTGAACGGTTAACACACCGTAGTTTCAGGTGGAATTCCAAGGAAGTGAGCCGCTTTTGAAATCCCCCTTTACCACGGAAGCACAGAGATCACAAAGGAATCCCATAAGAATTCCAAAATCTTCTCCGTGCCCTCCGTGTCTCCGTAGTGAATAACGGGATATTGGAATCCGCCAACTCCCTAAAAAACTTTCTGGAGAAATCTGCGGCCCTTGTAACTGAAGATAGCCCCATCCTGGGTAATTTCCTCAAGCTTCAATCCGGCAGAAACTTCCTGTCCTTCACGTGTGGTGCGGCCGTCAATGATGACCATCCGGTCTGCAGGTTTTTTGGAATATACGAAAACGCTGAAAGACATTTTAGGGATCTGCAACTGTACATCCAGAGGCAAATCGGCCAAAGTGGGAACACTTGATTTCTTCGCCGTTTCCGCAGGGAGAGGTTCGGGAGACAGCTTTGCTGTGGGAGGAGAAGGTGGCCGTTGTGGCGCGGTCATTGCCGGAGAATTCAGAATCGCCTGGAGCAATTCCTTGGGGTAGGCGGGTGAGGAGGAGTCATCTGATCTCGCAGGGCTATTTTTCGTTGAATCGGGAGACAAAGATTTTCCAGCACCCCTTTTATCTGCTTCGCTCCGGCCTGCGGAGGAGGCAGTCGAAGGCTCTTGGGGAGTAGAAGCGACCCTTGTCACAGGTTCTGCAATCCTGACATTTTCATCCCTGTTTTTTGGACGGGAGGAAGGTTGAGCAACGGGTTCCTCCTTGGAAACGGCCTGAGGAGGCACGACAGCTTTGCGTGGAGAGATCTGATTTTCAGTCTTCTCGATGCTCTTATTCTTTTCTGTAAGCTTTGAGATTTCGGTTTTTTCTTTGGGAGAAGTAGTCGTTCCATCCACGAGTGGATGCACCGCCGCAGTTTGCATTTCAGCCGGAGACGCGGTTTTGTTGCCGCTCATCCGAGATTGGGAACCCTTCGGGGAATCAGGCGATGGAATCGATGCCGAAGATTCGGAATGTGCCTGATCTCCTTCAGATTTCGCAACATTTTGAGCCATCTGTCGCTCAACGCCCGATGGGGCGATATCGGCTTGTTTCTCTGAACTCCAGGGGCGCAACCACCAGAAGAGCAAACCGGCATTCAGGAGAAGTGCCAGGAAGAGCAGGTAGGGCCATAAGGCACGCTTTTCCGACTTCAGTGCAGGAGTCGCCTGCACTGTCCGCAAATTCGGAACTTCACCACGCTGCCGATCCTCTTCAGATTTCTTCAGTGCATCAAGAATGTAGGACATTTACCGGCCATCCTTTTTATTGCCCCACAATAACGGAATCCCCTGCCCCAAAGCGGTATTGATCCGAATCAGAGTCTGAGGTCCCACCAATCCATCCGGCTTCAGTCCGTGCGCAATCTGAAACTTCTTCACCTGCTCCGTCAAGGTTTTATCAAATACATCAATTTTCCCAAGGGGTTGAATCGGTTTTCCCTGAAGATTGGCAAGACGGGATCTCACCCATCCTACAACCGGGCCTTGATAACCCCCTTGAAGCACCCGCTCATAACCCGGCGGCGGCTTCCACAGCAAAGTATAGTCTCCTCGCCACCACTGGGCGATTTCAGCAATGCCAACTGATAAGGTTTCGCCACTGGAAGATAAAGTGGCCTCTCGCCCGTTCAGGGAACTCAAAGTGGCATAAAATGCCTGACCGTTCTTGTTGTGCAATTTCAACACGGCGGGACGATTCAATTTGGACAGTTCATCCAAACCTCCTGCAGCCGAAAAGCATTGCAGTCCCTGACTTTCCGCCTGCCGGCAGTCATCGCCGCCGGCATCCCGCCGAAACGTGATCTTCCATAGCTTGAACAGAGACTCGTAGGCACTCGACTGATTATATACATGAGGTCTGTCTGCCCAGCTTTCGAGACTCCCCGAATTCACCTTTTCCGTCGTCGCATTGCCGGGAGCAACAGCAGCACTGGAATTAGACCTTTGTTCCGGTTCTTGCGATGTTGTCAATGAAGGCATCGGTCTCCGATACGCGGGAGAGGCAATGACATTTTCCGGCTCCGGTGCGGGTGCGGTCACCGGCACTTCCCTTGTCTTGGCATCCGGGCTCTTATCATCAGGTGGATCCAGTGCTTTGGGCGGTTCAGCCCCTTTCGGAGATTCCACTACTTCAGGGACCTGGACCACATGGGCTTTCAAATCGGGCAGCTTGTGGTCGTAAAAGGGTTTGTAATAGTAAAAAGCTCCTCCCGCCAGGAAGCCCGCGGCAAGGATTCCCAATCCGATATAGGCCCTATGCAATTTCTTTCGATGAAAGCCGCCTTCGGCTTCCATCTCGCCGAACACCTCTCGAGCCGCTCGTTTGAGTGTCTTCTTATCGACCCGCTTTTTGTTTTGAGCATAAGTCCCAAGCAAGGAGCGATCACACAGGAGATTGATCAGCCGCGGAATGCCACCACTCATGCGATAGAGTCTGTCGAAAACCGAATCTGAAAAAAGCTCGTTGCGCATGCCGGCCACGGCGAGCCGGTGATTAACATAGGCCGACATGTCCTTTTTTGTCAACGGCCCCAAGTGGTAGCGGGCAATGATACGCTGAGCCAATTGGCGCAACTCGGGGCGGGCCAGGAGGATTCTCAGTTCCGGTTGACCGATGAGAATGATCTGGAGCAGCTTCCTTTGGTTGGTTTCCAGGTTGGTCAGGAGGCGCATCTGCTCCAAAACGTCCGTGGACAGATTCTGTGCTTCGTCGATGATGAGGACGGCCTTCAATCCCCTGGCATTGGCGTCCAAAAGGTAGGCATTGATCTTATCCACAAAAACTTTGACGCTCGTAGCACCTTCGGCGTAAGGAATACGAAATTCATCGCAAATGGTGGAGAGCAACTCCAGAACGCTCAATTTGGGGTTCAGGATAAAAGCCACCACACAATTTTCCGGCAGTTGTTCCAGCACACAGCGGCAAATGGTTGTCTTCCCCGTCCCCACTTCACCGGTCAGCAGCACAAAGCCCCCGTCACTATTGATGCCGAAAAGCAAGTGCGCCAAAGCCTCCCTGTGCTGCTCGCTCATGAACAGATAACGCGGGTCCGGAGCGATGGAAAAAGGCGTTTCCTTGAAACCGAAATATTCATTATACATAGGCTTTGAGACTCAACAATATTCCTGGAAAAATTTTTCGAATTATATGTAAGACTTTTTCCCTATACAAGCACAAACCGGCACGGCTGATAGCCGGGGAACATTCGTTTGTCCAAAAAGATTCAACCGGTAGAAGATGCTTTTAACCCTAGGGGGTCATCATTTCAACAGATCCGTAGAGAATACGGATATTCTCCTTATGATTCCAAATATATACAATAGGCAGAGTAAAAGAGTAAAGCGGACGACTTTTTGACTCTCCAAGTTTCTGTTCGGGTATAAATATTTTGCTTTGACATGTTCAACGGTTAAAATATGCTACGTCGCCCACTGGGTACGGCTATTTTCTGACTTTGCACCGAGTTTGACGTGCTTCTGCCTCCCGTGGAAAAAGCCTCAAGATGGAGTTCAAACAACTTTTTTCGTGCATACGCATTCGGTTCTCGTTTCCTTTAGCCGTTAAGGTTTTGTTTTATGGGTGAATTAAAAATTGACAGTTTTGTTTTCCTGGATGCTCGTGGAAAACGCTGGCCACGCTTGCGTAAATGGATTTTCTTTATAGGGCTTTTTTTCTCTTTAGCCATTATCCTTTTCATTCAGTCACTCTTCGTAACTTCACAACTTCAATTGCCTGCATCCGTCCGGCAATTGAAAGCCCGTTTGAAGGTGCTTCAAAAACAGGAATCCGGAAGCCCCCCCAAGACCACTAATCCCCTCTGGCTTCAATATTCCAGGGGAGGGCCAGGAGCCCCTAAACAGATATATGCAGCACAAAACGCAGTGGAAGGAGCCGGCAAGAATCGCACCAGAGAAGTCGTGCTTGGGTTTTATCAGAACTGGGACTCCAGGAGCTTTGAATCTCTAAAACTGCATGCCGATCAAATGACACATGTCTCTTCCCAATGGCTAACCATTGCCGACGGCCTGGGGACTCTCGTGTCAAACCCCGACCCTCAACTCCAGGCTTTCTGCGCAAGCAAAGGTATCGTCCTGATGCCGCTTTTGGACAACCTCATTGGAGACACCTGGCAGCCTGAAGCCGTAGAAAGTTTGGCCAACGGCCCCGAAGCCAGACAGGAGCAATTCATCTCCAACCTGATATCCCGACTGACCGCCCTAAAGGCCGGCGGGGTGGTAATCGATTGGGAGCAAGTGGACCCAGCCTACCAGGAATCGGTCACGGCTCTGGTACAGAAAATGGCGGTCGCACTTCATCAGCACAATATGGAACTCTGGTTGAGTGTACCTATGGGACAGGACCTCAAGGTATACGACCTGGAGACCCTGGCACACAGTGCAGACCAGTTTATCGCCATGCTGAGCGACGAGACTTCGGAAACCGATCCCCCGGGCCCCATCGCTTCCCAGGAATGGTTCAATGGCTGGGTGGAGTCCATGAGCGATTATGGAACTCCTTCCCAATGGATTATCGGCGTTGGATCTTACGGCTACGACTGGACCATGGATGGCAAGAAGGCTGAAACCATAAGCTTTCATGATGTCATGACCCGTGCCGGCCGTGCAGGCCTGACGGATTTTGAGCTGGATTCGGCATCCGGAAACCCTCATTTTTCTTACGAAGACGAGGATACGGAACATACCGTTTGGTTCCTCGATGTCGCCACATTCATCAATGAAATCCAAAATGCCCGAGAGAACATGACGGGAGGAATTGCCATTTCCCAACTTGGCAACGAAGATCCGGATATCTGGAAGGCATTGAAGTTCATCCGCGCCCCCCGACTGAAGGCAGAGATGCTAACGGACCTGCAGCCGTTGAAGCCCGAAGGCATCATTACGCATGTGGGTACGGGAGAATTTATCACGGTGGACGACGATCTTTCCGAGGGAGCACGCAGGCTTACTCTGGATGCCGACGGGAAGGTCTCCGAACGTTATGAAAAATTTCCCAATTATCTTACTCTATGCCATATGGGCGAAGGCGATGACGATCAGGTGGCTATTACGTTTGACGACGGTCCCGATCCCAAGTGGACGCCCATTATACTGGATGTATTGAAAGAAAAGGGAGTGAAGGCTGCCTTTTTCGTTGTAGGTGCAAAAGTTGAAGCCAATCCGGACCTGGCCGAAAGGATCGTGCGAGAAGGACATGAAATTGGAATACACACTTACACACATCCCAATCTGGCCATGGTGTCTGCAGAACGGGCGCTTCTCGAATTCAATGCGACAGAGCGTTTGATCGAAACGATTACCGGACGATCCACCATTCTCTTCCGCCCTCCATACAATGCGGATTCCCGTCCTCAAAATATGGATGAGATCGTGCCCATCAAATGGGCCAACGCCCTAGGGTATCTTACCGTCATGGAAAACATTGATACGGAAGACTGGGCACGACCTGGATCCGACGCTATTCTTCAAAGGGTCAAACAAATGCGCCGCGCTGGAGGAAACATCATCCTCATGCACGATGCCGGTGGAGACCGCCGCCAAACGGTGGAGGCCCTGCCTCACATCATCGATTATCTGCAGGCGAGAGGAGACCGAATTTCTTCTTTGGGTCAGGTATTGAACGAGTCACCGGACTTTCTCATGCCCCCCGTGCAGCAGAGCAGCCAATCGGTCACCCGGTTTGTAAGCGGCAGCGGATTTCGCATGTTACACATTGTTGAGAATTTCCTTTGGGCATTCATGATCTTGGCGACCTTTCTCATTGTCTTACGCACCCTGATCGTTGCCTTTTTTGCACTCGAAAACAGACGTTCACCGGCACAATCCGAGGAAGACCTTTTCCAGCCCCCTGTGAGCATCATTGTCGCAGCCTATAACGAAGAAAAGGTCATAAAAAGCACTCTGCAGAATCTGCTCAAAACCCGTTATCCAGGACACTTTGAGGTAATCGTCATCGATGACGGATCAAAAGATCGAACCGCCGAGATCGTCGCCGGACTGGCCGCAGCCGACTCCCGGATTCGCTTGATTCGGCAGCCCAACGGGGGCAAGGCACGCGCATTGCGCAGGGGGATCAACGCTGCAGCTAACGAAATTCTGGTCATGCTGGATGCAGACACTCATTTTCAGCCGGATACCGTAGAGCGCCTCGTTCAGCCCTTTCGAGACGAGACGATAGGTGCGGTTTCAGGTCACGCAAAAGTAGGAAACATGCGGACGTTTATCGCCCGTTGTCAGTCCCTGGAATACACGTGCGGGTTCAACCTGGACCGGCGCGCCTACCATCAGTTGAACTGCATCACGGTGGCCCCGGGCGCAGTGAGTGCTCTCAGGCGAACCGCTATTCTGAAGGCTGGGGGAATCAGTACCGACACGCTTGCGGAGGATACCGACCTGACTCTCAGCCTCCACAGGTGCGGGTTCCGTATCGCCTATGTACCCCAGGCCATTGCATGGACAGAGGCTCCTGAAACCCTTCGCACCCTTGCCAAACAACGTTTTCGGTGGGCGTTTGGAACACTCCAGTGTCTATGGAAGCACAGGGATCTCGTTTTCGATACCCGCTACAAGGCCCTTGCGTGGTTCAGCCTGCCAAGCATCTGGCTTTTCCAAATTCTCCTTGTGGCTGTCGGTCCCCTGGTGGATGCCTTCCTCATTTATTCGATGCTTTTTGGGATCGGTGAATCCGTTTACGTTTATTTTCTCATTTTTCTGCTTATGGATCTCTTTCTGGCCGCATTGGCCTGTTTGATGGAAAAGGAATCCCTGGGACACGCCTGGCTCATTATCCCCATGAGGTTCATCTACCGTCCCCTCCTCAGCTGGGTCATCTGGAAGTCCATATTCAGGGCCGTGCAGGGGGTCTGGGTAAGCTGGGGCAAATTGGAACGGACGGCCTCCGTGCCAAACCACCTGTAGTATCAGGGACTGTCCGGTAATCCTTCTCCCCACCGCTTCCCAAGAAGGCGAGAACGACTCATGGGCAGCCTGTTAACAAGGACCTCTTCATGATTTTTCGGTACAGAAATCTCAACACTCGACCGTGTTTCCCAGCTCTCTTGATGGTCGGCATTCTTATAATGTCGCTCACCTTGTGCGGTTGCCAGGAAGAGAGCTCTCCAAGGATCCAGGAAGCCCGTTCCCAGGTGACGGTTTTTCCGAAAAACGGGGCCTATACCGGTGCATTCATGGACTTTGGCGCTACCGAAGACGAGATATCTCTCGACATCCTCGAAGATTTTGAAAAAATGTCGGGAAAACACCAGACAATCGTTGCGTTCTCGAGCTTTTGGGGAGAACAGAACTTTCCCATGAAAAATGTGCAGATCATTTCCCATTATGGAGCCATACCCCTCATTTTCTGGTCCCCCTGGGATCGTCCTTACGCAGAGGATCGGGGCCCCGACCGTTTCAATTTGAAGAATATTCTGGCTGGAATGTGGGACAACTATATCGATCAGTGGGCAGATCAGGCAAAAGATTACGGCAAACCCATCCTGGTTTCCTGGGGACTAGAGATGAATGGATACTGGTTTCCCTGGTCAGGATATTTTTATGGTGGGGGAACACCGGTAACAGAAGGAGAGCCCAACCGATATCAAGGACCGGAAGTCTTCAAGCAAGCTTACCGATATGTCGTGAATCGCGTCAGAACCCGCGGTGCCAAGAATATCTTGTGGGGATTTCATGCAAACAACTTCACCTATCCGGATGAACCATGGAACTCCATGGATCGGTACTATCCCGGCTCAGACTATGTCGATTGGCTCGGATTGAGCGTTTACGGCAAACAGCTTTCAGATGACGATTGGATCTCCTTTCATACTGCCATGAATTCCGCATACGAGAACATCTGCAAACTGGATTCCACAAAGCCGGTCATCGTGGCAGAATGGGGTGTAGGCGAATTCCCCCGCGCAGGCAGCAAGTCGGAGTGGATTCGTGAGGCTTTCACGGCACTCGAAACGGAGTATCCTCGGGTAAAAGCCGCCGTCTACTGGCATGAACGCTGGAGAAACAAAGACGACACCTACAGCAACCTGCACATCAATTCCTCACCGGAAGCTCTGGAGGCGTATCGAGCCGGCGTAGCGGCCCCGCATTGGCTGGGGCATTTGCAGTATGAGATAGAAAAACCCAATGTGCAATGACAGAATTTTCCAGAAGGGTGGAACGAATCACCTTCCGGGTTTTCATTTTGGCAGGCAAGAAGAGACCGTTTCCAACCACCGGAGGTCCAGGGACACCTGCCGAGCTAATGATTTCGTCCAGCCTATTTCCCCTGAAAAACCGCTTTTCGCTTTTCCTGAAAAGCTTTCACTCCCTCTTGATAGTCGGCGCTCCCGTATACCGAACGGCAGAGTTTCCTCATATATTCCCATACCTCCGGCCGGAGAGGGACGGCATTACACAAAATACGGGCTTGTTCCTTCGTGCTTGAAAGGGTAAGAGGAGACTTGTTTGAGATTTCCCTGGCCATCTCATAGGTGAATGTTTCAAGCTCCTCCTCCGGCACAAGAAAATTGAGAAGGCTGATCCGCTCCGCTCGTGCCGCATCGATGGGCCGGGCTGTAAAAAACATCTCTTTGACGATATTCAATGGAAGGCGATTCAAAAACCGAAGAATGCCCCGGGCGCTGTAGGGTACGCCAAGATTTGCGGGAGTCACGGCAAAAGAACAGGTAGGGTCCCCAAAGACCAAATCGCAGGAGAGAGCAAACTCACAGGCTCCTCCCCAGACGGAACCGTGAACCATGGCAATGACCGGTGCAGGGAAATGGGTGATTTTTTGCAGGAGGAATTCCAAGGGATCGTTTTGGTCGGAAGTAAACTGATCCTTTGTATTCGCCAGTTCTTTGATGTCATATCCTGCAGACCAGATGCTGCTGCCCTTTACCGCGCGAAAAACGACCACACGAACGCCTTTTTCCTGCATTGCATCCAAAGCAGAGGAAATCTCCGCAATCATCCGACTATTGAAAGCATTTCGACTTTTTGGGCGGTCAAATACAATGGTTCCGATGTACCCTTCGATATGGACCTCAATATAGGACAAATCTGATCCCACTCTTCAATCTCCTGCCTGCTTTTCCCGAGAGGAAATCACTCACCTTCTCAGACGGGCGTTTTGGTGCTTTTCCGCCACTTTTCCAAGTATTGGAAGGCCTCTTGAGCGGCTTCGGCGGCCCGGCTTTCATAGGTGTAGAGTTCCACGGTCACGAACCCTTCATACCCGATCTTGTTGGCTGTTTCGAGTATCCCCGGAATATCGATTGCTCCCTTTCCCAGCATGAGGTGGTGATGCTCACGGGAAGCCGCAATATCTTCCAAATGAAAATGATGTATGAAGCCTTTCATATCCCTCATGAGTTCAGCAGGGTCTTCAGACACACAAAAGAAATGTCCTATATCGAAGTTGATTCCGAACACTTCGGGATCGAGCTCCCTGAAAAATTCTTTGAACTGAGTGCTGTTTTCGATAAGAAGTCCCGGTTCGGGTTCTATGAGGATCCGGATTCCCCTTTCCCTGGCTCTTCCCTCGACCGAATCGAGGCCCTCCTTGAAAAAACGAAGCCCCTCTTCCCGGGGTAATCCATCCAGAGGCCCTCCCGGTTCAGTGGAAATGGCCGGGGCTCCAAGCCTCTCCGCAAGATCGATGCATGCAAGGGTATAATCCACCCGTTTGGCTCTGAGCACCGGGTCCTTCTCTATCCACGAGGGATGATAGGTGTCTCCGTCCGCATGGTGCATGAAAGCATTGATATTGGATATTTCAAGACAATTGTCGTCCAGGGCTTTGCGTATGTCGCGGATATCCCCCGCACTCAGATGGGGGGGGTAAGCATGCGGAACATCGGCCATGATTTCAATGCCCTGATATCCCACCGAAGCTATAATGCGGATTGTATCCAGAAGATTGTAACGAAGAAACGCGTTGGAACTGAAAGCAAACTTCATTCTCTTTCCTTTCTTTTGCGTCAGACAAGGCTCCGCAAATAGCTCAGAGCACTTTTTGCAGCCGCTTCGGGCTGATGGGGATAGGTATAAAGCTCCACGGTTATGAAGCCTTCATAATGATGTCGGCCCAGTGTTTCAAAAAGACTCCCAAAATCCAGATCGCCCCTCCCGGGAATCAGGTGGTAGTGTTTTCTGTCTTTTATGTCCTCGATGTGAATATGAAAAATCCTCTGCCCCAGCCCGCCGATCACCTTCTGCGGATCCTCCCGCAGAAGGTGGCTGTGCCCTAGATCAAGATTGGCGCCGAGATTGGGCAGATCCAGCCCGTCCAGCAGCGAGGCGAGTTCTTCATAGCATTCCACGAGAAGTCCCGGCTCGTATTCGATTCCAATGCGAATGCCATGGTCATGAGCATACTCTGCAACTTCTTTCAGAGACTGCCTCAGAAAATCGAGAGATTTTTCCGGAAGAACGCCGGGAACCATCCGGCCGGATGTGACGCTCACACAGGGTGATCCCAGGAAGCTCGCCATGTCGATACACTTGCGGGTATAATCGATGCGCCACTGCCTTTCTAAAGGCTCGGGATGAGCCAGCGAAGGTTCGAAAAGCGGCTCCCAGAAGGATCTGCCATAATAGCCGACGGCCGTATTGGCATTGAGATTGGCCACGCGCAGCCCTGTTCGGCTCAGATGTTCTTTCAATTTCTGAAGATCTGATACAGATACGGAATCGGCATAAAGATGGGGGATATCAGCCAAAAGTTCAATGCCTTCATAGCCCGCCGCAGCTATCTTTTCCACTGCATCGAAAATGGAATATTGAGTGAACGCATTTGTACTGAAAGACACTCTCATTTTGCTCTAATACTCAACAATCGGCAATCCCTGTTCGAGCCGTCAGGCCACCCGGTCATCTCCGCCACCGGCTTTCCTTGCGTAATTCAGCAGCATCTCGAATTGCTCGTTCAGACGGTATTCTTCCACGCCCATCGGCGCCTTGAAATAGGAGGCAAGATGGGGCATCAGTCCCGATTCTCCGCGCCTTTTAGCCAGTTCGGCCAGGCGGACCAGGTCCAGAACCAGGGGGGCGGCCAGGAGGGAATCATATCCCTGCCAGACGAACTGGAGGGACATCTTGGTGCCGAGGAACCCCTTGAAATGAATGTAATCCCAGGCCGTTTTCTGATCGTCCAGGGAGGGGACGTAATGGATATGGACTCGAGAATGGGGCGTATAGCCCAGGATCTTTGAAAGCACCTGGTCCTTGCTCTTTATTTTCGATTCCCTGTTTTCCGGATGGTCCAGAACGCATCCATCCATATTGCCGAGAATATTGAAGCCCTCCCAACTCAGAACCTGCAGATTCCGGCACAGGAACATGGGCGCCAGGGCGGACTTCACCAGGGTCTCTCCGGTTTTTCCATCGTTTCCCATAACAGGGACCCCATTTCGCTCCGCCATTTCTACCACTGCCGGTATGAGGGCCCCATTGGACGGCGTAAAATTGATGTAAGGACACCCTTCCTGGACAGCGGCATAGGCATAGATCGTGCTCGCTCTCACCACATCGAGATCATTGCGGTCCAATGCGGCTTCAAAAGCCCCCAGGTCATGATGTACCTCCTGAATCGGCAGAGGTGGTTCCGTTGAAGCCAGATTGACCACGACGAGCTCATCCAGCGATTTTCTCTCTTTGAAGCTCCGGAACTGGCCGCAGATCGCCGCGACTTCCTGCCGGATCGATCCCTCGTCGAACAAAGTTGAAACAGAGAGCTTTCGGATGGCCTCCCCGCAATTCCTGACCGTCCCCATTTGGATATCACGCTCGATGGCCATAAGATCTTCATCGATCTCTTCCAGAAACTCGGAACTCAGGGCACCCGTTTCCCGGACAACATGACGGGCTGCATCCCGGAGTCGTCCCTTTCGCAGGTCACATCCCCCAAACTCCAATCGATCCAGGGAGACCAGCCCGAGCTCTTTGAAACTGCCGGTTTCCGTGATCATACCCGTGGTTTCTTTCGTTCCCTTTCTGAAAGACAAGGCTCCAAGGATCACAGTGGTCGCAATGGAACCCAAAGCTCCCACCAGCCATACACCGATTCTCCTATTGCTCATGGTAAAGCCAACCCTTTCGAATATCGAGACCAGCGGCAGTAAATCACCAGGTTCAAGTTACTCTCTTCCCCCCCGATAAGTGCTCTTGCCGAGAGGCAAGGGGCTGCAGTTGGGCGGAAGGCTTCCCGTTTCCACGACCACATCGATGGGGATTCCACCGCGGGCAAACCATAACCCCACAACCCTTATGTACTTGGGAGCCAGAGCTTCACGCAGGCGATTGTGCACGTACACCGTACAATCCTCGTGAAATGTCCCGTGATTGCGAAAACTGTTCAGAAACAATTTGAAGGACTTACTCTCGACGAGGCGATCTCCGGGAACGTAATCCACAACGAGGGTGGCAAAATCCGGCTGTCCCGTAAGGGGACAAACGGTGGTGAATTCCGGGGCGGTCAGGCGCACAGTATAGTCCACATTGGGATGGGGATTCGAAAAAGTTTCCAACGGAGCATTTTCAGGTGAGGAAGGGATTTCCGCTTTTGCCCCCAACTGAGTCAATCCGGAATAGTTCGTCGTCATTCAATTCTCCACATCATGAACAAAAAAGCCATAAAACAAATCGTATCGAAACTCCCAGAACGGTTCACGCACAACAGTTACCTGGTAAAACGGTGCAATCGCTTCAAGCAAAAGGAGCGTAGCGCGTAGGATCAGGAATTCCCGCTTCGGCAAAACCCTTCTTGCGAAGCAGGCAACTGTCGCAGTGTCCGCAGGCGAGTCCCTCCTCATCCGGATCATAGCACGAATGGGTGATGCCGTAGTCCACTCCCAATTCCATACCTCGCGCAATGATCTGAGCCTTGGTCAGGTGAATGAGGGGCGTATGGATTCGGAAATGCAGCTTGCCTTCCACCGACTCCCTGGTCGCCAGGTTGGCCATCCGCTCAAAGGCCTCGATATATTCAGGGCGACAATCCGGATAGCCCGAATAATCCAAGGCATTTACTCCGACAAAAATATCCGGGGCGCCGAGGACCTCCGCCCATGCGAGAGCATAAGAGAGAAAAATGGTATTTCGGGCGGGAACATAAGTGGCCGGAATTCTCTTCTGCATTTCCTCCGGAGAGACATCCCTGGGAACAGCAAGGTCATCGGTCAATGCCGATCCCCCGATCCGCCGAAGGGGAACTTCCAGGATCATGTGCTCACGAACTCCAAGTGCCGATGCCACGCGCCGTGCGGCTTCGATTTCTACACGGTGCCGCTGATGATAATCAAAACTGAGCGCACAAGGCTCATAACCTTCTGCCTTGGCTATGGCCAGACAGGTAGTGGAATCGAGTCCCCCTGAAAACAACACCACGGCCTTTGCCGATTGCTTTTCCGGCATATTGTATACCTCGTTTTCAAATGGCCCCCGCACTTCACGACACGAGGCCATCATCCGCTTTCTGCTGCATAACAAAAGATTTGAGGAGACGCCACTCAAAACCGAACCGATCCATCAGGAGATATCCTTCCAGATGAGATCCTGACTTCTCGACGACCTTGGAAGTCAAGGTTTCAACCCTTCACAGTATAAAAGGATCCGGATATCACACTCCCCGCCGATCGGGACTCCAGATTATTTTTTGCAATTGCAGGTTGAGCCGCACCCGAAGACGGTCTTCCAGAATCCATTCGGTCAATTGTTTCGGCTCCAGCAACCCGAAAACAGGGGAAAAGTGGATTGTATTTGCGCGAGAACAACCGCACAAGGTTCGGCGGGCTATCTCCCTGGCAAATATATAATCCTCCCTGTCCGCAATCACGCATTTGACCTCATCCTGCTCCGTCAAACGCTCGACATTGGTAAGATCATTGGAATCCGATTCCCCGCTGGACGGGCATTTGAAGTCGACAATTTTGATGCAGCGGTTGTCGACCCTTGAAATATCCTGACTGCCGTTGGTTTCCAGAAGAACCCTGTATCCATGATCGATCAAACGGGTGATGAGTTCTGGAGTCTCTTCCTGGATAAGGGGTTCGCCGCCGGTTACTTCCACAAGCCCACAATCTATCAACTGCAAACGATTCAGGATGTCGGGAATCGCCATCCCTTCCCCTTCATCGTAGGCATATTGTGTATCGCAATAGGAACAACGGAGATTGCACCCCGAAAGCCTCACGAAAATGCACGGCCATCCCGCATAAGTCGATTCCCCCTGGATACTGTAGAAGATTTCATTTACCGCAAGAGCCACTCAATCCTCCCAGTAGATAGCACCGGCGCCGGGTGTTTCACAGACTTTGACTTTGGAAATCTTGACCGTCCCGTCATTCAGTGCTCGAGAAAGTTCCCGGTAAAGAAATCCGGCAATATTTTCCGAAGTGGGGTTCTCATCTTTAAAGGCGGGCAGATCATTGAGATCACAATGGTCCATCCTGCCAAGAACTTCCTTCACGGCATTCTTGATATCACGGAAGTCGATGGCGATTCCGATTTCGTTCAATTTTCTGCACTGCACATACACTTCTATGATCCAGTTGTGTCCATGCACTCGGGCACAATCGCCGGGATATCCGCGGAGTCGATGCGCGGCGGAAAAATGTGTTTTCACATAGACCTCAAAAACTCCAGGCATTTAAACCTCCGTTCCTGCCGATATATTCCTGTCCGGGTTTATATGAAAAAAAGCTCATGGTTTATGGTTCATGGCTCATGGTTCATAGCTCATGGTTCATGGCTCATGCTAACATCACTTTTCAAGAGCTTTTCCCGCTTCCCCTGTTGTCTTTGTCTTCTTTCATTTTTCGTTGCGACCGTTCCGGCCGTGGGAGTTAAAAAAGATTCCCCTCTTAACATTCTTGATGTACAGGCCGCAAATTTAAAATTTATAACTTTTTCAGCAGGCCAAAGAAAAGACCGGTTGAAACTCTCTACGACACATGGAATCAAAAAAACCAGACTGCGGGAATCAGATTATGGAAAAAGGCTGGACGCTGAAAGGCTTTTATCGGATAAAATAGCGTCTCCAGAAGAGATCAAACCTCACAGGAGTCAAGAGAAGGTCCGGCCTGATTCCATTCAAAGACGCACAAGAAATTCCAACGCATCCTTTTTGAGATGGAGACTATTATGAAAAACTTTGTTTCAAAATGGATTCCGTTCTCGGGAATGTTGCTGGGACTCCCCCTGCTCGGTGTTTATCTGAAAGGTGCTCCCATCGGCAACTACCTTGAATTCCCCCCAAGAACACACTATGCGACACACGCTCCCTTTTCCTGGAGCGCATTTGTCGCCTACTCTTTCTTGATCGTCCTCACGACCGCCCCTTTGGGATGGCGATTGTTTCACGCACAAAAGGAGAAAACAGGTTCCCCACCCAAGCGCTGTCCGTTTCCCTGGTGGGGATGGGCCGGACTTGCGGCCGGTTCCGTTTCATGGATTCTTGCCTGGAACCGATTCGCCTGGTTTGCTCCCTTCCAGGCCTATACTTTCACGCCTTTATGGCTTTCTTTCATCCTGGTTGTCAATGCCGTGGGATACAAGATGAGAGGACAATGTCTCCTGGTGAATCATACGCGTTTCTTCCTGCTGCTCTTCCCCGTCAGCAGCCTTTTCTGGTGGTATTTTGAATACCTCAATCGATTCGTTCAGAACTGGCATTATCAGGTGCCCCGCTACGACGCTTTGCAATATTTCCTTTCCAGCACCCTGCCCTTTTCAACCGTTCTTCCAGCGGTCCTGAGCGTACGGGAATGTCTGATCGGCTGGGAGCGTCTTCAGCAAGCCTATGCTAACTTTCTTCCCCTGAGGCCTTCTCACCCCAAAGCATTGGCGGCCATCGTTCTGGCGGGTGCAGGCATGATTCTCACCGGTGTCGGTGTCTATCCGGATTATTTTTTTTCTTTCCTGTGGGTCTCTCCGTTCCTCATCATGGTCTGCCTCCAAACTCTTGCCGGGGAAAGGCACATCCTGTCGGGAATCGCCGAGGGGGACTGGCGGTTGGGTATGGCTTCCGTAATGGCGGGACTGATCTGCGGCGGGTTTTGGGAAATGTGGAACTATTACAGCCTGGCACGATGGGAATACACCATTCCCTTCGTGCAGAGGTTTGAACTTTTTGAAATGCCTTTACTCGGATACGCGGGCTATCTGCCCTTCGGACTGGAATGCGCCGCAGTGGAAAATCTGATGCGATCGGCGGAAAGGAGTTGAAATTTGAAATGGTTCAGTTTTCCTAAAATCACAGGAAATTTCATGGAGGATTATATGCCGCAAACGGCTGAAACCTTGACTTCAGGGTCATCGAGAAGTCAGGGTCTCAGCCGCGCAGAGTATAGCAAGAGGTGCGCAACGCGAAGTCACGAAATTCTCTTGCTATAGAATCCCCCTGTCCGCTCTCGGAAGTTTCAGAAGACGCTCTATTTTTTATTTTTTTTCGAGAGCTTGGCCTTCAGCATGTCTCCCAGCGTCCCCATGGATTTTGGTTTTTCTTCCAGATAGCTTTCATAATCCCCGGTTGCATCCTCTTCTTCGTCTCTGCGATTGTCGAGAACCATTGAAAGGGAAATCCGCTTGTTATCTTTATCCAGAGATTCAATTTTGACCTCCACGGTTTGGCCGACCGCGAGCACCTCACGGGGATGATTGATGCGTTTGCCCGCACCCAATTTGGAAATATGCAGCAGTCCGTCCACCCCTTCGCCAAGGGAAACAAAAGCTCCGAAATTGGTGAGACGCACCACAGTGCCCCTCTGGTAAGATCCCACGGGATACTTCGCTTCCGCCGTGTCCCAGGGATCGGGCAATGCTTCTTTCAGACTGAACGAAAAACGGTCATTCTCCCAGTCCAGCTTGACAATCACCACCTCCACTTCCTGCCCGACATTCAGAACATTGCGGATATCTTCCACTCTCCCCCAACTGATCTCAGAAACGGGAAGCAATCCCTCGATGGCTCCAATATTGACGAAAGCGCCGAAATCCCGAATGGAAGTGATGACACCCTTGACGGTCATTCCCTCCTGTAGGGATTTCTTCAAAAGCTCCTTCTGGGTCTGGCGTTCTTCTTCCAGAACGGCCCTGTTGGAGACGATCACATTGCGTCCCTTTTCAGCATATTCCGTGATCTTAAAATGAAGCCGCTGTCCAATAAATTGACCAGGATCATTGACCCTGTGCAAACCCATCTGCGAAAAAGGACAAAAGCTGCGCACGTTTCCGGCAATTTTGACTTCAAAACCGCCCTTGATCTCTCTTTCCACCAAGCCTTCCACAGGAATGCCGTTTTGCCATGCTTCTTCCAGAAACCGGCGCGCACTGTCCCCTGCACCGATCTTGGTAGTGAAAAGTTTTTCGTTTTGACCTTTCGAAAGGAAATACGCCTGGATGGTATCGCCTTCTTTCACTGTGAGGCGGCCTTCGGCATCCAGGAATTCCTTGCTGTCGATATATCCTTCGCTTTTACCTCCGAGATCGATAAAAACGGTCTCAGGGGTGATCTTGACAATCACCGCCTTCACCTTCTGGCCCGGCTCCAATCTTTCGGGTTTTATAAAACTCTCTTCCAGAAGTTCGGCAAAGCTCTTTTCTTCGTTTTCCTCAAAACTCTCCTGATATTCTTCTTGCATACAACTTCACCAGCCTTTTGATTGGATGACTTGAATGCAGCCTATTCAGCCGCAAGGATCAGAAAAACTCCTTATCAAACATTGTGCACAACATACCAAGCAGGCAACTACAGGGTGACCATGGCATCAACCGTGCCTGCTCACCTTTGCAGTTTTCACATTTTCGGTCTGTTGATGGAACCCAATATCATATCCGGGAATTCTTCGCCACTGCCGCTCGATTCTTTCCTCCAAAGCCTCAGGGGAATCGCGGAGAGCATCGAACTCACCGGTGCCTTTGACTTAAGGGAGTTGGCGGATTCTAATATCCCGTTATTCACCACGGAGACACGGAGAGCACGGAGAAGATTTTGGAATTCTTATGGGATTCCTCCGTGATCTCTGTGCCTCCATGGTAAATGGGGATTTCAAGAGCGACTCACTCCCTAAAAACGCTCATTCGTACCGATCCACTTCTCCCGGGGATTCCACGGTTTCCACCATTCCTTGAAGATCTTGCTCAGATAGACCTTGGATTTATTCCACACCTGGAGACTCGGAGGTCTTGGATTTTTCTTCCCGGTCCACAGTTTCAGGCACCTTCTTACGAATCTTCAAAGTATTCTGGATGCCGGAATCGAACTGGGAAGGCATAGGAGCGGCAGCCTTCTTTTGCAAAAGCGTGCCTTGACTCTGCTGAGACGCACTCATGCGCGTCTTGAGCATCCCCAATCCCGCAACATTCGATAGAATCCATTTGCCATAGGGAGAAAGCAAAAGCAGCCCGGCAATAAAAACCAGGACGGTAATGGAAATGAAAACCCATTTCCATTGCCGTCCAACCTGCTTTCCCTCCAGATCGGCGATCATTTCTTTGATGATTTTGTCGGAAACGGGCTTTTTCATATAGCCGTAGCCATTGATCAGGGCATTGTCACAGAGGATGTTGATCTTTCTCGGTATGCCAGCCGAATGTCGCACGATACGTCTCAAGGCCCCCCGATCGAAGATGCCGGCACTCCTGCCTCCCGATGTCAATAAACGGTGCTCGATGTAGTCGTAGCTCTCCTTTTGGGAAAGGGGAGCGAGTATCGCATGCACTGCAATGCGCTGACGAAGCTGCCTCAACTCGTTCAGGTTCAAAATACTCTCGAGTTCAGGCTGACCGACCAATACGATCTGCAGAAGTTTGTCCTTGGATGTCTCCAGATTGGAAAGCATCCTCAGATTTTCGAGAGTCTCCACCGGCATGTTCTGGGCTTCATCGATAAGAAGCACCACATTATTTCCCTGTTTGTACTCCTCGATCAGAGCCATGTGCAGGCTGTGAACCATCTCAAAAGTCTGGTCCGACGAAAACTCCACACCCAGTTCCCTTCCAATGAATTTCAAGAGGTCTCCGTAAGAAACATTGGCATTGAAAACAAAGACGGTTCTGATGTGGTCGTGGTTGATTTGTTCCAGGAAGGAATGAAGGATCGTCGTCTTTCCGAGACCGACCTCCCCCGTAACGGCGATGAATCCCTTCCTTTGTTGAACCCCATAGATCATCGCAGCCAGGGCTTCTTTGTGACTCTGGCTGAGATAAAGGAATTCCGGGTCCGGAGTGATATGAAAAGGCTCTTTCTTGAGTCCGTAAAACTCTAAATACATCTTATGGCCACCTTACATTAGCGGGAAAAAATCTATCCCTTCAGAAGATACGAGGCGTCCCTCGGTACCGCCATTCCATTAGAAGTGTGGTCAGGGAGGCGACACACTTCCACCGGATCGAAATCGTGACACCCGCGGGGAGGAAGTATTTCAAGGAAAACGACCTTTCCATGCGTCGAAATTTATACCACGAGATAACAGATCGACAAGGGAAAAGGCGTGGTTATCCCTTTTAAGCCGCAACCCGTGAGCCGCCTCCCGCCTCTCCGCCTGCACAGCATGGAAGTTGACAGTATGTAAAAGCGCATGTTACAAGAAACACTGTTGTTTTGAGTATTTTCATATGAGCAAATCTTTGAATGCTCGCTCTTCCATTGCCTTCTCTTCAACCGGCATTGCGCCTGCGTCGAAATTCAATGCCGTTAATTAACGGTTTTTTTGTGACACATGCAACTTTTCTTCAGGCTCACCGTATTTTCAAATTCTTCCTTGTAACAATCAATGCAAGAAGGAGAGAGGGCTCTTCTGTCTTCTGTAACCGGATTTGGAAGGCCGCAGGGTTTTCTGAACAGGTCTGCGCCCGTTATCCCCATGGGATGCATGCAGAGGGAACCATTTGCTCTGATCAAAAATTGAACAATGGAGAAAATGATGGAAAAGCAACCGTCCAAACCAAATGAGGTTGATGTTCTGGCGACATGTTCCGCCGCTTGTCCTGTGCATACAGATACCCGCGGCTATGTGCAGTGCATCAGCCAGGGCGATTATGAAGGCGCTCTGGACCTGCTCCTCGAGGTAAACCCCTTTCCGTCCGTGTGCGGACGCATCTGTCACCATCCCTGCGAATCCGAATGTCGCAGGAAGGAGATTGATTCCCCCGTCAGCTTGCGCATGTTGAAACGGTTCGTCGTGGAAAATACCAGAGAATACAGAAGTAAGAGGCGCAAACCCATCGAACGGACCAAGGGCAAAAAAGTGGCTGTTGTGGGTGCCGGCCCCTCCGGCTTGACAGCGGCAAAGGATCTGGCCGTCATGGGATACGGCGTCACCGTCTTCGAAAAAGATAACGTACTGGGCGGCATGCTGGCCCATGCGATTCCAAGATACCGGCTTCCCGTGGATGCCCTGCAGGAGGATATCGACGACATCCTGGCCACAGGGATTGAAGCAAGAACCAACGTCGAAGTGGGAAAGGATATCTCCTTTGAGCAATTGAGAAAAGACTATGACGCGATTCTCATCGCGGTGGGCCTTTCCGAGAGCAATAGCCTTCCCATCTCCGGAATCAATGCTGAAGGCGTGCTCCTCGGCATTCCCTTCCTCTGGGATGTGGCCAACCAACAACCTCCCAAGCTCGGCGACAGAGTCCTGATCATCGGCGGCGGAAACGTCGCCATCGATGTAGCCCGCGCGGCCAAGCGGCTGGGCCCCTCGAAAGTGTATATGGCCTGCCTTGAATCCCGTGCAGAGATGCCGGCATGGAAATGGGAAATCGAAGAGGCGGAAGAGGAAGGGATTGAAATTTTCAATTCATGGGGACCCAAAGCCATTTTGGAAAAGGATGGCAAAGTGACGGGCATTCAGTTCAAGAAATGCACGAGGGTCTTTGACGAAAACCGGCGTTTCAGCCCTCAATTCGACGAAGAAACAGTCAAGACCGTGGAAGTGGACAATGTCATCGTCACCATCGGCCAGAGATCCAACCTGGACTGTCTTACGGGAAGCCCGGTGGCTGTGGATCGTGGCCGCCTTGTTTGCGACCGGGCCTCCCTCACCACATCGGAACGGGGCGTTTTCTCCTGCGGTGAAGTCATGACGGGTCCCGGTTCCGCCATCGCAGCGATCGGGACCGGGCATGAGGCAGCCAGGGTGATCGACCGTTACTTGGAAACGGGGGAAATCCTCAAACTGCCGCAAAAGGCCATCCAGACCATAGGGGACCTTCCTAAAAAAACGGCGGCAAGAGCAAAGCAGTTCAGCCGATTGGAAGTGCCGCTCACAGACCCCGCACAACGCATCAGGGATTTCTCCCCTATTGAGCCCGGCTATACCGAGGCGGAAGCCCTCAAAGAAGCTCACCGGTGCCTGGCCTGCGCCACCGGCGCGGTCCTGGAAGACCCTGCCGTATGCGCCGGCTGCCTGACCTGCGTACGCATTTGCCCCTTTGGGGTTGCCACGGTGGATAGAACGGCCGTTATGCCTGCACAAGAATGTCAGACCTGCGGGCTCTGCGCAGCGGAATGCCCCGCTGCAGGGGTTGCTCTCGCCAGATTTGCCACCAACAAGATGAAAGAACAACTGGGCGTCATCCTGAATCAAGCCGACCAGAGCCGGATCAGCAGACCTTTTATTGTCTCGTATTGCTGTCTCAACGAAGCAACCAGCAGAAAATACCTCGTTCAGCAAGAGCACGTAGAGATCGAGGAAACGGGAATTTTGCGCGTGATGGTGCCCTGCGTGGGACGCCTCAGCGCTCTTGACCTGGTCAGCCCATTCGAACTGGGAGCGGACCGCGTGGTGGTGATCGCATGCAAGGAAGACGGCTGCTTCTACACCGGAGCGGAAGAACTGCTCCAGCGGCGTATCAAGAACGTCCGTAAGTTCCTGGATGAAATCAAGGTGGGAGCAGAAAATCTGCTCTATTATCAAACAAAAACCAATGCAGAAGAATCCTGGCCCGAGTTCTGGCAGGAGGCTAAAAAGATAGTGGGCAAAGCCGTCGTCGCATGACCTTGCAACGAACCCCCTTTGCCGTAGGATGGGCAAGAGGAGAGCGTTGCCTGGGGGATGCTTTCGGATAGGCTTCTTATATGGAGGAACTACAAGATGATAGTTGCCGATCAGAAACCGTTTGAGCAGATAAAAGGCTTTGTGGAGGATTATGAAAAGATCCTTGTGGTGGGATGCGGCACCTGCGTGACCGTCTGTCTGTCGGGAGGAGATGCTGAAGCCAAGCTCCTGACATCGGGCTTGAACATTGCTTTCAAACGGGAGGGCAAAAACAAGATCATCCTGGAAGACACTGTGCAAAGACAATGTGACGAGGAATTCGTCCTTCCTATTCTGGACCGGGTGAAGCAGGAAGAAATCGATGCCGTTATAACGCTTGCCTGCGGTGTGGGAGTGAATTTTCTGGCGGACCGGCTCGGGAATATTCCCGTGTTTCCCGGCGTGGACACGACGTTTTACGGGGCCGCCGTCGAGCAGGGCATGTGGGCTGAAATGTGTGCCGGATGCGGCAACTGTATCACTCAATATACCGGGGGAATCTGCCCTATCGCGCGCTGTTCCAAGCACCTTTTCAACGGTCCCTGCGGGGGTGCCGAAAACGGCAAGTGCGAAGTCGATCCTGAGAACATCGACTGTGTCTGGACGCTCATTTACAAGCGCATGAAGGCTCTCGGTCGTCTCCAGGATATGCAGAACATCATCCCCATGAAGGACTGGCGGACGGCAGCCGACGGTGGAGTACGACGCACTGTGCGGGAACATATCTTCAGGCTGGATTACAAAAAGCAACAGCAGGAGCGGAAATAGGTCCTGAAGGCCTGTTGAAACCAAAGGATGAAAAATATCAAAGGCTAATTTCGGAGCGTATACATGAGTGATACAAACGGAATGAAAGCAGGGAGCAACCTGGAAAAAGTATTCCGCGCCGGTCATTTTGCGGTCACCTGCGAATGTGGTCCGCCCAAAGGCGCCGATGTGGAGCATCTCAAGAAAAAAGTGAACATCATCAAGGGATACGTCGATGCCGCCAATGTCACGGACAACCAAACGGCCGTCGTGCGAATGTCAAGCATTGGAGCAAGCGCCATTCTCGTTCAGAACGGTATCGAACCCATCATGCAGATGGTCACTCGGGACAGAAACCGCATTGCGGCCCAGAGCGATGTTTTCGGGGCCTATGCCCTCGGTATTCGGAACATGCTCTGCCTCTCGGGCGATCATCAGAAATTCGGCAACCATCCCTTTGCGAAAAATGTCTTCGACATCGATTCCATCCAACTGCTCGACATGATGCGCGTCCTCCGTGATGAAGGAAAAATGAACTGCGGCGAAGAGGTGGAAGGCGGCATCAAGATGTTTTTCGGTGCAGCAGCCAATCCCTTCGCCGATCCCTACGAATTCCGGGTCATCCGCATGGCGAAGAAAATCATGGCGGGGGCGGACTTCATTCAGACGCAGTGCATCTACGACATGAAGCGTTTTAAAGAATTCATGAAGATGGCCTGCGATATGGGGCTGGATAAAAAGTGTTTCATCATGGCAGGATTAACTCCCCTCAAATCCGCCGGCATGGCCAACTATATGAACAAGCGCGTCTCGGGCATCACCATTCCCGATGAAATCATCCAGCGCATCAAAGGTGTTCCCAAAGACCAACAGGCCGAAGAGGGCATCAAACTGCTCATCGAACAGATCGAAGAAGTCAAGGAAATCCCAGGCATTGCCGGCGTTCATGTCATGGCCATAGAATGGGAAGAAAAGATTCCGGAAATCATGGAAAGGGCCAAGCTTCTGCCACGGCCTCAGGTGTAGGATATCCATCGCTTCAACGAGCACACCAAGCAGCATGAGAACGGTGGAATCAAAACGAGGAGCAATCCATGAACGATTCGGAAAAACATCCCAAACAAATCTTCGACATCCCTGAAAAAGGATTCGGTATCGGAGACACAGCCAAACGAGAAGACAGGGTTGATGTATCCCCTGCCGGGACAGAGGGCTGTCTGTGGGTCGATGACTTTCCCGAACTCGATGGAGAATAGTGGAGCCGTACCTATTGCGACATTGTCAGATCAACCACGGAGATACGGAGGGCATGGAGATTTCATTTGAAGGTCTTTCTCCGTGTTCTCCGTGCCTCCGTGGTTCAGATGAAATCTGACCATGTCGAATTATAGCCTATCCAGAAAACCAATTGTGACAAGTCAAACCCTCGAGGCAACCCTTCTTGGAGGCAACCCTTTCGAGCGGCCGTGACGCCATCCAGGAATATCTTTGCGAATCGGCCGGATTCTGTTATTCTTGTTCCAAAACCTACTCCGATCCCCAAAAGGGAAACGTGGCACGCTCCTTCCGCTCCGTTTTCATGACCGGTTCTTGCGCCTGGAGCGTGAATCACGGAGAAGCCCTTTTGAACCCTGGTTACAAGCATGACCTATCTTTTTATCTGCTATTGCTGTGTGTTCCTCTTTTTGGGAAGACAACCAAGGATGTTTTTATGGCAGACCTTCTCGACAATCGAAAATCCAAACAGAACCACCCGGATCGGGAGAAGGAAATCCCCGTACAGGATCATGGCACACCGAACATGAAAAATGAGTTGGCATGCCTGCAAGGCCTTTACGATCTGGCTCTAACCATGACAGTCGGCGGGAACCTTTATGAAAACCTCAGGCGCATTGCAAAAAAGTGCCGGGAATTGCTCCTTGCAGACGCTTCGAGCATAGCTTTGAAAGATCAAGGCAGCGACGAATTTTATATCCAATCCTGTTATGGGTTCAAAACGAGCGCCTTCAAACAAATGCGTTTTCCATTCAGCAAGGGACTCCAGACAATCTTTCATGATCCCGCCTCGCCACGTGTTTTTAGCGATTGCACCCCGGACGACGTATTCGACAAGACGACAGTAGAAATTCTAACTCACGAGCACATTGTCTCAGGAATGGTCGCCCCCATTGGGACGAAGGAAGAAAACCTTGGCGTTCTCTATGTCTTCTACCGATCGTCAAGAACATTCTCTCAAGGTGATCAAGATATCCTATGTAAGATTACAAAGCTTGCCACATCGATCATCCACCGCAAGCAGACCGAGGAATTGCTGCGGGAGAGCGAAGAACGGTTTCGCTTTATGGCTGAAACCACAGGAGACGTGATCTACCGCTTGAAATATGAATCCATGACTTACGATTATCTCAGTCCCAGCATCAGGAAGCTCACCGGATATTCTCCTGAAGAAATCAAAAGCATTGGGTTTTCGAAACTGGTACAGCGTATCGAGCTTCTGGAAAAAGGCCTCGTACCTCCCGATTTCATTGTCAGGAACCGCACGGAAGGTAAAATCGGTGAATACCGGGCCGACTATCAGATCCTCACCAAAATGGGCGAACTGAAGTGGGTTCGAGACCATTCTTTTCCCTGGCTGGCTGCAGGAAATCAGATCATTGGTTCAGTGGGAATATTGAGCGATATATCTGACTACAAACGCGCTGAAGTCCGGGTCCAGGAACGCACCAACGAACTCATTGAGTCCGAGGAAAAGTATCGAACCCTGGTGGAGAATGTTCCGCTGGTGGTCTATCGCATGAAACCGGGAAAAGAAATCCTTTTTGTGAATCATTTTGTGGAGGAGGTTTTGGGGTATAGCCCTGCGAAGATCCTCGGCAACCCACAATTGTGGACAGAGAGCCTCTATGACGAAGATCGCGCACGGGTCATGGATCTCTGGAAGAACAGTTTCGAAAACGGCAAGGAATTTGTCGCAGAATACCGCGTCGTCCACAAGAACGGTCACCTTGTCTACGTGATGGATCATGCCATTCCGTCTCAAACAGCCGATGGGAATACATACTGCCTGGATGGAATCATTATGGATGTGACCGGAAGAATGCGTCTGCAGGAGCAACTGGTCCGCTCCGAAGGACTCAAGACCATCGCTGAAGTCTCGGCCCGGCTGGCTCACGAATTCCGCAATCCGCTCGTATCCGCGGGAGGTTTTGCGCGGCGCCTTCTATCCGGCATGAAGGAGGATGATCCCAACCGGGGAAAGGTGGAAATCATCGTCAAGGAAGTGGGCCGCCTGGAAGGGATCCTGCGAATGGTCCTGAACTACATCCAGCCCGTGGAGGTGCACAGATCCGCAACGGACCCGAATCAGTTGGTCCGAAAAGTAATCGCTGGTGTGGACGCAGAAATGCGGGAAAGAAACGTTCGGCTGGATATCCAATTGTCTCCGACGATCCCTGATATTTCCATTGACCGTCCGCAAATGGAACGCGTCCTGGAAACCCTGATCAAAAACGCCTTGAATCAGATGCCGCAAAATGCCGCTCTTTCCCTTTCGACCAACTGGAACAAAGAATCCTTCTTCCTAAAAATGCACTATCCCGTCGAACACCTGTCGAAAGACGACGTAGAGCACTTCTTCTATCCCTTTACCACCTTCAAGACAGGATACCACACGGCGGACCTTCCCTTCTCGAAAATACTCGTCAGCAAGCACGGAGGCGAAATCGATGTCTCCATTGACAAATCGGGATGCCTTCTCCTCACTATTTCCCTTCCTTTTTGACTTTCACCGCCATACAGGAAACCGGCAGATCAAAATCTGCAACCGGTCTCCAGGGATATGGAGGTTGTAATGAGTGGACCTTCCCTTCTTGACTTCGGAAGCTATCGAATCTAGCTTTTTCGTATGTATCGAAATCATACTGCCAAAATAAATATTATAGATCCCTCCATTTACAATGCCGACTTGTCTCATTGAATTTCATCGAAGGGAGGTGGTTTCCGTGGTGAATTGAATGGGTTCAGGAATATTGAATTCCAAGTCTTTGTATCCGCAAGATTTTCTTGTCATCAGCAAATCAAAGGAGACGACAATGAGTATAACAAAATTTGCTGTATCTCTGGTAATCGGGCTTTTTCTTTTGACGGCTTCGGGACTTGCACTAGCTCAAATGCCGATGAAGGAGGTGATCAAAGAAGGGGTAAAAGAAGGCGCCCAGGAAATGCTCGGGGTGGAAAAGCCGGTTCAGGGTAGAGTTGAAATGATGGACGGCGCCAAGAAAATGATGGACGGCAAGAAAATGATGAAGGATGACCTTGTCAAGCATGGAAAAATAAAAGAAGGAGAGGCTCTGAAAGGTGAACGCATGATGTCCGATGGGTACGACATGGTGGCCGAAGGGGACAAAATGATTCAAAGCCAGAAGGCAGCCGAAGGCAAGAAGAAGATGATGGACGGCAGCAAAATGATGGCTGACGGCAAGAAAAAGATGATGCATGACATCTCCGAAAAGAAAATACTCAAGGAAAGTGAAAAATCCAACGGCTATACCATGATGGAAGATGGCGAGAAGATGATGAAGGACGCTGAAATGATGATGCTCAAATAGGTCGGATCCCTTGCCGAAGAAGGATTTCTGCAATTTTGAGCAGCTTGACGCAGGAAAGCTTTTCGACCAGGAGAAACCTTAGGATCCGAATTTTTTTCCTGTTCGGACCCGGGCGTTGTGAGAAGGAGTAAACGTGCCTGCGAACCGGCTCCTTTCGATGGGCCAACAAATCCTATCATGACGACGCGGGAAGAGAAAAGCCCCTTCCTGGGCAGATGAAAATCAGCCCCTATGGATAATATGGCTTGATCCGGTTTTTATGCCCTTTCAGAGTATAAAAACCGGAAAAACCAATCACCTCGTTTCGATTCTATATTTCGTTTGTTTTCATCACCCCGGAGGGCACCCATGAGCACCATTAGGTGAGGAGCAATGCTGCCCCGGCAATTGCAGCAAGGACTCTGTAGTAACCAAAGATCGCCAAACTGTGCCGGCTCAGATACCCAACCATCCACTTGATGGAGAATACAGCGAAGAGAAATGCAGAGAGGAGACCGATAAGAAGAGAGAGACCGTCAAAGGTCTGCAGCATGAGCTGACCGTGTTTCAAAAAATCATAGCCTGTAGCAGCGCCGAGTGTTAAGAGACCTAAGAGAAAACTGAACTCAACGGCGGCAGGTAAAGAGAGACCCACCAATATCCCTCCGACTATGGTCACGAGGCTTCTGCTCACACCCGGCCACATGGCGATGCATTGTACAAAACCAATGATGAGAGCCATTTTGATTCTCAGTTGATCGAGCGTTCTTCCAGCCCTCATCGACTTTCCACTCCCACCATTGAAGTGAACAACCACGAGGATTGCCAGCCCCCCCAAAAACCAGGCAGAAATTACAGGCCAGATACCGAAGAGATGTGTCTTTATGGCGTTATTAAACAACAGTCCAACGATAGCCGCAGGCAGGAACGCGGCGACCACATTGATCATCATCACCAGCCCCTCTCTATCTTGCCCCAAAATGCCTCGGCCAATCTGTTTTATGCGGCCGAAATACAGCCAAACTACGGCAAGAATGGCTCCAGCTTGAATACAGATCGTATAGGCATCCGCAGCGGTCTTCGAGCGTTTATCGTCTAAGGTGGGAGAGGTGCTTTCCTTTTCCAGTCCCATGAGTCTTTCTGCGACCAGGAGGTGTCCCGTGGAGCTCACAGGCAGGTACTCCGTCAGACCTTCGACAGCTCCAAGGAGTACGGCCTGAGTCATTGTCATACGCTTATTGCCGGTATCTTTTCCTGCAACACCTTCTGCGATGAGACATGTTGGAGCAACTAAGTTCAGAAAAACGAGACCCATTGATATTACTACGCCAGCCTTGAATCGCATTTTACATTCTCCTGATTTCTTTCAGGTAAACTCCGGCTCTGCCGAGAGACTCGCCGGAATCCGACCATTCCGGGAGTGTGTTCTCGAAGAGGAACATACTATTTTCAATCGCTCATTTCTTTTTTAACGATTCTTCCGAGTCCCTCCATTGAGTAGGGTTTTTTGAGAAACCCGCGGGCGCCGAGTTGCTGCGCGCGATAAACCTCTTCGTTCTCGGAGAATCCACTGGCTATAATGGCCTTCTGGTTTGGATGGATTTCGATGATGCGTTCGTAGGTCTGGCGGCCGTTCATACCGGGATGCATGAGCATATCCAGCAGGACCAGGTCCACACGGTTTTCCCGGAGATACTCTATCGCCTTTTCCCCGGAATCGACACATTCAACATCATAGCCCAGCACCTTCAGCATGCGGCCGGCAACATCCAGTTGCAGAGGTTCATCGTCCACGACCAGGATTTTTTCTCCGCCGCCTTTCAGCTCTTCTATCCCCGTATGGCTCTCTTCACGGGCCATGTCCTGTTTTGAAGCTGGAAAGTAGAGATCAAAAGAGGTTCCTTTAGTGCTGCTTGTAACGAGAACGGTACCCTCATGGTCCGTAACGCTGTTCCACACAACGGTCAAACCCAGGCCGGTGCCACTTTTGCCCATTACCTTCCGGGTATAGAACGGTTCGAAAATGCGGTCTAAATCCTCTGCAGGGATCCCTTTTCCGTCATCCTCAACGGTGAGAACGGCATATTCACCCGATTGAATGCTGTTTTCCCATGCCATCTTTTCATCCACCCTTCGATTACAGGTGGAAATAACGATATGTCCTGCGCCGTCTATCGCTTCCATAGCATTTATGACCAGATTCATGATACATTTTTTTATATGGACCGAAGAGCAGTGAATATTATAGAGGCTTGGATCGAGTTTGGTTGTACACTTTACATCCCCGTACGATGACATCAGCTTTTGATTTTCCGGGGAATTCAAATATTCCGATACAATCTGGTTCAAGTTGGCCGTTGTCTTAGTACCTGCAACTCCGCGGGCTACGGTGAGAAGATCCGCAACCACGGCGGCGGCTCTTTGCCCTGATTCCTGGATGGCCTTGAGGGGTTCTCTCAGACTGCTCTCCTCCGGGATTTGCATGAGAAGAAGCTCTGGATAACCGACCAGCCCCGACAGGATGTTATTGAGATCGTGAGCGACCCCGCCGGCCAGCAATCCTATGGTCTCTATCTTTTGCGCCCGCTGCAGTTTGGCTTCCATGGCTTTTTTTTCAATCTCGGCCTGCTTTTGAGCGGTCAGATCATCGTAAACGGCAACAATTTCTCCTGACGGAAGCTTATAAACAGAGCTTTCACGCCAACCCCGAAGCCTTTCGTCCGAATAATAACTGGCAGGATGGCGGGCGGATTGCCCTGTTTTCAAAACCTTGCGGAACACGTCGAGCAGTCCGAAGTCTATAACTCCCGGGAATACCTCGGTTATCTTTTTCCCTAGCGCTTCCTCGCGCTTTACCCCTTCAATTTTTTCAACAGCCCTGTTCATATCCCTGAGGATGAAATCCTGCCCCTCTTCCAGCGCTTCATAGACCAACACGCCGCTGCTCGAGTGTTCAAAAAGTTCGCGATACCGCCTTTCACTTTCAGTGAGTTCAGCCGTGCGCTGTTCCACTTTTTGCTCCAGACCGCCTATCAATTCACGAATGTGAGAGGCCATCACATTGAACGTGTGTGCCAGTCGGCTCAACTCATCCGTTCCTTCTTCGGCGGCCAAAACATCGAGATTGCCTTTCCTGAGCTCCTCGGCCGACCTTGTCAGCGCCACCACCCTTCGAGTAATCCCGTTGTTGAGTATCCTCGCTATATTCGCCGCTGCGACCAAACCCGCCAGTGTGATCGCCACCATGACGGCGATCGCTATCCTGTGCGCACGAACGATCCTTGCCTGTGCACGATCGACCTCTTCCTTTGCCAGTCGGATGAGAGTCTTTGAAACGGCTTCGGCGGCATCGGTCTGCAGGGCGAAGTCATTGAATTTGGCCTTTATCGCGACATCAATATCCAGAATGCTTTCGGCAGCGGAGATACAACGGTTGAGCATCTGGTTGATTCTCTCCCTCGACTCCCCTGTGAAGTTCGGCATACTGGCTATTTCCTTTCGCATCTGGAATGCCACATTGAAGGCGGACTGCATCAGGAAACGCTGTCGAGTGATCCTGTAATCCTGGGCAAAAGATTTCATCTCCCCATACAAGCGCGTCAGGTTCCCGGTTCCGACGATTTCAGCCTTCAAGGCATCAAAAGCTTTCTCCAACTGCGCCTCCAATCCATTTTCCGGAGCGGCCAGGTCCGTAACCAACTCAACGGACTGTATGGAGGTGTCCGCAAATCGTTTTGCGGAAGAAAGGTATAAATTCAAATCCACGTGGCTTTTGCGAAAAGCGTCGTTGGCGCTGGGCTGGGCGACCAGGCCCTTCAACCTGTTGCTGATGGTGATGACCTGGGCAATTTGTCTCACAGCGGGTTGTGCATACTGTTCATGGGCATTGGTGAGGCCAATCCGAGGGTACTGTAGAAAAAAATCTCGATGAAGACGACGAGCCTTCTCCATCCCCCGGTCCATCTCCAGCACCATTCGCTGTATTTCCGTACTGGTCCGAATGGATTCTTCCGTATCACGAATGAATGCCAGAGAAAGATAAGCCGTTGCGGCAATCATCACAATGAGCCACAGCAACAGCCCTATCCCCAAAGCAAACCTGGTTGTGATGCTCATCCCCCAAAGGAGTTGATACCATCTATTCCAAATATTCATGTTCTTTTCTCTCCAGGAAAATCAGACAAACGCTTACGGGGGCATCACGAATGGATTTGAAAGGATCCTGAAGCGTTCTTTATGCCCTTGTTCATTTTTCAGGAGAATAAGTGAACATCACATTGGACTGCAAACCTTCGAGCCCGGCCGTGGGATCGTTCAACCGCAGAACATTGAAAACAGGAAGAGCACAGTCTCCAAATGCATCACAGGACAGAAGGCCTGTTACCCCTTGAAATTCCCTGGTGGCGTAAAGGGCGTCTCGAAGCGCCTGGCGCCCCATATGCAGCGATCCATCCGGATCCTGGACGGCAATGGCCTCAATGGTCTTCAACAGCAGGTCGGCGGCATCGTAAGCGTTCTGATAGTAGCTCGCTGCGGGAGATACATCATACCTGGCCTTGTAGTCCCGGGCAAGCTTTTCGATGGCGGGGCCCGTAGGAGGAGCAGGCCCAACAAAATACATACCGATTCCATCCCCTTGAACATCTTCTATGAATGAGTTTTCTATCAATGCTCCATCGCTCATGAGGATTATTTTTTAAAAACCCGCTGTTTTTCTGGCCTGCCGAAGAATATGATTGCCTTCCGGCTGAAACAAGGGAAAGAATAAAAGCTGTGCGTCGGAATTCATCACAGCCGTCAGGACCGGCTGCATCTCCTTGTCCCCTTTATCGACAGAGGTCGATAAAACGATTTTGCCCCCAAGTTTTTCGAAGGCCTGCACGAATCCATCGGTCAGCCCCCTGGTATAGATATCTCCATCGTTTATGGTAGCGGCGTTGCGGACACCAAGTTCATGAAAGGCATATATAGCGGCGGCCTTGCCTGAAGCTTCCTCATTGGGGGCCGTCCGGAAATAACCCGGTTGCCAATGGGGAGCTTTCTTTCCTGCGACAGCCGTCAGAAACGGGGCGCTATTGTTGCCGGAAATCATCGTCAACCCTGCATCAGACATGGCCTTGGATGCGGTAACGGCAGCACCTGAGCAGGTCGTACCCAAAATGGCCACCACCTGTGGATCAGCTATGATTTTCAAAGCGGCATTGGCGCCGCCCTCTTCTGTACAACCGGTATCCTCCGTCTGCAACAGGATGGGGTGCCCAAGCACTTTATCCCGGTGTTTATCAATAGCAAGCTCAATTCCCCGAATTTGCTCAAACCCCAGTGGTGCGACCCTGCCCGACAAGGCCTGCAAAACACCAATTTTTAATGGTTCTCCAGGAGCCACGCTCACACAGCCGATGCTGTCCTTACACTCAAACCGGGGGGCCGATTTTTCGCAGGCCGTCAGCAATACGGCAGTCACTAAAGCACTTGCGGCAACCAATGAAATGATCCTTTCAGATTTCGGCATTTTCCTCTCCTGCCTTTTTTCTGTTGCAGTACGCCCCCTTCCCCTTTCGTGCTTCCCTTTGCACAAATCGACTTTCGCAAAAATTTGAATTTTCTGCTATATTAATTTGTTGGTGACGCAGGTTGAGAAACGATTTCCGACTTTTGTTCCCTGTTCGTCTTTTTTCTCAGGCAACTTATCTTTATTCATCCCTCATCTTTTCGGAGGACACTGATGCGAAGTTTTGGGAAAAACGGCAGTCAGAATCGTCCCTTTACCGGCAACGTTCAAGGATTTCGAGCTGCTATCGCCACAGAGCATTTTCTTTCCGCTCAAGCCGGCATGGACATCCTGAAACAGGGAGGCAACGCATTCGATGCCGCCGCTGCGGCGACGCTGGTGGAAAGTGTCGTCAATCCCCACATGTTTACCCTTGGGGGCGAATGTCCCATGGTCCTCTATGTTGCAGATCGACAAAAAGTGGTCTCCGTCAACGGCAATACCCAGGCCCCCCAAAAAGCCACGATCGAAGCCTACCAAGCGAGGGGGCTTGAGCTGATTCCTCCCGATGGAGTTCTGGCAGCCGGGGTTCCCGCTGCCCTTTCAGCCCTAGTGGAAATGCTCGTCCACTACGGCTCCCTTCCCTTCGAAACCGTCGCCGAACCCGCTTTTCTCATGGCCCGCGACGGGTTCCCCGCCCATGAGGGGCTGGTGGGTATGCCACGCTTTTCACTGGAAGCAAACAGGGAGAAGTTTCTCGAGCATTACCCCAACACGGCCGCAGTATATCTCAATGCGGACGGATCAGTACCGCACCCGGGTCAAAAGATAAGCAACGCACCACTGGCCCGGTTCTTGAGCATCCTGATGGAAGAGGCCCGGCGGGCTGCAGGCGGGGGGAGAGAGGCCGGGTTGAGGGCGGTCAAGGAAGCCTTTTACCTGGGAGACATGGCAAGAGAGGTGGAGCGCTTCGTTCAGGAGCGGGACGGCTATTTGAATATGCAGGATCTCGCCGCATTCGAAACCTTCCTGGAAGAACCCGCATCCACTCGGTTCCGGGACGCAATCGTTTTCAAATGCGGCCCATGGTCTCAGGGGCCAGTGTTCCTGCAGCTCTTGAACCTGCTGGACGGCTTCGACCTGGAAGGATTCGGGCACAATTCCACGGATTATCTGCACCTCTGGACCGAAGCGGCCAAACTGGCTTACGCCGACCGGGAACAGTATTACGCGGACCCGCGGTTTGTGGATGTTCCTCTTAAAGAACTGCTGAGCCGCGAATACAACGCAAAGCGTCGGAAGCTCATCGACATGGAGCGTGCGAGCGCTCTTCACCGGCCTGGAGATCCACGAAGGGGAGATTCTCTCCTGTCCAGGGAAGAGGTTTTCCAACGGGGAAACTGGGGGTTCGGCACGGTCCACATCGCCGTCGCCGACAGCAGGGGAAACCTGGCGGCCTTGACTCCCAGTGGAGGATGGATTTCTGCAAATGAAGTGATTCCCGCCCTGGGCTTTCCCCTCACTTCCCGTCTTCAGACCTTTTATCTGGAACCCCGGCATCCCAATGTGATCGCCCCCGGCAAGCGGCCCAGAACCACCCTCAGCCCTTCCCTCGCATTTTACCGGGGGCATCCATGGATGGCTTTTGGAACCATGGGTGGAGACCAGCAGGACCAGTGGACCAGTCAATTTTTCTTGAACCGCCTTGTCTTCAGAATGTCCGTTCAGGAAGCCATTGAGGCCCCCAAAATCACATGCGATCACATTCCGGGGTCGTTTTACCCTCATGACGCTTTTCCGAAAAGCATCAGCCTGGAAGGACGTATTGCCCCCGGGGTTGCGGAAGAACTCAAGCGCCGGGGGCACGTAATCAAGAGGGGAGACGATTGGAGCGCCGGCTACATTTGTGCGGTTTCCAGAGATGAAGAGGGACTGCTGCAAGCCGGAGCCGATCCGAGAGGGCAAAAGGGGAGCGTTTTCCCGGCGTGCGCTCTTGCATGGTGAGGATGGTATTACTGGTGTCCGTCAGCCTCTTTCCAAATGAAGCTCGAAAAAAATGTGTGGGGTTCAAAAGATTGCCGGAGCCGTTCATCAGTAAACACAGCAGCCATTCCCGGGCCTTCCTGCTTTTTTTGATCTCCCTGGCTCTATCATGCCTTTCCGGCTGCACACCAATCACACGGCAGGCCATCCTCGTTCCAATGCCCACGCCGGCCTGCATCCAGGACATTGCCCTTCTTCCTCAGAATGCCGCCGCCTATTTGAATCCTTCAACCTCCGGAAAAGAACTGATTCCTTATCATCTTTCAAAACTTTTATTTGAAAAATTCAAGGAAAACCATTTTGCTCCCTGGCACCGGAAAGAACCTCTCTACAGTAAGGATGTTGTCTCCAGAGGGAGACAACATCTTGAATACAAAAATATTTACGGAGAAAATACTCTACCGCGGGACAAGGAATGGCTTTATGCCCTTGATCGCATGACAGCGATGGAAAGCTACCCCAACACCCATCGATGGGCCATTGCCATTACAAATTCCAACCTCAGAGTGCTGCCCACGACCAGGCCCGCTTTTTATGATTTCGGAAGCGCCGGAGAGGGCTACCCGTTCGATCACCTGCAAATATCCGCCGTGTGGGGAGGCACCCCCCTTTTCATATCTCACACCTCTGCAGACGGTTCATGGCTGATAGCTGAAACGCCCTTTGCCTCGGGATGGATTCCCGTTTCCGATATCGCCTATGTCGACGAACCCTTTATAAAAGAATACGAAACAAACCGGCTGGCGGCCCTGATCAAAGACGAGATCCCCATTTCCGACCATGCTTCCCGTTTCCGGTTCATGGGCAAGGTGGGCTCGGTCTTCCCCATCGTGGCGGCAAAAGAGGGAGCATTTGAAATACTGATTCCCGCTGCTGACTGGAACCGCAATGCCATCTTGCTTCGTGGAAATCTTTCAAGGGAGCGGGCAACGGAAATGCCCCTGGCCGCCACACCTGAAAATATCGCTTCTCTTATCAACGAACTTCTGAGAAAACCTTACGGGTGGGGAGGTCTATACGAAAACCGGGATTGTTCGTCCACCATGAAGGACCTTTTCACTCCCTTTGGTATCTGGCTGCCCCGAAGTTCCCCAAGGCAGGCAAGGGAGGGATTCTTCATTCCTCTTCAAGGACTGGAACTCCGTGAAAAGGAAAAAACCATCATCCGGAATGCCGTTCCCTTCCTCACACTCCTCTGGATGCCCGGCCATATCGGGCTCTACATCGGGGAAGACCGCGGAAGAGCCCTCATTTTTCACAGCACCTGGGGAATCAAGACCAAGGATTCCGTGGGGCGGGAAGGGAGGAAAATCATCGGAGAGACAGTCATCACCACCCTGCAGCCCGGTATAGAACTCCCCGACATCCTGCTTCCGGGAGGAAATTTACTTTACAGAATCGCTGGGATGACCCTTTTGACGCCTGAGGGAAGCGCTCAGGATTTGAATGCAAAACGAGAGAAACAAAAATGGATGAACACGCAATCGCCCGGGAACTGAGGAACCTCGAGCAATCCATCAAGAACCGAAATCTGGACTTCAGCGCGCTCTATGTAGCACTCACCGACCTACGACAGTGGATCGAAAAATTTCCGGCAGCGGTCTGTGTTGAGACCGTCAGCGTTTTGAAAGATGTTCTGGAAGATTCCAGGCACACTTCACAAAAACAGGCCTATTTCCTCTTCAAGGAAGCTGCAGACACACTGGCGTGCATTGCTGTGGCGCAGAGAATAGACCGACCGGTTGTTGAAGCGGCCATCGGCAGCTTGAGATCCATTGTGAGCCGGACCAAAGGACATGCCCACAGGGCCGCAGCCGAAGCCATGGGATCCTTTCCTCTCGGCATACGAGGTCCTGAACTTCCGTTAGAACACTCAGAAAACGCCCCTCCCATTCACTGGGAAGAATTGCTGGATCGAAACGCATTGTCCATCGCCTCAGATCCCTTCATGATGGGCAGAAGCCTCGTGGCGCCGATCGAGCAGCATGAAGCCTTACTGGTCGTCAAGCTGGCGTGTTCAAAAGACAGCCCGGCTGCCATTGGCCAGGAAGCGGCCTGGATGGAACATCTTTGTTCCTGCAGCTCGGCTTTTTCAGTCCGATTCGACGTGCCTGCGCCTTTGAAGATCGATGGCAGTCTTCTTTTTCGGTTGAAGAGCCTTCCAGCCATTAGATGCATCCGGAGCGACCTGCATCCGGAAGGCTATGCCATCGCCTTCACTGCCCATCCGGATTACTTCAATTATATCAACGAACCCAACAAAAATTTACAGCCAGACCACAGTCCATTCAAGGAAACCATGCTGCGAAATGCTTGGCTGCTCGGAAAACTCGCCTCATGGGGCATTGTTCATTCGGCTCCCATTCCGCTGTTCCATAACCGCGTTCAAAGAGAGCGCAGGGCCGACGGCGGCCTGTATGAATGGCCACGAGGTGGGAGGTTGGACCGGTGGCTCCATTCGTGCCGTTATCCCAACTTTGGTCTTACAGGAATTCGAGACCTGGAACACCTCATTTCATTTCAAGGTATGAGCCGAAAACTCTATCAATACATCGGGACGCACATCTTGAGCCTCCTCCTGGTGGTGGGCAGCTATTTCCGCAATCAGGATTCGAGCCGTGTCGGTTTCGATTGCCGGGGCAAACCCGTTGACGCCCGGGAACTCTTCCATCAACCCTCTGTGAGGGAACTCATCGAAGGGATACTGAAATTTTATTACCGGGGATTTGTAGGACGTGAATTGGCCGACGCCATTCCCGCCAACCTGGACAGGCTCACCCGGCGCATGATCGACGAAATGGGCGTTGATCGCCATATGGAAGAAATTTTGCGCGCGGTGGACCAACGGGAAATGACGGATGATGCCTTCAGGGAATTTTTGCTTGAAAGAGGTTTTTCGCAGACGCAGGTCAGCACCTTGAGAAAGGGTACGGAAGATATCGTCATCCATACCGGCCCTCACCTCGGAGGCTTCAATGACAGGATCTCTCTGCCCGAACTCATCGAGTTCGTTGCGACGGCTTCTGCCCTCTGCATCGCCGGCCGCTATGCGGCGGAAGCCGTTTGAACCCTTATCTTCGGCATCAGAATGTCGTCAGCCGTTTCTCGTAAATCACAAGAGGTTCATACCCGAAAAGAGCGTTCAGATGATGCAGGAACGCATGCTGCCCTTCTTTCTGCCATGTCGCACCGATGTCTTCATTTACCCCTTTGTAAAAAGCCAATATATCCCGGCAGGATGCCGAGCGGTCTATTTTTCCTCTTTGAACCACCCCTTGTTCAATCAGGTCCAGCCACGTTTGACTGACTCCCATGATGAAATAGGGCCAGGATTTCTGGATGGGCAGGGACCAGTTGCGATCGCTGGTATCCTCCACATTGGGTTTGCTGATTCTGCCGGTATCGTCGTAAACGTCCTCCAGGATGATACCGGCACTTTTCATATCTTTCAGAATTCTGTTGGATCGAATAGACGCAAAAACCCGGTCGGCCACTTGGGGGTCCGCATAAAAGATGAAACTGAACTGGTGTCCCGATGCATCCGGAGCGGCCCTTCGATGGAAACGCCACAAGGAGATCTCCTCACTGTAGCGGCTTAGAACAGGGGCTATGACCCGGTGCGCCAGGAGCGGGTCCATGTGCCACAGTGGCTCCGCATCCTTGGGCCAATCCATTCGAAACTTTGCGTACCACCATCCCTTTGCGCCAGTTTTCTCCTCCTTTCGAAAGGTCTCTCGCTCCAGGAATTTCTTCGAATTCAAGGAGGCACAGCCGGAAAACAAGGAAGTGATCAAAATTAAAAAAATAATTAAAAATATATACTTATTGATCCAGCCCAAATACTTGCTCCATTTTGCCCACCATATTTTTCAAATAGCCCCTTAGACCTGTTACGCCCCCGTCCTCTCCCAGATCAACACTCCATCACGAAAGACCTGCCGCACCCTGTGGAAGGGAATGGTCACCGTTTCGCCTCCGAGACCCAGCAGTTGAAAGGAGAAATGGTTTCCCTCCTCAAAATGTATTTCACGGAACGGAATGCGGATGATCCGCTGTTCGATATGATCAAAATACCCGATTTCGAAACCGGCCCTGCCAAATTCCCTGTCCCACCGGATTCGGTTAAAAAGTTCGTGGATCGGAATCATGGGAAATTCTCATGAGAGATTCGACCGCAATTTAGAGCCTACCCGAAAACCTTCCTCAGCAGTGGACACCCCCCTTGGTCCCCCCTCGAGGGGGGGAATTGAAGGGGGGTGTCGCAAAGTCCACAGGGGGTTTCCGGATAGGTTCTTAATGCGATATTGTAAGAAGCGCTCACATGCAGAATTTTAAAGAACTTGTGATGGAGCGCTTATCCCAAAATGGATCACCGTGCAATCATGGCTCGCATCATATCACCCGCGTTTTCCGCATGATTGGAAATGTCCCCCATATACCGGATCAACTCAGCAAGATGATATGCTGAAGTAGGGCTTTCAAACGGATAGCTCAGGATGTCCGAAAGCAGTTTTCTTTCCACCTGATCGGACTGAAATTCATATTCACGGATCAGGCGAATCGCCTGTTTCACCTCCTTGCGCTGATTTTCGGAAAAATGCTGAAAATAATTGTCGGCCGCAACCACCAGGGGATGGATGGATTTCAAAACGTCAATCACCTTTTCAACCATCAGCAGAAGATCGTCCACCAATTCATCGGGGACAACGGTCTTTCGATACGAAAGCCAGTGCAGTACATCCTGTGTCCCATCGAGCACTTTATCCTGCTCACGCAGATACCAGAGCAGTTGAAATTTATCCATGGGCAGTAAAATCCCTCGAGGCAGATGGCCCCGAATGTTGCGTTTGATGCCATCGCCCTGGTCTTCTATGATGGTGATTTTATTGTGATAACTTTCGAATTCAGTATTATTCCCATCCAAATGGGCCAGGACTGCAAGCCTGAATATGGGGGCCGCCTCTTGAATCAGTTTCGCGTGTTTCTTGAGGCCTTCAAAAGGGGATTGGCGAAATAACGTCAGAAATGCCGTGCGCATAGAATCTCCTTTACTTATAAAAAGATTGCTTCAAGAATCTTAAATATAACGATTGTCGGCAATGCCGCCAGAGGGAGGGTAATCAGCCAGTACAGCGTGATCTTCCACACCATTTTAAAGTCCACCGCGGCGAGCCCCCCGGCAAGCCCAACGCCGATCACCGCCCCCACCGCAGCATGCGTTGTCGAAACAGGCAACCCCATTTTCGAAGCAATGAGTACAGAAGTGGCTGTGCCGAAGTCCACGGAAAAACCCCGGGTATTATTGAGAATGGTGATCTTGTGGCCAATGGTTTCAATCACCCGGTATCCCCATGTGAAAACCCCTATGGCAATGAAAATGCCTCCACCGGCAAGGAGAAAAAAGGGAACTTCGGCGCTTTGCGGAATGTGCCCCATTTTATAAATGGCGAAAATGCCGGCAACAGGCCCTATGGCATTGGCCACGTCGTTGGCTCCGTGCGCCAGGGAAACATAGCAGGCCGTAAATACCTGCAATCTCCTGAAGATTTCTTCCACCCCCTCTTCTTCTACCTTGCGAATCGTTTTAGCCATCCATTTTTTCGCTGCAAAGCCCAGCACAACCGTAAAAAGAATGGAAACAGCAGCGCTGGCTCCGGGGTTCAATCCCAACCGTTCTCCCAAGGGGGTTTTAGTAAGAAGAGAGAGCATGACGATAAGAATGGTTGCACCCGAAAAAAAAGGGGTCCAGCGGAGGGCTTCCAGAAAAAGTTTGGGTTTTCTGAGGATCCGTCTGCGAATGAACACGAAAATCATGTAAGCGAGGAAACCCGCAAAAACGGGGGAAATCAACCAGCTGAGGATGATGGGAATGATCTTGCCCCATTTGACGGCCGACACCCCCCCGACAACTATTCCGAATCCCACCACCGCCCCCACAATGGAGTGGGTTGTAGAAACCGGCAGCTGCTTCCAGGTGGCTACGAATACCCAAAAAGCAGAAGCCAGCAGGGCGGACAGAAGTCCAACACTCATCACCTGAGGGTCGGTGACGAGTTCTGCTTTGAGAATCCCACTGGATATGGTCGATGTGACGTGAGACCCGATAAAGGCTGCCCCAACAAAATCAAGAAATCCACCGATGAAAACCGCCTGCCGCAACGTGATCGCCTTGGCGGCCACCGGTGAGGCCATTCCATTTGCAATATCGTTGGCGCCGATATTCCACGCCATATAAATTCCGGCCAGAAGCCCCAAAGCAAGTACAATTTCCGCCATTTGAACCTCCCAAAATCAGACCATCATCGGTCGATGATCAATAGATGAAAGTTTGGCTCGCATTCGGACAGGCGTGCCTGAGATGGCCCCCATCTGCCTGAATGCAATATGAACCGATGAAATGGGAAAAAGGGCGAGAAGAAAGGTCTACCGATCGAAACCGCCTTGCCGATCCTGTTTCAGCAGCAAATTCGATCCCTTGGCTATCCAAAACGAATGCTCGGCCCCTGCTCAAACAACGCCAGAAAGATCATGGAATACTGAAAAACCGGTCAAGGGTTGGTACACTATACCTCGCGCGAAGAACAATTCGAGGGATGGTTGTGTTCTCATCAGGAAGGGGCATGAACTTGACGCGCCGAAGACGCAACATCCCCCGGCGGGCGGATCAGCTCCGTCTGCCGGGGGATGTAAAACGTTAAGATCGAAACAACACCTCACTCCATGGCAAAAGGAATTCCAGGCAGTATGCCGAAAAAAAGCATCCCGGGGAGGGAAAGCCGTTTTCTGGAATGCAGGCTTGGAACTCACCCTTTTTTCCAGGAGGTTATTCAGGGATCATCTTGCTGAAAAGGTGGCGGATGGACTGCCAGCCCATTTTACGGCGCAACATCCCCAATTGATCCTGCAGAGGAATATCTTTCGGACAAACATCTTCGCATCCCAGCAGACCGAGACACCCGAAAATGCCTTCTTCGTTGCCAACCACTTCAAAGTACTCGTTTCCGGTCCTCTGATCGCGAGGATCCATCATAAAACGCGCAATACGGTTGAAAGCAACGGCGCCCATGAATTCAGACCGCATGTTGGCCTTTCCGCAAGCCGCTACGCAGCAACCGCACTCAATGCAACGTTCCAGTTCGTAAATATCTTCGGCCAACTGGTTTTCCATACGCTCTTCGGGAGCATTGGGATCGAAGACCTTGTCCGTGTGAACCCAGGATTGAACCTTTTCATTCATGGCTCGGAACCAGGTTCCTGTATCTACAGAAAGATCTCCGATCAGCTTAAAGACCGGAAGCGGCAACAGGGTGATCTCTTCAGGCAGCCCTTTCGTCTTGGTGTGGCAGGCCAGATCGGGCCTTCCATTGATGAGCATGGCGCAGGAACCGCAAATACCGGCGCGGCACATGAAATCAAACTGGAGGCTCGGATCCTGCTCCTCGCGAATGCGATTGAGCGCGATGAAAAGAGTCATAGCGTCGGTTTCTTCCAGGTGGAAGGTGTCCATGTGGGGAACAGACGCAGGATCTTCGGGGTTATATCGAAAAATATTAAATTTTAAAGATCTTCCCACTTTAATACCTCTCCTCAATTGGTTTCCGGCGGTGTAATTCCGCGGCCCATAACCTCAGGATCCTCAGAGCAAATGATCTGGCAGGAACCGTAGCCTCTTTCTCCTGGAGGAATTTCCCAAACCTTCGAATTGGATTCATAATTCAAGGTGGGCAATACATCCCCCTCTTTCCATGTGGCCAGAGTTCTCTTGAGCCAATCTCTGTCGTTCCGTTCCTTATAGTCTTCGCGCGCATGGCAACCGCGGCTTTCCGTTCGTTGCTCGGCACCGTAAGCAACGCAGAGAGCCAACCGGACCATTCCCTTGATACGGAGAGCCAAAGCGAGTTCAGGGTTGGCACCCACACCGTTGGAACGCAACCCGACCTTTTCCGCACGTTCAGCAACAACCTGCAATTTTTCCACGGCCTTATGCAAGTCTTCGCCGTTGCGGAAAATGCCCACGCCTTCCATGAGGGCATCCTGCATGGCTGCGCGTACTTCGTAGACGTTTTCCTTACCGTCTCTGCCGCTAATGACCGCCGCAATGCGTTCCTGTTCCTTCTTCACTGCATCCCTGATGACTTCCGTTCTGAAATCGGCTTCATAGCCTTCCAGGAAATCGGAAACCTTCTGCCCCACGATCCTTCCGGCCACGATGGTTTCCGCCAGGGAGTTTCCACCCAGTCGGTTGAACCCGTGCATATCCCAGCAGGCCGCTTCGCCGGCGGCAAAGAGCCCCTTCAAGCCGTAAGCGGCACCGTCTTTGTTGGTGCGAACGCCACCCATGCTGTAATGCTGGCAGGGTCGGACGGGAATCATCTGAGTGATGGGATCTACACCGAGGAATTCGTTACAGATTTCTTCCACTTCACGGAGCTTGGTCTTGATGTGTTTTGCCCCCAGATGGCGGATATCCAGCCAGAGATGATCGCCGTAAGCACTCTTCACCCCCAGCCCCTTGCGAATGTGGTGGGTCATCCAGCGGGAAACGACATCGCGAGAAGCCAGTTCCTGTTTTTCCGGTTCATAGATGTGCATGAACCGTTCGCCGTTTACATCCTTCAAAGTTCCACCGTCACCGCGGCAGCCTTCCGTCACCAGGATGTTGGTGGGAACGATGCCGGTGGGGTGAAACTGCACGGCTTCCGGGTTTCCGATGGGTACGATGCCGGTCCTCAGAGCCAGGATAGCGCCGCTTCCATCGCAGATGACGGCATTGGTCGTTTCACGATACAGGCGGCCATATCCACCGGTCGCTATCAGAGTGGCTTTTGCCAGATACACACGCAGCTTGCCCGTCTTGAGGCAACGGGCCACGGCGCCGATACAGGTCTCGCCGTCGTGAATCAGGGAGATGGCTTCCACCCGGTCGTGGACCGTTACGCCCAGCTTCACCACCTGGTTGTCCATGGTAAAAAGCAGAGTATGCCCGGTTCCGTCAGAAGTGTAGCAAGTTCTCCACTTGGCCGTTCCACCGAAGTCACGGGCGGTAATGAGGCCTTCCTTCTCTTTGGATTCGATTTTCTCGAATTCCTTCCCACCCTTGAAGTAGGTGCTCTTGCCGGGTACAACGCGGTTCCAGGGGATCCCCCAGTGAGCCATTTCGCGAACGGCAATGGGCGCGGTTTCTGCAAACATGCGGGCAACTTCCTGGTCACATCCCCAATCAGATCCCTTGACGGTATCTGAAAAATGGATATCCGGGCAGTCGCCTTCGCCCTTGCAGCAGTTCCCCAAAGAAGCCTGCATGCCGCCCTGGGCTGCAGAAGAATGGGAACGCCGTGGTGGCACGATACTCAAACAGATGGTTTCAAAGCCCCGTGAAGCCGCCTCAACGGCCACCCGCTCGCCGGCCAAGCCCGCTCCGATACATAGCAAATCGGTATAAAAGGTTTCCAACTTTTGGCTCCTTACGCAGGGTTAATGATGAAGTATAAAGTGAAGAGTGTGATCAGACCAATGGTGATGAAGACCAGCGTCAGCTTATTTTCAAAGCGCTTCAACCCCTTACGGTTGGAACGGGTGATCCAGCCCCATTTGACGCCGATGCGGTAGAAACCGATTCCCACATGGAGTTCGATCATCGGAAGCAACAACAGGTAGAAAAGAAGCCACCATCCTGTCTGCACACGGGCTGCACTCTTGGCGGCCGTGATGGGCAGGTTGGTCAAAACGGTCCACATATGAATACTCCCCATGATCAGAATGATCATGGCGGTGATGGCTTGAACATTCCAGAGCCAGGTATCCAGGTGATTGAAGCGCACACTGTGCTCCCACATGGCCTTCTGTTCCTTGGCTCTGAAGGGAAGCTTGCGCGCCGCCAGAACAAAATGAACCAAAAAAACGAACGCGATAACAGGCCCACCCGTCTGAGCCAGATAGGTTCTTTCCAGGAAACCAGCAATCGCATTCATTACCCCCGGCCCGAAGTTCACACTGGCCACTAGGATCATGTGACTCCACATGAACAAGATCAGAGCGACACCAGTGAACATCTGCAGGGTATCCAGGTACGCGTCGGTCCTCACAGGTTGTGCTACTTGAGCTGCTGTTGGTTGGTTGGACATCATTCTCCCTCTGTTTTCGGATAAGGACTGTTAAGGACTCGGGTCGAAAAACCCTTACTCATCACAACCAGGAGAACATAGAGTACTTCTATCAAAAAGTTAAATATTTTTTATCCTTAGAAGGGGGAATCCCATGGTAAGTTACCATTATGACTTTAAGTTTTTTTTTTAACAAAGTCTGTTTACGTTATACAAATTCATTGATTTCAGCAGGTTAATAGTGCCAGGGGATAGCGGAGGGCTCACAGGAGGGTTCATCAAAACATGCAACCCCTTTTCGGGTTTGTTCAGCACCCTTTTATTTCCATCCAGGCTCGATGGTATTTGGCAATGCGCGTCAGATCTTTTTCCGTCACTTTTTCCATGCGGCGCATGTCCATATTGTCCTCCAGGTCCGCAATCTTGACCTGTACCGCAAGAGGATGACTTTTCACCCGCTCGATGAACCGCTCATAGGTTTCTCCTTCACGGCGTGTGAGGCAGTCCAGGGCCTCGAGGATGTCATTTGAAAAGCCTTCATCTCTTAGATTTTCCAGGGAAAACACCGTATCTTCTATGACATCGTGCAGAACAGCTATGACCCGCAGCATTTCCGTAGGCATTCGCTGCATTACTCGAAGGGGGTGCAAGATATAGGGAGCACCCGACTTGTCCCTTTGTCCATAGTGGGCTCGAGCGGCAATTAAAATCGCTCGTTCAAGATCGGCCATAATTTTTCTCGTTGGAGGTTCTCATCCTTGCCGGCTGCAACGACCAGAAGAGTCAAGAAGAGCGGTAGCCGCCCATTTTTCGAAGCCATGCTTCCCAATAAACAAGTTTTGGAAAATAAAGGACCATGAGCAGCAGCGCAAAAAGGAGAAGCGCATAGAACTGGCTGGTATATCCACCTATCAGGAAGAGGACCAGTCCCAGGATTGCCGGCACTTCACTCAGAGCGTAGGTCGCGATGTTTGAAATATGCAGTTTGGCGACCAGGGTCTTCAGATCATCCCCGGCGGATCTTTTTAAGATGGCTTTTCGCACCACCCTTATGCCGACCAGTGAGAGCAAGGCAAGTCCATAAAAAATATCCGGCAGTCGAACCGCATTCTGGGGGGCAAACCCTTCAAAAGGCTGGTGCGTCCTTTTCATGAATTCGACGATAACAGGATAAACCAGCACGGAAACCAACATGGCAACGCTTATGATTTTGCTTGCTCGGTATACCTTCTGAACATCCACTTGTTGTTGCATTTCTTCTCCTTTTTTTGCATTGCATCCAGCATGAGCACACTTCCATCAATACTTTCATCTCTGCCGTTTTGCAAGCCATGATGCTGTTTGCCTCGAGAAAACGGAAGAGTTCATGGATCTTGCGGTCGAAAACGACGTTGGGAGGTTCGATCAAAAAGAAACGATCTTCTCGGAATTTTCTAGAAAGGAGGGATGGGGCTTGTAGTTATACGAGGGGTACTCTGAACTTTGGAAGAACGCCTTTCGGATTACATCCGCACGGAAACGGAATATTCAAGTGAACCGGCAAGAAATGAGACCGGCCATGTTGGAGTCCAGGTCACGTTCGATCCAACATGGCTGCTTCAGGGAATGATCCGATTCCGAAAGAACCGGTTTTCCCCATTCTTTCAGAATCAAGGCATCATAAAAAAAATTTGATGGTCAAATCGAAATTTCCCAGGCAAGAAAGGTTCAAAAGCCTCAGACACTGCTTCCCTTCATGGCTTGTCCGATCTTGCGGCCAAGCTCAACGCATTTTTGAAGATCTTCGTGTGTCGGCGCAAATTGGATTCTCATACCCGGATCCACCACCTTGACCTTCATCTCTTCCAGGGCAGTGTTGAGAAGTTTTACCGCCTCTCCGCTCCATCCATAGGATCCAAAAGCGGCACCGATCTTGTCCGCCGGTTTCAATCCCTTCATATAACAGAGCATATCGGCCATCGTCGGCATGATGCCGTTGTTCAATGTGGATGATCCCAAAACCACGGCCCTGGCATCCAGGACTTCCGTCATGACATCACTGCGATGATTCAGCTTGAGGTTGAGCACCTTGAACTCCACCCCTTCCTCTCCCAAACCATCAGCTATGGCCATGGCCATCTTTTCCGTGCTCTGCCACATGGTTTCATAAATGATGAGCGCCTTCTCCCGGCTCTCCTGACGGCACCATTTCCCATACGCTTCAAGGATCTTGGCCGGATGAGTTCTCCAAATGAGACCATGGTCGGGGGCGATCATGTCGATCTCGAGACCCAGCTTCTTCACATTGGCAATGAGTTTTTCCACGAGGGGAGAAAAGGGCAGCAGAATATTGGCATAGTACTTGGCCGAATGGAAAAGCAGCTGATCGAGATCCACTTCATCGTCGAACCGCTCGCTGGTTGCCCAGTGCTGCCCGAATCCATCGCTGGAAATGAGGAGTTTATCTTCCTTGATATAGGTCATCATGCTGTCCGGCCAGTGAAGCATGCGGGTTTCGACGAACTGGAGGGTCTTTTCTCCAAGGCTGATCTCCCGTCCGGATTCAACGACTTCATAAGGCCAGTCTTCCCTGTGATAATGCTGCAGAAGAGCTTTCTTGCCCATAGCCGAACAGAACACCTTTTCGGGTTGAATCAGATCAATGATATCGGGAAGAGCACCGGAATGGTCCATTTCCACATGATTCACGACGATATAATCGATCTTCTCGGGATCGATGACTTTGCGGATATTATGGATGAGGGTATTCTTGTAGGGCAGTTTCACCGTATCGAAAAGAGTGACCTTTTTGTCCATGACCAGGTAAGAATTGTAGGTGGTGCCTTTGGGCGTTGAATACCCGTGAAAGTCACGCACATTCCAGTCAACAGCTCCAACCCATTGGATTCCCTTTTTAATTTCAACCGGCTTCATTATAATCCTCTCAAATGGCCCCATTCGAGGCTGTTCGACAAATGATAAAACCCCACCCTTAGGCGAGGGAAGGGGCTTCGCTACGGCACGGATTCGGAAAAAAACCGGAAAGCTCAGGCTTTCTCTCCAACAACGGAGCCCGGCCCTGCGAGCGGTTTGAACATTTTTTTGCTCGCTCCGCAAACGGGGCATTTCCATTCCTCGGGCAATTCACAGAAACGGGTGCCCTTGGGGATTTTCCCGCGGCGATCCCCCCTGTCGGGATCATAAAAACAACCGCAATTCGACGTTTGGCATTGATAGATTTCTTTTGGATCTGCCATGAAATTGTCCTCTTAAAATTGTCCACTCAAGCAGGAAAGACTCTACCAGTTCTCTCCCAGCAATTCATAGTAAGACTGAGGGTGTGCACAGGCGGGGCACGACTGTGGAGCTTCGGGGCCCTCATGCAAGTAGCCGCAGTTCATGCAGCGCCATACGACGGCGGTGTCTCGTTTGAAAACCTTCGAATTTTCAACGTTGCCTGCGAGGTCACGATACCTTTTTTCATGCTGCTTTTCAGCAACGGAAACAAATCTGAAAACTTTGGCGATGGCGTCGAAACCCTCTTCCTCGGCGACTTTGGCAAAGCCGGGATAAAGTTCCGTATGTTCGAAATGTTCCCCTGCGGCAGCAGCCTTCAGGTTCTCCAGAGTATTCCCGATAACCCCTGCGGGATAACCCGCCGTGATCGTCACTTCGCCACCTTCCAGAAAGCTGAAAAACCTTTTAGCGTGTTCCTTTTCCTGGTTGGCCGTCTCTTCAAAGATGGCGGCAATCTGCATCAGACCGTCTTTTCTCGCCTGCCCGGCAAAATAGGTATAACGATTGCGCGCCTGGGATTCTCCGGCAAAGGCTGCGAGTAGGTTTTTTTCCGTTTGAGACCCTGCAAGCTTTTTCATGCATTCCTCCTGATTGAATTCAGTGTTTATTTTGACTTTGTTTTTCTTGAGAAGTCGTCTTTGCCTCTTTGCATCTGGGGCAGAGTCCGGAAAACTCCATTCGTACTCCCTGTATTTCAAAACCATGAGTGTCCTGAAGTATTTTCTCCACCGGATAGAGAGGCAAAACCACCACATCTTCCAACGCTCCACAGCTCACACACCGCACATGATGGTGGATTTCGGTATTCACATCAAACCTTCTTTGACTGCCGGCCAAGTCCAGTTTCTGGATGATCCCCTGCACGGCAAGCGCATCGAGATTCCTGTAGACAGTTCCCAGGCTGATGCGCGGCAATCTACGCCGTACCCTTTCATAGATTTCATCTGCCGTAGGATGAAACCGGGCATTGTGCAGCTCCTCCAGGATGATTTTGCGCTGAGGAGTCATTCTCTGGAATTTTTTCTTGCCCATAGGTGACCCTTTTTCCTTGCTAATAGTAACTGTTATTAATAATATTCATTCGATCCGTGTCAACCCTCCGGCATAAACTCTTTTGCAGACCGAAACCAGAGGATGGGATTTTAAAATGTGTGTTGGATTGACTTTGCAACCGTTCTGAAGGAATATAATAAATCAGTGCGAAGATGTATTCTGCTCTTCAATATTAGATCGAAAGGTCCTTTTGCATGCATTCTTCCGATCTCATCACCAAGAAAAGCCTCTTTTCATGGATTCTGAAACGTTACGTGGGATTGCAGGTTTTTCTCATACTGCTGATACTGAGCACGATTTTCTTTCGTGTTCTTCCGTTGGAGCTGCAAAAAAGGATCGTCAACCAGGCCATCGCTTTCAAAAAGGTCGATATCCTTTTGATCTATTGTGGGCTCTACATCGGTGCAGTAATGCTTGCGGGGATACTCAAATACGTCATCAACGTTCTCCAGAGCTACATCGGTCAAAAGATTCTCAGAGAACTCCGCGAAAAACTGTACGACCATATTCTCAGCCTTCCCATTTCCTTTTTTCGCCGCACTCCACCGGGCATGGTCATCGCATCCCTCACCTCGGAACTCAGCGCAATCGGGGATTTCCTCGGCGGATCCATCGCCATTCCCCTTATAAATGTTTTGACGCTGGTGACATTTGCCGGCTACCTGATCTATCTCAACCCACTCCTCGCCATCCTGAGTTTCGCGATTTATCCCATTGAAATCATCATCATCCCCTTTCTTCAGAGGCGTTTCAACCGCCTGAACACGGAGCGGATCGATGCCACCCGCACCATGAGCAACGTCATTGGGGAAGCCATATCCGGCATTCATGAAATTCATGGAAATGCCAGTTATCACCTGGAAAATAAAAAACTCGGTCTGTTCAACAACCTCTTGTTTTCCCTCCGGAACCGGATGAACAATTTGAAGTTTCTCATCAAATTCGTGAACAACTTTTTTCAGAGCCTGGGCCCTTTCATCCTGTTCCTCCTGGGAGGTTATCTCACCATACAAGGTCGGCTCGACTTGGGTGCCCTGGTCGCCTTTCTTTCCGCCTACGAAAAACTTTACGACCCCTGGAAGGAACTGATGGATTATTATCAGGACCTTCAGGACAGTTACGTGCGCTATCACCGCATCATGGACTATTTTGACGTTCAACCCGAGTTCGCTTTGGCTCCCACTGAAGATCGTGAACCCTACCGGCTCAAAGGCGAACTGGACATCCGGGATCTCTCTTTTATCGTCGACGGCCAAATCCGCCTCCTGGACCAGGTGTCTCTGGAAGTGAAGCCTGGCGAACAACTCGCCGTGGTCGGCCTGTCGGGAAGCGGGAAAAGCACACTGGCCATGGTCATAGGCCAGCTTTACAGTTATACGACGGGGCATGTTCGCATCGACGGCAGGGAGCTCAAAACCCTTTCAAAACTCGATGTCAGCAAGAACATCGGCTACATCGCTCAATACCCCTTTATTTTTGACGGTTCCATTCGAAAGAATCTGCTCTACGCCTGTGAGTCCATCCTGCAGGAGGGAGAATCGTCCTCATTGCCCGGCAGGGAAGAAATCCTGAGAGTCCTTGAACTCGTGGGGCTTTCAGACGACATTCTCAAAATCGGGTTGAATACCCTTCTCAAACCCGGCGAACACCAGGAATTCACCCAAAAAATCATCCGCCTGAGGGAAACCTTCTTCAAGCGGTGGGGCGAAGAGCTTGCAACCGCTGTCGATTTCTTTGATCTGAATCGATTCCAACGCCATATTCGAGTGGGAGACAATATAACCTTCGGTTATCCCAATCGCGATGAATACAAGCTGGAAGCGCTTCCTCGAAATCCACTCTTTCTCGAATTTCTTTCGGAAAACGAGCTCATGGAGCCTCTGTTCCATCTCGGTGAGGAAATCGCAAGGCAAACGGTGTCTCTTTTGAAAGATCTTCCGGATGATCCCTTCTTCTTTGCAATGAGCCCGATTCCTCAGGAAGAATTCGATTATTACACCGATATTGTGGATCGCATGACCAAGTCGGGCAGGAACATGCTGACCCGACAGGATGAAGATGCCGTGCTGCGGCTGGCGTTGAGATTCATTCCGGCGCAGCACAAAATGGCTTCCATATCGTTTTACCTGGAGACTTCCATCGTGAGTGCCAGGAGGCGTTTCATGGAAAAAATCGCTCAGGAGGATCCAGGAGCTTTCAACTTTTACCGGCCGACGGATTATGTTTTCTCTCAGAACATCCTGGATAACATCCTTTTCGGCCAGCCCAAGGCAGACCATCCCCAAGCCATGGAGAGGGTCCGGGAGAAGGTGGAAGAGCTTCTGAAAGAACAAAATCTGATAGATGAAATCATTGAAATCGGACTTGATTTTCAGGTGGGAAGCAAAGGCGACCGGCTTTCGGGAGGGCAGAAGCAAAAGATTGCCATAGCTCGGGGACTTTTAAAAAATCCCCAAATTCTTATATTGGATGAAGCGACCGCCAGCCTGGATAATGCTTCCCAGGCGCGCATACAGCATCTCTTCAGTTCCGAACTGAAAGGGAAATGCACACTGATTTCCGTCGTTCACCGGCTTGAACTGGTGCGTGGCTTCGATCTCATTGCAGTCATGAAGGCGGGCAAAATTGTGGAAATGGGGAGATTCGACGATTTGATGCAAAGAAAGGGACTTTTTTATGAACTCGCACATGGCACATAGCAGTACCTGCTCATTGGATCACAGTGGCGGCCGCTGCGAAATGGATGCAAACCTGGAAATTTACCGGAACGTAGCCGCTTTTTCCGGAATTCCCATCGAACGCCTCAAGCTGCTCGCATATCTAAGCAAGCGGGTATACTACCGGGCGGGAGAATTTCTTTTTCACCATGGAGACATCGATGATCGCGCCTATCTGATCCTTTCCGGCAAGGCGCAGGTGATCAGGGAATTGAGCGATCATTCCGTTTTTCTGCACGAATTTACGGAAGGCGACTTTTTCGGCGGGCTAGCCCTTTTGTCCGATATCAAACGGCGCTTTTCCATCAAGGCCATTACAGACCTCGAGTGCCTGACCATCAACCGGGAAAGCTTCCAAAAACTGCTGCTACAATTCCCTGAAATTGCCATAAAAATGTTGGACCCCATGATCAAGCGCATGGTCCAAATGGAGGAAGAATTCCTGAAAGCAAAAACCAACCAGTGCCTTTACGGTTGAGCGGGCATCGAAAGACAATCCTTCTTACAGACAGTGAAGCCGAAAGGTATTCTGTTTCTCCCTCTCCGGAGACTATCGGCTGAGAAGAGTCGGCTTTTATGGATGAAGTAAATCAAAGACTTCAACTGGAAGCACAGCGCATCGCGTCGCGACATCCCATTCCGGAATTCTATGTGCGGTTCAGAACCCCCCTGGCCATTGCCCGAAAACTCTATTTCAGCGACCCCATGGTCCGCCTCCTGCGGGAAGTCCTCGAACCGGTGTTCACGGACGATTTCGGTCACGGTCTTTTCCACTCTTCGCGGGTCGGCATCGACAGTGCCGCTCTTCTCTTCATTGAACTGGAGACCACTCCCATGGAGCAGAGCCGGGTGACGCGGTTGATGGTTCTGGGGCTCCTGGCAGGGCTTCTTCATGACATACGGCGCAACGAGGAAAACCATGCTGAAGCGGGAGCCGAAGAGGCCGAAAGGGTTCTTCGGGATATGCCCCTCGATGAAGACGAAGTCCGGTGCATCTGTCTTGCCATAAAAAATCATGAAGCCTTTACAGAAACCGTTCAAAGCAGGCGCCCCTGGTTTCAACTTGTCAGCGACTGCCTTTACGACGCGGATAAATTCCGCTGGGGGCCGGACACTTTCACCCACACTCTTTGGCACATGGCCCATTACAATCACCTGACCCCCCAGGAACTCATCGGGAAATTCCCCTGGGGCATCGAGGGCCTCTTTCGCATCCAGAAGACTTTTCGAACCAGCATCGGAAGGGACTTCGGACCGCAAATCATCGATACGGGCCTTGAAATCGGGAAGGAAATTTACCGCTACCTGTTGAAGCATTTTGGAGAAGACGCGTCGGGATAGAATCCCGGCCATTTTCATGCTTCGCCATGACCGCTACGGTCATGGCGAGGTTCATCTCAAGCGAACAGGATCTTTCTTATGGATGAAAAATTCAACCCCTTTGCCATCGCTCAGCAGCAAATCGATAAGGTTGCGGAAAAGCTCGGTCTCGATCCGGCCGTTCACGAACTGCTCCGGTGGCCCATGCAGGAAATCAAGGTGACCCTGCCCGTCAAAATGGACGATGGAAACACCAGAATATTCCACGCCTTCCGGGTCCAGTACAACACGGCCCGCGGCCCGGCAAAAGGAGGGATCCGCTGGCATCCACAGGAAACCATCGACACAGTGCGGGCCCTCGCCGCATGGATGACCTGGAAAACATCGGTGGTGGACATCCCTCTGGGCGGCGGAAAAGGGGGAATCATCTGCAATCCCAAGGAACTCTCAGAAACGGAAAAGGAGCGGCTTGCAAGAGCTTACATCCGGGCTCTGGCGCGTTCCCTTGGAGTCACCAAAGATGTTCCCGCGCCGGACGTCTACACCACCCCGCAAATCATGGCATGGATGATGGACGAATACGAAAAGATCATGGGGGAGAGCCATCCGGGCGTCATCACGGGAAAACCCATCGCTATCGGTGGATCGATGGGACGGGGCGACGCTACGGCCCGGGGGGGGATCTATGTCACCAAAGAGGCGGCCGCAGCATTCGAAATGGACCTCAAGGGAAAGACCATGGCCGTCATGGGTTTTGGAAATGCGGGGCAAAATGCAGCCCTGCTGGGCGAAGAAATCCTTGGCCTCAGGCTGGTGGCGGCCTCGGATTCCAAGGGGGGTGTTTACAATCCAAAAGGGATCGACGCCAGAGCCCTCGTCGATTACAAGATCAAGAACGGCACGCTTAAAGGCTTTCCCGACACAGAAGACATCACCAACCAGGAACTGTTGGAACTGGATGTTACCGTTCTTTTTCCGGCGGCGCTGGAAAACGTGATCCTCAAAGAAAATGCGCCCCGTATCAAGTGCAAGATCTGCTGCGAACTGGCCAACGGCCCCACGACTCCCGAAGCGGACGCCATTCTGAACGACAAAGGCATTCTCGTTCTGCCCGACTTTCTCGCCAATGCCGGCGGTGTCACCGTTTCCTACTTTGAGCAGGTGCAAAACGCCTACAATCTATACTGGGAACTCCAGGAAGTGCACTGGAGGCTCGAGAAAAAAATGAGACGCGCCTTCAAGAGCGTCCACGAAATGAGCCAGACCAACAAGCTCCCCCTGCGGGAAGCTGCCTACCTGGTGGCTGTCGCCAGAGTGGCCGAAGCGTGCAGACTTCGCGGCTGGGTCTGATGAACGAAGCGATAAACCCGGCTGAGCCTACGATGGAATTCCGGCTGCTGGATCTCGTCAAAGCCTATCGCATGTACCAGCAAATGATGCGATATCCGCATCTTGTGGATGAAATGCGCGGGCTTTTCCTCTCTGCCCTCGAAGAAGCTGGAATCGGCGGGCGGGCGATGATCGAGGAAGCGGTGCGCAGGTTCCTGGCAAAAAAAGAAGAACCCTTCTCGGAAGGCGATATTCCGGATTTTACCGGCACCTTCATCGATCTCTACTTCGCACATCATTTCAGTGACGAACAAATTCAAAATTATATCCACCTGGCTCGGAAAAAAGATGCCTTTCGAAGGCTCAACCAGATCCTCAACATGGAAGGGGTCACATCGGGCCGCATCAAGAAAGCCTTGAAGGAGTTCTGCGCCATCCCCCAGGGCAACCTTCGCATTTCTCCCGATGAAGCCGAAGGCGTGCGCGTCTCCCTCATCAATCATTTTGTCTCCAACCAGCTTGCATTCATCGGCATCGCAAAACAATACATCACCATTCGAGATATCGACGAACTCCTGGAGCACTCCTACTGGAACCGTCGACGCTCCGGCAGAATCGGAGGAAAAGCGGCCGGAATGTTTCTGGCCGGAAAGATCCTTTTGCCGCGATTCGAAGAGAGGGACCCAGAAATCGAAAAATATCTCGCCATACCGGAATCCTATTATTTCAATTCAGGCATTTTGTCCGATTTCATCGATTATAACCACCTTTATTCCTTCCACAGCCAAAAGTACAAAAGCCGGGAAGCCATCGAGGAAGAATATGAGAACATGGAGGAACTGCTTCGAAGGGCATCCTTTCCCCCGGATGTCATCGAGGATTTCTCCGTTTTTCTGGAAAAGATCGGAGAACATCCCCTCATTCTGCGCTCTTCCAGCCTTCTCGAAGACAACTTCGGCTTCACATTCTCCGGGAAATACGAATCCTTTTTTCTTGCCAACCAAGGCGCCCTTCAAAAGCGCCTCAACGATTTCATGTGGGGCATGAAACAGATCCTGAAGAGCACCTTCAGTCCGGCGGCCATTCTCTACCGGCGCGACCACAATCTCCTCGACTTCGATGAACGCATGAGCGTTCTCGTGCAAAAAGTGGTGGGCCACCGGTGCGGGCCTTATTTTCTTCCCTTCGCGGCAGGCGTCGCCTTCTCTCAAAACATGTACACGTGGAGCCCCGTCATCCGGAAAGAAGACGGGATGGTGCGCCTGGTCCTGGGGCTCGGGACCCGCGCGGTGGACCGGACGGGCCCCGGCTATCCCCTCATCGTCCCCCTCAGCCACCCCCTCCTGAGGCCGGAAGTCTCGGCGGAGAGGATCAAAAAATATTCACAAAAAATGGTCGATGTCATCCACATGGAAACGGGACGTTTCGAATCCGTATCCTACTTTGACATTCTGGAGGCGCTGGATGGATCGGACCTCTTCCATGCCGTTTCCGTCGATCAGGAAGGGCACCTCTCCCCTCCTCTCTTCAAGGGGCAGAAGATCGACAAGGCACAGAGCTGCATCACCTTCATCAACTTCCTTTCCAAAACGCCCTTCGCGGCCCTGATGAAAAAAATCCTCAAACGGCTGCAGGAAGCCTATGGGTATCCGGTGGACGTGGAATTTGCCTGGGACGACGAAAAACTCTATCTTCTGCAGTGCCGACCGCTGGCGATCCGGGAACACATGGCCTCGGTCATTTTTCCGGATCACATTCCTGGGGAGCGGATCCTTTTCACCAACGACCGCGATTTGACTCACAGCTCCGTCAAGGACATCGAATACATCGTCTATGTCAACCCCAAGGGCTATGCGAGACTCTCAACCTTTGAGGAAAGAATGGCTGTGGCCCGCACCGTGGGAAAGCTCAACCATCTCCTTGAAGGCAAACGCTATGTCCTCCTGGGGCCTGCGAGATGGGGCACCACGGACATCAACCTGGGAGTGAAAGTCAGTTATGCAGATATCAACCACACGCTGATCCTGGGGGAAATCGCTTTCGAAGAGGATGGCCTCATTCCCGAAGTCTCCTATGGAACACATTTTTACAGCGACCTCGTGGAGGCGCGGATCATCCCTCTCGCTATCTACCCGGATCAAACCGGGATGGTTTTCAACGAAGCATTCCTCACGGACTCCCCGAATATTCTCCCGGAACTCGCTCCGGACCTTGCACCTAGGGCCCAGGTAGTTCGGGTCCTCCATGTTCCATCCTGCACCGGCGGGCTTTTCCTGCAGGTGCTTCAGGACGCCGAGAACCGGAAGGGAGTGGGTTTTTTCGCTCCTGCGGAAAATCGCGGGAAACAGGTGTGACTTGCACAATTAGGGAGTTGACGGATTCCAATATCCCGTTATTCACTAAGGATGCACGGATAAAATTTGGAATTCTTATAGAATTTCTCTGTGATCTCTGTGCCTCTGTGGTAAATGGGGATTTCAAGAGCGACTCACTCCCTTATTTGATACGAATATGGAAAAATTATATGGTCCCGGATGACCCCTTACCCGGTCCAGAGAGAGCCGACAATGAGGCCCTCCTGAGCCGCTTCCACCAATTCTTTGGTACTTGTCTTAGGTCCTGTTGACACTTCGCATCTGAGCATCATCGTAAAAGCTTGCCGGTAAAGGATTCTATTGGATAGCCCATTGAATATACGCACTCTACCATCCGATTGAAAAACACAACAAATCCGGAAAACATCAACAGAACCTAAGATTTTTCAATGAATGCAAGGTGGGTAATTTCCAATGTCAAGGGCTGACCCCGTTGATCTCTGCGGGAGCCTTCCTGATCAACGCCTTGGAATCGTCATCAAGAAGCCGGACGGAAGCCTGTACTTCTCTGTCGATTCCCATCCGCTTGCAAAGGTAACCTGCACATAAAGCAAAAACGATGTGTAAGATGTCTGCTGCCGCATGGGGGACAGAGCTGTCGCGGCCGACAATAATGTAAGTCATCGAGATATATAAAGGACTTATATAAAAAAAGGCTCATGATTCATAGATCATGCTGACATCGCTTTTCAAGAGTGTTTCCCGCTTTCCCTATTGCCTTGTATCTCTTTGCCTTTTCCGTTTTTCGTTGTGACCGTTCCGGTCATGGAAGTTGATAGCTTTGGGGAGAAAAAACTTTTCAGAACATGTCAGGAAAAAAAATAATTTACTTTGACGCTTCGCGGCTGCCCCAGGGGACAACGATCCTGGCGCGGGGGCCTGGGCCCGAAGCACAGAACGTCGTCCAATTCCTCATGAAGGTTTTAAAACAAGGACGGCAGTACCTTCAAGCGCACGTATAAGTTTGACACTCACATCTCCAACCAAAAATTCTTCAGCTTTTGACATCTTTCTCCGCCTTATCATCACAAGATCAAATTTCTTTTCACTTTTATTGAATTGATCAATAATACCCTCTGTTACAGTTGGATAAAAATCGGTAGTTAATTTAAGTTCGATATGGTCCGACTTGAAACCGGATTCAACCAGCTTATTTTTTGCCTGCTCCAGCATATTCATACACTTATAAATTTCCTCTTCAGTACATTTCTTGCCCATTAGCTCTTCTTCGGCAGGAGCCTTCCTGAAGATATGCAACAAAGTTATATATACATTATCCCTACACAAAGGAAGATTTGACATGGTATCGATTATCGCTCTTGTTTTACTTACATCACTTATTGGCATAAGTATGAATAAATCTTTCACTATCCACCTCCAGCAATAATCATGATTATTGCCATATATAATTGCAATATATTATTGACTATCTATAGCATTTTGTGCATTATATGAATATTATATTAAATTTATATCTTTAAGCATTCTTAAAGGTAAACTTTCCATAGCCACTTTAACTTGATCAAGAAAATTCTTAAGACCGTTATATTCAATTACAAGCCCCAGATGTTCTGCCAGGACACACATTGAATTCAAATCTTCCTGATTGAGTATCCATGGTTCATGATTATATATTTTGATCAACCCAATAACCGCTTTATGAGATTTGATGGGAACCGACAGCATGGAAACTATCCCTTCTTTAATAGCCTCCTCCGGGTACTGAATACGGGGGTCTTCTCTAAAATCGCTAAAAAAAACGGGTTTTCCAGTCTCAAATTCTGAAAATCTTTCGTCAACATATATGGGACCCTTGGAAAGATATGATTCGCTCAAGCCATAGCTGCTCACACAGAATAGCTGTTTTTCCCTATCGTCATACAGAAAAATGCTCGAACCTTTTACATTGAAAGACTTACACATCATTTCCACAAGATGATCGTTGAGTAAATTAATATCCGAATAAGTCGATATAGCATGACTGATTGCGGTAAACTCTTTTAAGAAAATTTTTCTCTCCGGCTGCTGCATCGGTTCATCTCCTGCTATAGTTAAAACAATGGTTCATTTTTCCAAAGCACGTTCTGTAAAATCTTTTGGTCTCACCATGCAGATCCACGGCTCAATACAAGGACATGAAACTTGCGACACAGGCAAATCGCAAGCTGCGTAAAAGATACAGATCCTGACAAAATAACGGTCTGGTCGTTGCTAACCGCCAGTATGACACCCAAAAGGCAGCCAGTCCAATCTAATTTTCATTGACTGCAGCCAAAATAAAACTGCCGCCCGATGAGACTCCTCCCATGCAGTTGGAGGAACTTCTCCCCTGTCGGCAACCGTTCACCCCCATTTGCACATATCCACAGATATCGCAGAGAGGGGAAACCGTAGAACATTTATTCCGGCAGGGATTGCAATCAAAAAAAGGGGCCATCAAACGGGCGGGATAGAGATCCAAAAGGAAAGCCACTCACGTGGGGCGCCGAGTGTTTACCGGCCTTCAGAATGGATGCTCAAAAAAGTTATTGGGCTTTGTATATGCACCGGCAAATTGTTGCTGGAGAGCATCCTCTCTCGAAAGGAGAGGATGCCGGGTGAGAACGAAAACTTTTCGTCATGGAAGACCCAGCTTTCTAGCCGTTCTTCCTGGCAAATTCCTTCATAAAATCGACCAGGGCCTGGACCGCCTCGGTGGGTACGGCATTGTAGATGGAAGCTCTGCAACCACCGACAGAACGGTGCCCCTTGAGTCCTCCCAGGCCGCTCGCAAGGGACTCTTTAATGAACTTTTGTTCCAGTTCCTCTGTCGGCAACCGGAAGGTGACATTCATGAAGGATCTGGAATCCGGCATCGCCGTGCCTCGATAAAAATTCTGACTGTCCAGGTAGTCATAAAGCAAGGCGGCCTTCCTATTGTTGACCCCTTCCATCTTCTCAATGCCTCCGACCGTCTCTTCAATCCATTGGGTCACCAGACCCATCACGTAAATGGCGAAAGTCGGGGGCGTATTGAACATGGATTTCTTTTCAACGTAAGTGGTGTACTTGAGCATCGTAGGCAGAGTCGCAGGAACGCGCTCGAGCATGTCGTCCCGGACGATCACCAGGGTTACGCCTGCAGGACCTGCGTTTTTCTGCGCTCCGGCATAAATCAGTCCAAAGGGTGCGGGGTCGAAGATGCGGCTGAAGATGTCCGAAGACATGTCGCAGACGATGGGAATCCCTGCGCTATCGGGGAAGAGACGCCACTGGGTGCCGCGAATAGTGTTGTTGGAAGTGAGATGGAGGTAGGCCGCTTTCCCGTCCGAGGGCACTTCCTTGGGAATATAGGTAAACTCTTTTTCCTGGGAACTCGCCACTACCCGCACGTCAAGCCCCTGAATGCGAGCTTCCTTGATCGCCTTGGTGGACCATGTGCCGGTATCCACGTAATCCACGGGTTTACCCGCTACGGCAAGGTTCATGGGAACCATGCAAAACTGCATGCTGGCTCCACCCTGCAGGAACAGTACATGGTAGCGGTCATCGAGCTTGAGCAATCGCTTGATCCGGGCGGTGGTATCATCCAGGACATCTTCAAACCACTTGGAACGATGGCTCACTTCCAGGATGGACATTCCGGAGCCCCGGAAATCCAGCATTTCTTCCTGAATATGTTCTAGAACCGGGAGAGGCAACGCAGCCGGTCCGGCATTGAAATTATAAATCCGCTGAGTCATGACTTTTCCTCCATAGACAAGATCTTAACCGAATCCAAATCCATTTTTCGACCGTTCGAAAGAACTATGCACGCTAACGAGGGAGCCGCTTTTTGTCAATGAGATTTTCCCTTGAGTTCTCTCAAGATATGTCGGCCCCTCTCCTCTTTTCTCCCATGATTGGCATTGCGACGGCAGTTCACATTAGTGTATCTTTTCCTGATATTCCGGCAAGGGACTGACAAGGGACTGATCCTAATTATCTGAAGAGCTTCTGATATACATGACGTTATTAACCGACAGAGCGCGAACACAAGACTACGGTGGCCAATCCATTCGAGTCATCGATGAAGACCAGCTGCTGCAGTGGGCTGTCCAAAACGGACTGTCTCCCTTGCAGGCACAGAGGGAAGCCCTCGAAAACGAAATCCTTCCTCTGCGTTATCTCAAGAATTTTCAATCCCTGAACTTTTCCGACCAGCTCCGTCTTTGCCGAAGCAGGGTTTTGATCTGCGGCTGCGGAGGATTGGGGGGAGTATTGATCAACCTGCTGGCTCGAGCCGGAGTCGGAATCCTACGACTGGTGGACGGTGACGTCTTTACCGTCTCCAACCTCAACCGCCAGTGGCTATCCGACACGGAACAACTCTCCCGTCCCAAGGCATTGGTGGGAATGGAGCGCGCCAGGCTCATCAATCCCTTCATGGAAGTGGAAGCTTTTCCTCATCCTCTGGATGAAACCAACGCCGCAGACCTGGTACAAGGCAACGACCTCGTGCTGGATGCCCTGGACAATCTTCCTGCCCGGTTTCTTTTGGCCGGAGAGGCGCGCAGCCTCAGGATTCCCATGATTCATGCCGCCGTTGCGGGGTGGTGGGGACAGATCACGACTTTTCTTCCCCAGGCAACTACCGATTTGACAAACATTTACGGGCAAAAGCGTTCGCGGGACGCCGCCGAGGATGCCGTGGGAGTGCTCGGCCCCACAGCTGCGGTCATCGGGAGCCTTGAAGCCCTTGAAGCCATACGCCTGCTCACGGGAAAAACCAGTGCGTATGCCGGACAACTTCTTTATTTCGATGGAGAAAGCGGACGGACGGAAATGCTTCCCCTCTGACTCCATGAGTTCACTTTACCTCAGCTCGAATATGCTCTGAGGCCTTTTTAAGGAGAAATCGATGTTCATTGAGTGGCAAATAACCAACCCCAAGGAATGGCAGGCAGAAGCCATTGTCTTTTTCAGTTTTGAAAAGTCATCGGAACCTCTTCCCGGTTTCAAGCGGTGGATAGAAGAGAACGCCTCCTGGATTTCCCAGTCCCAGGCTCTCAAGGATTTCAAGGGGAAACACCAGGAAGTCGCTGTCTATTATGGCCCTTCGGGCTCGAAAATACCCAGGATCCTCTACGTTGGACTCGGACCGGCTGAAAAATTCGAACTGGATAAGCTGCGAAGCGCCGCTGCCGGCGCCCTGCGCAAGTGCAGGGACCTTGGACTGAACCGCCCCGCCCTGCCCCTTACCGCATTGGAAGGATTACCCTTTGAAAGTATGGATGCTCTCCGGGAAGCGCTCATTGGAGGCATTTGCGGCTTGTACCGTTACGACGCCCTCAAAACCCGTGATCTGGAAGCCTCCACAGCTCCCGAAACCCTGCTGCTTCTTGACGAAAAAGAACCGGACGAAAACACCCGGTCTGCCCCTTCTGTTGCCCAGGCCATCGCCTCAGGGGTCTGTTCTGCAAGGGACCTGGTCAACGCTCCCGCCAACCGGGCCACCCCTTCCCATATGGCCGATGCGGCGCGGCGTCTTTCGGAAGAGTATGGTTTTCACATCCAGGTGCTGAATTTCGATATGGCCCAGACCCTGGGGATGGGCGCTTTTGCTGCTGTTGCACAGGGAAGTCGGGAACCCGCCTTTGTGATCATCCTGGAGCACCAGCCCAAAGGGACCGAAAAGGAGCCCCCCATGGTTTTCGTAGGAAAAGGGATCACCTTTGACACGGGGGGAATCTCCATCAAGCCGAGCGCCAACATGGAAACCATGAAGGAAGATATGGCAGGGGCAGCGGCCGTGCTGGGAGCTTTCGAAGTGATCGGAAAGCTGAAAATCAAGCGCCACGTGATTGGAATTCTCCCCTGCACGGAAAACATGCCCGACGGAAAAGCCTATAAACCCGGCGATGTCATTCGCTCTCTCTCGGGCCTTACCATCGAGGTCATCAGTACCGACGCCGAAGGGCGCATGATCCTTTGCGACGCGCTCACCTACGCCCTCCGTTCAGAACCCGCCCTCATCGTGGATCTGGCCACCCTGACGGGAGCCTGCCTTGTGGCGCTGGGAAAGGAAGTTGCGGGAATCATGGGAAACCATGAAGGACTCATCCAGAAAATCCAGGAAATCGGCAGACAGGTGGGAGAAAAATTCTGGCCCCTGCCCCTCTGGGATTTCTATTTCGAATATATCAAGAGTGATGTCGCAGACTTCAAGAACGTTGGCGACCGGACCGCTGGAACCATCATCGGGGGGATGTTCCTGAAACAGTTCGTACCCGATGAAATCCCCTGGGCTCATCTGGACATCGCCGGAACCGCCTGGGCGGACAAGGACCTCGGCACCGCTCCCAAGGGAGCCACAGGCTTTGGAGTGAGGCTCCTGGTCGAACTGGCGCAGCGCAAGGATGAATTGAACTTCGTTTAGCGCATCTCCACCCTCCCTCGCCCCTCTTGAGCGAGGGGGGAATGGAAGGATGGTGTCATCTCAGAAAATGGTTACATCTTTTCGAGCGTTTCCAAAGCCTTGGACAACAGATATTCTTTTTTGCGCCTCGGGGAAAGGATGCGAAAAACACGGTTGTTCTCGATATCGAACCCGTTGATGTAGCCGCGCGGCAGGGACTTTCCATACAGATTGAGGGTGATGAGGGTCTCTTCGGTGGGATTGCCCGTCTTATGGATACCCGCTTTCAAAGGAAAGGTATGAGCCGTTTCTCCCTGACGCAGTATCACACGCTCCACTTCTACCAGGCGGGCATACGCCTCACGAGATTCGTCGTCCTCGCGCTGGTAATTGATCACCTCGTACCCATCTGAAGCCGGTCCGATAACTCCCCAGGAATTGTGGTCGTGGGGCGTCGTAAATTCTCCCGGCCCCCAGAGGTACATCCTCAAGGAAAAAAGGCGGTCCTTATCGATATAGAGCACCAGTTCGTTGTCGAACGTCGTGGGGCGTTGAACGTCCAGAAAGCCCTCTCCTCTCAATGAATCTTTTATGATATCGATGAAAAGCCCCCGATTGCAAAGGAGTCCGGGCAGTTCTTTTTTTACATATTCGATGCAGGCTCGCGGGTCTTTCAGGTCTTTCAGAGCAACGGAGCTGCGTTCACAAAATTCGAGGATTTCCGATGGAATATTCCGCGATGATTGAGTCATTTCTTTTTTCCTCTCACCCGTTTTCAAGTCGAACATACTGTTGATAGTAAGGGGCGCCTTTTCCTATATCGGTAAGACCGGCAGCAATGAGCTGATTGGCGCCTCCGCCGAGCTTCATCCAGTCGCCCCTTCGATAAACCACCACTTCAGGGTGCAAGCCTTCCAAAATTTCAACCGCCACTTTGAGCCGCCCCAAAGGAGAGACGAGATAGATGTCCGCTTCCAGATCCAGATGTTTCAATGCCTGATGATCCGGCGCCACCCAGACTTTGGGAGGCATTTCTTGCTTGTCCGGCAGAATCTGCGAATGAATGGCATCCCCGCGAATGAGAGTCAAAAAGCGGTAGGGATATCCCGCCGGTGGAGACGCCTCGGCGTGGAGCACCGTTGGAAAACGGTATTTTCCGTCGGGATGATCGAAGCGCATTCCGGCATAGGCAATGAGGGGTCGTTTCGCCCGTACGTATCCCCTTTTTCGGAGTTCCTCAAGAGAGATATCTATGTAAGGGGAACAGAGTGAATTCCTGAAACACTCATCGGGATCTGGAAGGATAACAGGGGGATCCAGACGCCTGCCCAGCTCCGACAAGATCCAGTAATCGCTTTTGGCTTCCCCGGGAGCTTTGAAGACCGGTTTCACATAGTGCACATAGTCATGGAGGTAGGATGCTTCGATGTCCTCCTGTTCCATCATGAGGGCGCAGGGAAGTACGAGATCCGCCCGCTCCGCCGTATCCGTCATGAATGCATCCACCACCACTTTGAATTCGATGGATTCGAAGGCACGCATCATTTCATGGGAATCGGGAGCCTGGTTGACCACATTGGAACCATCCACCCAAAGCATTCGAACGGGAGGATCCGTCGCCGCCAAGATGTCGCGGCCGATAGTCGGCATCAGCAAAGACCGGCGCAGCTTCCTTTCAGGCTCTTTTGTCCAGTCCAGATTCATGTTTCTCAAAGAGTGGAGATGAAAATAAGTCCCCCCCCCGGAACGACCGATATTCCCTGAAAGCATGGCAAGGGCATTGATGAACCGGACGTTCTCCCCTCCGTAAGCATATCTTTGCAGGCCCGCACCAATGAGCGTTGCGGTCGGTTCCGGCGAGGCATAAAAAGAATAGATGCGCTCGACACCCTCCCGGTCTATGTCGCACCATTTCATCAACCGGTCCGGAGGCTGAGCCCAAATGAGATCTTTAAAAGCATCCCCGTTGTGTGCGTGGTCCAGGATATGAGAGGAAACCCCGTTGCGTTCCCACAGAAGGCGAATGACGGCTGCGGCGAGAAACCGGTCCGTGCCGGGCCGGATCCGGACCATCTGATCGGAAAAGGAGCCGTTTCCATCTCCACCGGGAGAAATGGTCAAGACTTTACAACCTTCGCGGCGGGCTTTACGCACGATGGCCGCCGTGTGGACGGAACTTCGCGCCAGGTCCTTGCCCCAGTTCACGATACGGCGGGCATGGAGCAAGTCATTGATGTCGTTGTTGTCCCGGGACCCAAAATCCGCAACGCAGGCAACATATCCGGCAGCATCACAAAGGGCTCCCTTCACCTGGGTGGAACCGAGGAGGGCAAAGAACAATTTGCTCGCCTGTTTGAGCACCCCCTTTGCCCCCTCACCGTGGAAATGGAGTATGGATGCCGGTTCCCGGCGATACCTGGCGATCTTTTCGGCACATAGATCCAGGGCATCGTCCCAACCGATGGCTTTCCATCCCCCATCGACCCGCAAGAGGGGGGTCTTGAGACGATCCGGGCTCTGCAATCGCCTCAGAAAATCCCTGGCTTTCCTGCAGGTGAAACCTGAAGTGAAGGGATGATCGGGATTGCCCTTGATTTGAACCTTCCCCTCCGCATCCTCCAAAATGAGGAGAGAACAGGAATCCGGGCAATCCAGGGTACAGGCTGTAATTTCTCTCATTTTTACTAAGCCATTCCCTCGGTCTTTGAAGTTTCTTCAAGAGCGGCAGCAGAACTCTTTCCCTTGAATTTGGCGGCAAATGCCTTGAGCTCATCGCCTTCGATGGATTCCTTTTCCAGAAGAATCTGTGCCAATTCTTTCAGGGAATCGCTGTGCTTTTTCAATAAACTCTGAACCTTCCGATGCGCTTCCTCGACGAGCCCGGAGACCTCTTCATCGATCTCCTGGGCCGTGCGCTCACTGAATTCCCTTTCTTTGGGTCCCATGCCGAGGTCCAGGTGAGCCGAACGGGGTTCACGAGTGTAGGTAAGAGGCCCCAGGCGCTCGCTCATGCCATATTCCATCACCATGCTGCGGGCAATGTCCGTAGCCCGCTGCAGGTCATTTTGAGCGCCGGTCGAAACGTCTCCAAAGATGACCTCCTCGGATACGCGTCCCCCCAGGAGCACCTGCAGACGTTGGAGCAGTTCGTTTCGTGTCATGAGATAACGGTCTTCGGTGGGAAGCTGCTGCGTATACCCGAGGGCCGCAATGCCGCGGGGAATGATGGATATTTTATTGACCGGATCCACATTGGGCAGAGACATGGCCACGAGGGCATGGCCGGATTCGTGATAGGCCACGATCTCTTTTTCCCTGGGATTCATAGCACGGTTCTTCTTTTCCAGTCCGCCGATGATACGGTCGGCAGCATCCTGAAAATCGACCATGGTCACTTCATTGCGATCCCGTCTTGCCGCAAACAGTGCCGCTTCGTTGACCAGATTGGCCAGATCCGCTCCGACAAATCCCGGAGTCATGGCCGCTATCCTCTTGAGGTCCACGTCCGGAGCCAGTTTGACATTCTTGATGTGTATCTTGAGAATGGCTTCCCTTCCCCGGATATCGGGCTTGTCGATGGCTACATGACGGTCGAAACGTCCAGGGCGCAACAGAGCCGGATCCAGTATTTCGGGACGGTTCGTTGCCGCCATGATGATGACTCCCGCCTGAGCGTCGAATCCGTCCATTTCCACAAGCAGCTGATTCAAAGTCTGCTCACGCTCGTCATGACCGCCGATAGGATTGAGTCCACGCGCTTTTCCGAGGGCATCCAGTTCATCTATAAAAATGATACAGGGGGCCTGATCCTTCGCCTGCCCGAAAAGATCTCTCACGCGAGCTGCTCCCACCCCCACAAACATTTCCACAAATTCGGAACCACTCATGCTGAAAAAGGGCACTCCGGCCTCTCCCGCAACCGCTTTGGCCAGGAGAGTCTTTCCCGTGCCGGGAGCTCCCAGGAGAAGCACCCCTTTGGGAATACGCCCTCCGAGGCGTTGGAATTTTTCAGGGCTTTTCAAAAACTGAACGATTTCCTGAAGCTCCTGCTTGGCCTCATCGATACCGGCAACATCGTCGAAAGTCACTCCCACCTCTTTTTGTGCAAAGATTTTGACTCGCGCCTTGCCGACGGAAAGGACCCCCTGCGCCCCCCCGCTCATTCTCTTGATGAGGTAACTCCAAAAGAAAATGAATATGGCCAGAGGCAAAAGCCAGGATACGATCACTCCTACCCACTTGTTTTCAGCAAAGCCCGTATACTCGATCCCCTTTTGATCCAAAAGCTCAACAAGCTCCGGATCTTCCACCCTGACGGTGACGAAATGCTTCGGCTGATCCTTTTGGTTTTTATCCTCTTTGATGTCCCCCCGAATTCTGTCCGGACCAATCACCAGGTTTTCGACTTTCCCGTCCCGCACCCATTGCTTGAATTGAGAATAGTTGATCTTTTCCCTCGGAGGCTCCGCCAGGTAACCCTGCACCCAGGAAATCAACAGCAAAGCGAGGATAAAATACCAGATGGAAAAATGCACTTTTCGTTGAGAAGAATCAGGTTGCTGAGGCCCTCCCTCCCCGGAGCCGCCTCTGAGGCGATCCATAAACTTATCCATGGGGTTCATATTGTCGTCACTTTTTTTCGCCATCGACCGATCCTCCTGGGAAAAAATACAAAACAAGTCAGATTGTCTTCCCGTATTCATCACCCTTATAAAATCCTGATTTTCGTTTTCAAGGATGACCGGGTATCATAAAACATCAAAAATATGTTCTCAGGTGCTTTATAAATCCAATTTCCAGAGTGCAGGCCAACTTTTAAAACGGGCAAAGCTGTTTAGAAATATATAACAACTCCGAAAATATGCAAAGCCATCGGATGCCCTGCGAAGGAAAGAAATTTCCAACCTTTCGTTGAGACCGATCCGAGTCATAGAGGTTCATCTGAAAAAAGACGTTGCAAACAAGCCGTTTGACTTTTTCTTGCCAAGTTGAGTGAGGATGGTAGAATACTTTTCCGTGTTCTTTCCAGCGTTGAGATACGTTTTCCTAATTTTTCGAATATATTGTTCAATCAGAGAGGAGGGGGGTATGAATGCGACTCGAAATCTTGTGGCAGCTTCTGTAGTTTTCCTGCTTCTAACGATTTTCATGACATTTGGAAACGTCCAAAGGAGCTGGAGCCAGGACACTCCATATCAAAACCTTTCCAAAATGGGAACCGCCACAGAAGAAGAGGAACCCTTTGAAGAGGAACACATCACTACTTCCGACCCTCTGGAGCCCATAAACCGGGCATTTTTCACATTCAACGATAAGTTCTATTTCTGGTTCTTAAAACCGGTAGGGACGGTTTATGGAAAAGTCGTTCCCGAGGGCCTTCGAATCGGCATCAAGAATGCCTATAGGAATGTTCAGTTCCCGGTGAGAGTGGTAAACAATACACTTCAGGGCAAATTCAAGGGAGCGGGAATAGAATTGAGCCGTTTCGTCATCAACTCCGCACTCGGTTTCGGCGGCATGATCGACATAGCCGACCGGCACTTCGATCTGCAACCTTACGAAGAGGATTCGGGACAGACATTGGGATTCTATGGAATGAAGCCGATGCTATACATCAACTGGCCTTTCCTTGGGCCCTCCACGGTACGGGACACCATTGGAGAGGTCAGCGATGGGTTTCTCAACCCGTTATTTTATCTGTCGCCGAATTTCTATGTAAGTGGAGGTGTCAAGGGGGGAACGATTATGAACAATGCTTCGCTCAGAATCGGAGAATACGAAGATTTCAAGGCCTCCGCGCTGGATCCGTATGTCTCCATGCGGGATGCCTATCTCAATTACAGGGCGAGAGAAATCAAACGGTAACAGGATGCCTCCCCTCCATCGCTCCAGGGGAGGCCGGTTTTCTCCTCTCAGAGGCTGTCTACTCCCAGGAAGTGCATCGCTCTTGAAACCCCCTTTTACCACGGAGGCGCAGAGATTACAGAGAAATTCCATAGGAATTCCAAAATCTTCTCCGTGTCTCCGTGGTGAATAGCGGGGTATTGGAATCCGCCAACTTCTTCAGATGAACGGTTATTCTTTCAAGTTAGGGCTTGCCCTTACTTTCAAAATATGAACGGATGGACTGCACCAACCCTTCGATGGTGTATTCGGATGGCATGATATCGGTTGCAAGTCCATGCTCTTCGGCAGTCTGTGCTGTAATCGGACCGATGCAGGCAACAGCGGTCTTTCGCAAGAGGGGAAGGATCTCTTCCCTTTGGAAAAGGCTGAAAAAATTGGCGACTGTCGAGGAGGAAGTGAAAGTGACACAGTGAATCTCGCTACGGCGTAAACGATCGAGTATCTCTTCACTGCGGTGTTCCGGCAAAACCGTCTGGTAGGCCGGGACGACATCCACCTGGGCGCCTTTTTCACAAAGCGTACGGGGTAGAATGTCTCGAGCCACCAGGGCTCTTGGCATCAGAAAGCGCTTTCCCGCCAAATCTTCCCCTGCAAGCCCTTCCAGAACGGACTCCGCTCGGTATTCCGTGGGCACGAGATCGGGACGCAGCCCGAATTTTTCCAAAGCTTCTGAAGTCTTGGGGCCGATGGTCGCCAACCGGACCCCTTTGAGTTCCCGCACATCGTGCCCAGCGGCCCAAAGGCGTTCCATGAAAAATTTGACTCCGTTCACACTGGTAAAAATCGCCCAATCGTAAGTAGAAAGCCTGGAGATTGCATTATCGAGGGGCTCCCAGGAGAAGGGCGGCTGAATCTCTATCGTGGGAAATTCGATGCAATGAGCTCCCAGTTTACTCAGGATGGACTTGAAGTCGCTGGCCTGTTCACGCGCCCGTGTCACCACAATGCGGCGGCCAAAGAGCGGACGATTCTCAAACCAGTTCAATTCGTTGCGCAATTGAACGACTCCGCCGACGACGGTAATGGCGGGAGGCTTCAATCCTGCCTGCCGAACGGCCTCCACGATGGTTTCCAGGGTTCCCGTCACTGTCTTCTGATCAGGAGTGGTTCCCCATCGAATCACTGCAACGGGAGTATCGGGAGCCCGGCCATTCTCTATGAGATTCCTGCAGATTTGGGGAAGGTTTTTGACGCCCATGAAAAAGACCAGAGTACCGACTCCCATGGCTAGTTTCTCCCACTCAATCTTGGAGTCTTCTGCGTCTTCGCGTTCGTGCCCGGTCACAAAGGCCATGCTTGCCGTGTGGTCGCGATGCGACAAGGGAATGCCTGCATAGGCCGGCACAGCGATGGCTGCGGTGATTCCCGGCACCACCTCGAAGGGAATGCCCGCCGTCACCAGCACCTGTGCTTCCTCTCCACCGCGTCCAAATACAAAGGGGTCTCCTCCCTTGAGGCGCACCACTATGTTGTCACGCCCTTTCTTCACCAGGAGATCGTTTATTTCCCACTGGCTCAGGGTGTGGTCGCCTCCCTTTTTGCCCACGTAAATTCTTTCAGCTTCAGGGGGAGCATACTTGAGGAATTCCACATTGGCCAGGTAATCATAAATCACGACCTCGGCCTGCTCCAGAAGTTCCTTTGCCCTCAAGGTCAGAAGCCCCGGATCTCCAGGGCCCGCTCCCACAAGATATACTTTTCCTTTTCCCACCAGCCATTCCTCTCATGACAGAACAGAAGTGCCCCGGTTTATTTTTCTGAATTTCGATAGACATCTTCCAAAATGCGACGGGCCCCCTGGCCCAAGAGCTCCTGGGCCACATTTCGTCCCAGAGCCTCGGCTCCACTGCGCGGCGCCGTTCGGGTGACCCGGAACATTTCCCGTCCATCCAGTGAAGCCACGAGCCCCGTCAAAGTCACTTCACTTCCGTTTACAACGGCGTGCCCCCCGATGGGAACCTGGCATCCACCTTCCAGTTCGTTCAGGAGACTCCTTTCCGCCTGGACTGCAACCGCAGTATCCGGGTCGTGCATGGGAGCGAGCACCTTCAGAACTTCTGCATCGCTGCTGCGGAGTTCAATGCCGATGGCGCCCTGGCCGATCGCGGGCACAAAGATCTCCTCTTGAAGATAGGCGGATATGCGGTCTTTCCATCCCATGCGGTGAAGTCCGGCGGCAGCGAGCAAAATGGCTTCATATTGCCCTTCGTGCAACTTCCGCAAACGGGTATCGAGATTTCCCCGCAGGTTCTGAATGTCCAAGTCGGGGCGAAGGCTTTTCAATTGAGCCGACCGCCTGAGACTGCTTGTCCCAACCCGTGCATTCAAGGGCACAGCATCCAATCCCAGACCGTTGCGGGTCACAAGAACATCCCGCGGGTCTTCCCGCTTGGGGATGGCTCCGATTTCAAGGCCCTCCGGCAACACGGCCGGAACATCCTTGATGCTGTGCACCGCCAGATCCACCTGCCCGGCCAAAAGGGCATCCTCGATCTCTTTGACGAAAAGCCCCTTGCCTCCCACTTTGGCCAAGGGCACATCGAGAATCTTATCGCCCATGGTCTTGATGACCTGGAGTTCCACTTGAAGGCCGGGCCAGAGTCCCTCCAGAATCCCCTTCACCATTGTGCTCTGCTTCAAGGCAAGCAAACTGCCCCGGGTTCCAATTCGAAGGATTTTATTCGTCAAATTTTCCTCATCTTATTTTCTCTAAAGAACGGATTGACTCTCCACCTTTCTGCCGTTTCCTCAATGGCAGGAACTGCAATTGCCACTGGTACAGCCGGCACAGGATGAAGCAGAGGTTGATCCCACACGGCTGCTCGCGGCACCCTTGTCCCCGCCGCTCTTGAACCCGCAGACGGAAAGGACCCTATGGATATCCCGGGAATCGCACTTGGGACAAGTTACGGTCTCATCGCTTCTGAAAACCAGAATCTCGAATTTTTCCTTACAGCCATTGCACTCGTATTCGTAGATGGGCATTTCATTCCTCCAACTCGAAAATCTCACAGGAATCCGACCGGATTCCATCTCCTTACCCCAAATCGGGTTGTGCTCCAAATTTCAAAAGATCTCCACGTTTCAGATTCGGAACCGCTTTTTATGATAACCCTTCGCAATTCAGACTCCAACGCCAGAACTATCATTCAGTTCCGCATCCATGGTGACAGATCCTGCATGAATTTTTGTGCGTTTTGTCATCTCATTTCTCCCGGGAGAGACATTCCTTGACCGTGGCCATGAAAAGCGGGAACATGATTTCATGATGTCCTATGAGGCTGATCCCCTTTCCCGTTCCGGCCGTGGGCCGTTGAATCACGTTGACCTGAGGTCTGTACTGACGCTGAAAATCCATATTGATGGTGGTGATTCCATCAAGACCAAAACCCAGATTGTGCGCCACACTCACCGCCTTCAAAAAGACTTCGGGCAATATGACGGCAGATCCCAGATTGATGAAGACCCCCTGATGCAGTGTGGTCACGAGGCGGCAGAAGAGCTTGAAATCGTAGTGGCTGAGCCATCCCATGGCCGCACCGTCCATAGCGGGATGCATGTGTATGATATCGGTTCCCACCGCCACATGAACGGTCACGGGGATGTTGAGTCGAAACGCCGTGGCAAGAAGGCTCAGATGAGCAAAGGGAACGTTCTCCGCGACGAGCCGCCTGCCGACGGCTCTCCCCAGCCCCATATTGCCATCCTTGAAAGCGGCAGCAACGGCCCCGTGAATGAATTCAGCCGTTTCCCTTGCAGTACCGAACTGCCCGCAGCCCAGATGCGCCGCCACATCTTCCGAGGTCTTTCCCGCCAGGGCCACTTCCACATCATGAATGATGCCCGCTCCATTCAGAGCCAGACCCCTGATGATTCCCTCCTCCATAGCATCCACCAGGACAGGGTTCAATCCCACCTTGATGGGGTGAGCTCCCATTCCCAAAATGACGGTTTTATCATTGCGGACCGCTTCCGCTACGGCTTGGGCGGCATCCCGGAATTGATCGGCCGCAAGGATGGCAGGCAGCTTTTCAATGAAACACCCCAGGGTCTCTCCAACGGCCCAGGGTTTGGCAAAGTCCTCGATGCGCACCTTGCTGGGGCGGTCCTTCAGGCTCGTTGTCTGCAACCCTTCAAAACTGAGCGGTTCCCAGTTGCATTCCGTCTTGCTCATTCGTTCTGCTCCAGGTTTCCGAAAAGCATTTCATCCACAAGGGCACATAAAATATGCCCCACCGTGATGTGGCACTCCTGAACACGCGCCGTCACCCGTGAAGGGGCGCGCAGGAGAATATCGCAATACGCATCCATTTCCCCGCCTGCCGCTCCCACCCAGCCCACGGTGCGAAGACCGTGTTCACAAGACCATCGCAGCGCCTTGACGACATTGGGAGATTTTCCGCTGGTGCTGATTCCGAGGGCCACGTCGCCCGCTTGAGCCAGTGCCCTCAATTGCTTGATGAAAATATCCTCGAAATGGAAGTCGTTGCCGATGCTGGTGAGCACGGACGAGTCCACCGTTAAAGCGATGGCCGGCAAAGGGGGACGATCCATTTGAAAGCGATTCACAAACTCGGCCGCCAGATGCTGAGCATCCGCCGCACTCCCTCCATTCCCGAAAAGAAACAACCGGTGATTTCCCCGAAAGGCCTGGACGATCATCTCGGCCATATCCAGAATGGTGCCGGTCTCTTCACGACGGAGAGCCTCCTTCACTTCGATGCTCTCGCGAAAACCCTGTTCGGCCATCATGCGGTAGCGTTCACGCAGTATGAGTTCCATCTTTCTATTCTTCCACCGGAGTCAACATTTCATCACAATGCAGCATATCCTCTTGAATGAGCGCCAGGAGCCTGCGGAAAACGGGACCGGGCCGGCCATCGCCGATCACATGCCCGTCATATCGGACCACGGGGAGGACATCGAATGTTGTCCCGAACATCATAATTTCCGCAGCATCGTAGGCCTGCTGAGGGGTTATATCCGTTTCCGCAATGCGGGTCAAATCACCGGAAGCCACCAGAGGGTTTGCCAATTCGAGGAGACGGGAAACAGTGGTGCCCCTCAGTATACGGTCGAATCTGGGCACGAGGAATTCCCGGTTTTTCGTCACGATTCCGACATTTTCCGTGGAACCCTCCCCCAGTGCTCCATGGGCATCCACGGAAACCGTAAAGTCTACACCCGCATCTTCGGCTTCTTTTTTCATGAGGACATTGGGGAGGTAGTTGCAACTTTTTATGTTGGCAAAATAACCCGACTTGGTTGGAATGCGGCTCGTCATGAGCGTGACACCGTTTTCGTATTTTTCCGGCCTGGGCATTTGCAGGGTAGTGACCACTACATAGAGCTGGCTTGCCGGACATTCATAGGGACTCGTGGAAAATCCTCCGGGACCACGGGAAACGAAAAGCCTCACGAGGCAATCGGAAACATTGGCTGCGCGAATGGCCGCAAGAATCGTTTTCTCAAGGGTCTCACGGCTTACAGGCAGAGAGAGTTGGGGACCCTGAAGAGAGCGTTCCATCCTGTCGAGGTGTCTTGCCAGAGCATACACCTTCCGGTTCACACACTTGAAGGCCTCGAAAATGCCATCCCCCCGATGCACCAGATGGTCGTCAATGGGTACCATCATGAGGGCAGGGTCTGTGACGATGCCCCCGTACCAGCTGGAATACATGGCCAGGTAATTCGCCTGATAAGGTTCTTTCAATTTGAGAAGCCGGTCTACCACTTCGTCAAAGCTCAAACTGCAAATTGAATCCGACATCTTGACTCCAATGCTATTTTTTTCGGCAAAAGCAATGAATGCCTTGTCCCTTTTGCTTTTACATAATATTATTCTTTGTTTATTTCTGCGAAGCAAAGCGCACTCAAACATAATCAACCGGCTCCCCTTCTGCAAGGGAAAAGGACTGACTTTCAAGACAAAAACTATGGACAAAAAACAACCAAACAAATTAGGATGCATTGTATTCGATTTTGATGGAACCCTTGCAGAACTTCGCCTGGACTTCGGAGAAATGAAGAGCCGGCTGGGGCGCCTCGGGCGGGCTTACCTGGATCTCGAACCGGCCGTTCCCGCCGTCCCCGCTCTGGAATGGCTGGAAATACTCGTCGCTCGTGTGCAAAAGGTCGATGCCGCAGCAGCACTCGAATTTCAAGACAGGGCTCAGAGACTCATCGTGGACATGGAAATGGAAGCTGCCCGCAACGGGGCATTGTTTCCTTTCACACGGAATCTCCTCGAGGGGCTCAAAGAGAAAAAAATTAAAGTCGCGATCATTACCAGAAACTGTGAAAAAGCTGTACGCCTGGTTTTTCCTGATTTAGGCAGCTACTGCATGGGTCTTCTGGCCCGGGAACATGTTCCACGAGTCAAGCCCGATCCCGATCACCTCTTTCGCGCGCTGCAGCATGTGGCGGCTCCTCCTCAAACGGCTCTCATGGTGGGTGATCATCCTCTGGATATTGAGACGGGAAAGCGTGCAGGAATCCTCACCGCCGGTGTATGGAGCGGCAGGGCGTCTCAGCAGGACCTCATACAAAGCGGAGCTCACTGGACCGCACAAAACTGCCGGGAATTGATTCTGGCCCTGGAATGTGAGAGACTGCTCTAATTCGAGTTGGATTCTACTCCTTCCACGCGTCGTCCCACTTGTCGTCAAAATCAAGCTCCTCGGGCATGCTTCCGACAAACTCTTGCAGCGCCTTCCTCAAGCCCTTTTCAGGTTATCGTCGGCATATTTCGGACAGCAGGTCGGATCGACCGGGCGCCCTCAGTCGTGTTTCATGGCAAAAAAACAAATCAGAATAGAAAGGTCTGTGGAATTTTATGGAAATTCATACCATTGTCGACCCAATCCGCATCCGGCGCGCTGTCCTGGGCTTTTCAGGGTGGCCTGACGCAGGAAAGACGATTCAGCAGACTTTTTCCGAGCTAAACAAGGTTCTACCCTGCAGGGCCGCTGCGGAATGGGATCTGGACGGCTTCTGGCACACGGAATCTTCACGCCCTCTCATTTCAGTTCGCCATGGGCAGATCAAAAGCATGGACTGGCCGACCTACCGTTTTTCCCTCTGCAACTCACCGGACGCCGAACCCATACTCGTGGGAATGGGACCTGAACCGACCATCCATTGGCGGCCTTTCGCACGAAAATTCATACGAACGCTCAAGGGATGGGGGTGTGAGGAGATCATTCTTCTCGGCAGTGTCTATGACGAAGTTTTTCACGATGAGATCCTTCTGACCGGCATCGTCAACGATTCACAAGGCTACAATCAGGTACAGGCCCTGGGATGCAGGCAGATCGAATATACGGGACCTGGAGCCATCCATGCGGTTCTCATGGAATACGCATCAAAATCACAAATGCGGGCTCTCAGCATCTGGTCTCATTTTCCCTCGTATTTGAATGCTCCTCACGAACTCCTCATCGCCCGCCTTCTGCACGCCATTGGAACCATCCTGGACGTAGAATTCAAAACGGACCACTTGTCTCAGATTTGGGAAAGACGACAGAAGGAAATCGAAGAACTCATTGAAAACGAACTGGAATTGCGTCAGGCCATGGAGACGCAGAAGGAACCTGGGTTCTTTCAGCCTCCTGTCCAGCCTTCCGCAAAAGTCATCGAGATCGATGAATTCTTAAGAAGGCGCAGGGAAAGAAGAGCTGACAAGGAATAGGATCGGATAGAAGCCTTTCGCGAAACTCAGAGGGCCCAACAGTCATTTGAGGACGACATGGAAAACACGTTTTTGACGGCATTTGCAGCCAGCTCTCTTGCTGCGTTGGTCACCTCCGCAGGAATCTATGTTATCCGCCATTTTGAGCGATGGGGACGCGAAAACAGCATCTATTTTGTCTGTTTCGCCGCCGGTGTTTTGATTTCAGTCTCGTTCCTGCATATTATCCCAAAAGCCTTTTCCATGAATGCCAATGCTCCGGTTTACCTGTTCGCCGGCTATATCAGCCTCCATCTGTTCAATCGCTTTATCAATGCCTTTGTGTGTGAAAAGAGTTCCGATGAGCAGTACGCGATAGGACTCGTCCCCATGGTCGGTATCGGCCTTCATTCATTTATAGACGGATTCATCTATTCCATCACCTTCACAGTCAGCATATTTACCGGGTTCCTGGCGGCTACGGGGATGGTTCTTCATGAATTTCCAGAGGGGATTATCACCTACCTGCTGCTCGTTCGAGCCGGTTTCAAAGAGAGGGTGTCGCTGCTCCTTGCGTTTCTGGCCGCCGCCCTGACCACACCCCTGGGCATGCTGGTTTCGTACCCATATATCAGTCAAATCAGTAAGCCGTTCCTCGGTGCGCTTCTGGCCTTTTCCGCCGGTGCACTGGTCTATGTGGGTGCTACACACCTTCTACCGCAAGCTGAAAGGGAGCATAAGAAATACAGCCTGCTCGCCCTGGGCGCCGGGGTTTTGGTTGCGTTCATCATTATTCTTTCAAAGACATAGACCAAAGATGGTATTTTTGAAGAGAGTTTTCTGGCGGCGTCCTCCCGATGAGGAACTTTGGAGGGATGCAGAGGCGGCCGTTTTTGCAAGGGAGGTTGTAGAAGGTGGATCAAACATTTTTAGAAAACTTTGAGGAGGTTATGACATGGCATACCAACCGGAAGTAGATGCTGAGAAATGCGTGGGTTGCGGTGAATGTGTAGATGTTTGTCCCGTGGACGTCTACGAACTCCAAGACGGGAAATCAGTACCGGTCAATGCGGAAGAATGTCTCGGCTGTGAAAGCTGCGTCGAGGTGTGCGAACAGGGAGCCATCACAATCACTGAAATATAAAGAAATCGGTACGGCTGTCTTGACATTGCCAGATTTCATCTGAACTGCGGAGACAGAGGACACGGAGAAAGACCATCAAAGGACCATGTCGATTCTCCCGTACAGGGAAAATGATTGCACTGAGAGAATCGCCATAGACCGGGAAAGAAAAATGATTTGCTTTCTCCGAGGCCAAAGCAATCGCCCCGGACCTCGCACTGTTTATGCGAGCCGGGGCGCATGCTGCCGTGCAGAGCCTTTCCCTTTGCGTCACTTTACCTTTCAACAATGCTTCCCACCTGCAGGGGTTCACTTGGGGTTGGGCAAGGATTTCATGGAAGCCGGGTTGGGAACGGCATTGGAGGCACCGCTTCAATGAGGCTTGAAATCCTCACCGCCGAATCCCTGGGAACAAGGGGGCTTTGCTGCCGGGTTGAAACATACGGACGGGTGATCGTGATCGATCCTGGGGTAGCTTTGGGGGCCTGGCGCTATCGCCTGCCCCCCCACCCGGTGCAGATTGCAGTGGGCAGAGCTGCCCGCAAACGCATCGTTGAAGCTCTGGAGAGGGCTACCGACGTGGTGTTCAGCCACTACCACGGAGACCATGTGCCCCTGACCGAGGCCAACCCGTATCAACTCTCCTTTTTGCAACTGCCGCCCCGCTTTACGGCGTTGCGCGCCTGGAGCAAATCCCCTGAGGGCCAGACCCAAAAGAGCCAAACCCGCGCCTGCGACCTGATGAACCTCCTGGGGGGCCAATGGCGGATCGCGGAGGGCCTGGAGGAGGGTCCCTTAATCTTCTCTCGGGCTGTGCCGCATGGAGTCGGTGGTCCGGCCTTGGGGGAAGTAATGATGACGCGGGTTGAACTGGGTGGGTGCGTCTTCGTGCACGGCTCCGATATTCAATTCCTGGACAAGGCCACAGTAGACGTCATCCTCGGATGGACACCGGACATCGTTCTGGCCGCAGGCCCTCCACTCTATCAGCGCCGGCTCAATGCAATTCAACGCGCCTATGCCTGGAGTAACGCCCTACGCCTGGCAAAAAAGGTGGGGACCCTCATCCTGGACCATCACCTCCTGCGCTCAGTGCAGGGTATGCACTGGCTGCAGACCCTTTCCCAGGCAGCGGGAAAGAGGATCTACTGCGCCGCCGACTTCATGGGTCGTCCCAGGCGGCTCCTGGAGGCTGAAAGGCAAGAACTCTACGCGACCATGCCGGTGCGGACAGGCTGGCATGAAGACTACACTCGTGGTCTGGCGCGGATGGAAGATTTTCCACCCGTAGAGCCGGGAACAGGGCCGACGCCCGACAGGAGATGCCCTGATCGATGAGTTACGCCCTGGACCGCCCTGGACGATGAAAGAGATAAAGAGTGATAAAGGATTCGGCTGTTCTTATGGCGGGCCAAACTTTCTGACCCGGTCGGTCCTTACGTGGAAGGTCGGCAACCACCGACTCCCTCGGCAGTATCAGAATCCCATACGGAAATGCTTCATATGAGGTGAAAATGATGACTCCAGAACAAGAATCGCTCTACCAGTACACGCTCTCCCATTTTAGCGAAATCGCCCGGAAGAATCGTTTTCCGGATAACGGTGCCATTGATCACGACTCTTCCCATTGCCTGATTTGCCACCCCGAATTGGTCCCGGAGCATCCCTTCGCGGTTTATCTCGAGGTCATCACTCAATCCATAAAAGCGAGGCGTCCTCGCCTGGACCAGGAATTGGTGGAAGTCATCAATCAGGACCTCGAACTTTTTGGGTCCTCCGTCCGAGTCACCAAAGAAACCCTTCTTTCTGGAAGCCCGCAATCTCTGCAATGTTGGACAAACTGGGCCCGGGATGCGGTTGCCACCGGCCTCAGTCTCCTCTCCATCCACAGCCCCACCAGCCGGGACTTCGATCTGGATGATGAGAAAATATCTAAAGAATTTGGTAAATTGATCCAGGATAAAATAGAGGAAATCATGAAACATCAAAGAAACAATGTCTCACCGGCATGAAATATTTTAACCCTTGACTTGCAGGCGAACTTTGGTTCGGCCGTGCCGGCAGCCTGTCGGAGAAACCGACAGGCTACCGGCCCAAAAGATCCTTCAACGTATCCTTCAGCAGCGGATACTTGAACTCGAATCCTGCATCCATCAGCTTTTGAGGAATCGCTCTCTGGCCTTTCAAAATAACATTAGCGAAATCCCCCATTATCATTTTCAGCATAAAGCCCGGAATAGATGGCAAAAATGCCGGTTTACCGAGAGCGTCAGCAAGAGCTTTGACCAGTTCCCTGTTCCTGACGGGATGGGGGGACATGCAATTCACTACGCCGTATATGTTTTTGTTTTCAATTAGAAATTCCATGATACGGCTGAGATCTTCCTCGTGAATCCAGGGAAACCACTGTTTTCCGCTTCCAAGAGGACTGCCAAAGTAAAGGTTGAAAGGGGGGATCATTTTACTGAGTGCTCCTCCCTTCTTGCCCAGGACGATTCCGAACCTGCATATCACCACTCGAACCCCGAAGCTTTCGGCTCGCTGCGCTTCCCTTTCCCACTGGATCGCCACCTCGGAGAGAAAGTCCCTGCCGGGAGGGCTGCTCTCAATCAGCACCTCGTCGTCGAGTCTCCCCCCGTAATACCCCACGGCCGATCCGCTCAGGAGCACCTTATCCTTCCCGTTTCCGGAAAGTGCATCCACCACGTTTCGTGTGCTCAAAACGCGGCTCTCCAAAATGGACTGGCGTGTTTTTTTCGTCCAGGGGCTGAAGATCGATGTTCCCGCAAGATTGATGACCACGTCATGCGCTGCAAGAATTTCTTGCCAGGGACCCGGCACCTTGGGATCGCCTCTGGTGAACGAAATATGCGAGACACCTTCATGAGCCTTTCGGCGAGAGCGCGAAAGCACTGTAATTTCGTGTCCCTCTTGAGCGAGCTTTCTCGTAAGGTAACCGCCGACAAACCCTGTTCCGCCGGTCATGAAGATTTTCATTGTAAACTCCTTTTCCGGAATCAAAAACGGCACATTCAGAGTTCAATACATGGAACGCATCAGCCTATTCTATCGAGGGCCTGCGCAGCCAGGTCGCATAAGCGGCACCGTTCGACCTTTCCATCAACAAAAATAGTGATTTCGGTCAGATCGTTCAACAGGGGTTCGATATGATCCCGGGTTTCGGGGTTTTTCAGAAATCCAAGAGCCCATACGGCAAAACCCCGTTGAACCGGATCCAGTGATTTGAGATATGGGAGAAGATGAGGGACGGCATTCCTCAGCAAATGGGGTCTCACCTGAGCCAAACGCCCGATCCCCCAGAGCACCCCGCGCTCCAGCATATCGTTTTCCAAGGGATTGCCGTCTTCGGCAATATAGGATATCAGAATGCGGTAGTATTCCTCTGCCAGCCTTTCATGGGCCGCCATGATTTCTCCCATGGCCTCGGCGGAACCCCAACCGGAACAACCGCTCTCGTCGTTGAGATTCCAGATGAAGCGCCGCATGATATTGCGGGCGGATTCCATATCCTGATCCGCCATGCGGGCCATGACCCTTCCCATGGCGGTCACGGCTCTTCCCTTGATCAGTTCGTCGGGGCTGTAGATAAAAGAAAATAAGGGATTGATCACCTGGCGCTCGGGGAATTGCGACAACTCCGACAATCGGTCGTCAAAATCATCCGATTGAAGCAATGAACCGACTCGACGCCTGAGACCTGCACCTTTCACTTTCTCTTCGCTCAAAGGTTTTCTCCCAAAGATTGAATACGAAAAATTGCCTTCACAGGGTGTTGCCACGGAGACATTCAAGCCTGAACCTGAATATTCAGCGATTCTTTCCAAATCGCAGGGTCATCCTTCAGATCGGGGCCCTCTTGTATCATTGGGACTCTTGCCAAGAGATACAATCTGTCGGGCAGCAGTTGATCGCTTCCTGTATACAATCCTCCGGATAGGAGTCGAGATCCTCCACCTCGATGTACCCCGATTCCGAAATCTTGAAAACTTCAGGGCACAATTCCAAACAGGCTTCACACCCCACACAACGGCCCAAATCCAAAATGGGTACTCTATGAGCCATATATTAAACACCTTCCTGGTTTTGAGAGCGAATCAACACACTATTTCTGATTCAAAAGATAATCATAAGCGGAAAGAGCCGCCTTGGCCCCTTCTCCCACAGCGACCACTACCTGCTTATAGGGAACATCCGTCACGTCCCCGCAGGCGAAGACCCCGGCCACGCCCGTCCTGCAAACCTTGTCCACAAGAATTTCGCCCTTCTTGTTCGTTGCCAACGTATCGATAAAAATACCGGAATTGGGCAACAGACCGATCTCCACGAAAACGCCTTCCACATCGATCTGCCTGATTTCACCCGTCTGCAGAGATTTGTACTCGATTCCCCGCACCACGGTTTCACCCAGAATCCTTGTGGGCTGACACTCCGTAAAAACCTCCACCTTGGAAGATCGCCCTATCTTTTCCTGATAGAAACTGTCTCCGGTCAGGGGAGTCAGGGAAATGAGGTAAATTTTGTTCGCAATATTGAGAAGATCGAGAACCGCTTCCAAAGCGGAGTTCCCACCCCCCACTACCGCAACATCGGCGCCGTCATAGAGGGGAGCGTCACAGGTGGAACAATACGACACCCCTTTTGCAAGGAGTTCCCTCTCTCCCGGAATATTCAGAGGGCGATGACTTCCTCCCGTAGCGATGATAATCGTCTTGCCGAAATAGATCTTACCATCTTCGGTGGTGACACGCTTGATACGACCGGCGAGATCGACGCTTCCCACATTCTTTCCAATAAGGCTTTCCACTCCGAAGGTCTTTACATGACTTTCAAATTTGGCAACGAGCTCGGCAGCGTTGACCTGGCTGAACCCGAGGTAGTTGTCCACATCGTTGGTCCAGGTAACCTGCCCTCCCACATCCTTGCTGATGATGAGGGTCTTCATGAGCTTTCGAATCGTGTAAATGGCAGCGCTGAGTCCGGCAGGGCCGGCGCCGAGAATGATCACATCGTAGAGGGGTGTATCGGATTTTTTCCACGTCTGCCCCAATCTTTCATAGAGCTCCCCGGTCGACTCCAGATCCACCAGCTCGGAATATCCTCCAATGGGTTCACTCCCAATCAGAATTTGAGGCAGGGAACCGCTTCCGGTCTTCTCCCGCATCTGGCGCCACTCATCCGAACCCGGCGATACGACAGTTTCCTGAAATTCAATCTCCTTCTCGTGCAGGAAGCTCTTGGTATGCTCACAAAAAGGACAACCGTCCATGGTATAAATGACAAGTTTCACAGATGATACCCTCTTCTGCCCAAAAGTATCGATGCCTATTCCAGGCTTTTCAAGGCCTTTTCTATGTCTTCCCGCTCAAACCCGACAATCACCTTGTCAGCAATGGCGATTACCGGAACGCTGCGTGCGCCGCCGGAAATCCTCTTCATCTCTTGGAACGCTTCCTTGTCTGCTGCCACATCAAAGGATTCGAATTCAACGCCTTTTTCCTTCAGGAATTCTTTAGCCTGCTGGCAATAGTGACAGGTGGGAGTTGTGTAGATCCTTACTTTTTTCTCCATGGATTCTATCCTCTTTTTGAATGGTGTTCTGTATGGCGGGCCGGCCAGGGAGGAACTCAACAGGCTTTGGAGCTTCGCTCCCTCAAAACGATCGCTTTTTCCGAAAACTTGTCGTTGGATGGCTGGAGAGGGTGATCAAAAAATGGGGCGGGATGAAACCCGCCCCTTTACCGCCGGAAAAGCAAAAGAATTCTTTACCCGCTAGCCGAGTTTTCTCAACTGCATAGTTAGACGTCGCAAATGCTCCTGCTCCTCTTTCACCAACTCTCCGATAAAAGCTTTGCCCTTTGAACCTTCGGTAGCGTCTTGCACCGTGAGGAAGAAAATCACTGAGTCTTTTTCGAATTCAATGGCCAGTTTCAATGCGGACTTCACATCCTTGACTCCGGCCAACTGCTTGTCCACACTCTCACTCGAGACGAATACATGTTGGTCCGCCATCATTTTGAGATAGGCATTGAGTTCATTCTCGGCATCGAAAACAGTGGGACTGGAAGCTTCAGGGGGAAGCTGTTTTTTCAAAGACTGGAATCTTTCCTTGTGCCCGATTTCCTGCTCACCCAAATCTGCAAAAAGTGCTTTTACTTCGGGATCGTCTACCATCCCCTTGGCGGTGTCGTAAAACTTTTTACCGTTTTCTTCGATCTTTATGGCAACATCAAAAATTTCAGCAGCGTTAAAATTAAAAATCATTCCGTCATCTCCTCTTCAGATTCTGTGAGCCACATCATCAGCTGTCTCGTCCACAGGGATCAGTAGTTTTTGCAAAGGTACAGGTTGCAAAGCTTGAGAGATATTCATCGCTCGGTGTCATGCGCAAGGCATAATGACGTCAAATCCCGATTCGCGATGGATCAGCGGCAAGACTATTCTTTCTCAAAATCGCTCTTGCCCGCTCCACATATGGGACAGACCCAGTCTTCGGGCAAATCCTGAAACTTGGTCCCGGGAGCAACACCATTGTCAGGGTCACCCTTTTCAGGGTCATAAACATAACCACAGATTTGACATACGTAACGGTCCATCTCATCACCTCCTACATTATTGTCAGTTCAAACATACCAACAGACTAAACGTCACCACATGTGAAGCTTTATACCATATACCACTTCAAGCATGAAAAAGTATAAGACTTTTGAATTCAATAGATCGAGAAGATTCAAAGATTCTTTTGCCTGGCCCAGACTCTTCTCAACCGCAGGGCATTGCTCACCACGGACACGGAACTCATGGCCATGGCTGCAGCCGCAAACATGGGATTCAACAAGATACCCCAAACAGGATACAATATTCCAGCCGCGACGGGAATTCCCAAGGAGTTATAAAAAAAGGCCCAGAAGAGATTTTGCTTGATGATCCTCATGGTAAGGCTCGAAAGCCGGATCGAGGATGCCACCAGCCTCAGATCGTCCTTGATCAGCGTGATGTCGCTCGCTTCCATTGCCACATCCGTTCCCGCGCCGATGGCCACCCCCACATCGGCAGCCGCCAGAGCCGGCGCATCGTTGATACCATCCCCCACCATGGCAACGATTTTGCCCTCTTTTTGCAGCCGGCGGATTTCCCCCGCCTTGTCCCCGGGAAGCACTTCCGCCATGATGGCATTGATCCCCACTTCATGAGCGATGGCCTGAGCCGTCTCCTCCCGGTCTCCCGTGATCATGGCCACTTCGAGATGCATCTCTTTCAAACGGGCAACGGATTCCCTAGCCGTTTCCCTGGCAGCGTCCGCAAGAGCGATGATCCCCACCGGTTTGCCTTCCACGGCAAAATAAACACAGGTCTTTCCTGAAGCAAGGAATTCATCCGCTTTTTTGCCCAATTGCCCGACATCCATCCCTTCCTCTTCAAGAAACCTCCGGCTTCCGGCAACGACGCTTTTGCCTCCCACCGTTGCGCGCGCTCCCAGACCCGAAACGGCCTCAAAGCCGTCGACTTCCCCGGGGCGAACCATATCTGTATCCCGTCCTGCATCGACAATCGCCCTGGCCAGAGGGTGTTCGGAAACGGCTTCAAGTGAAATCGCATATTTCATAAACTGATCCCGTGGAATCTCCGGCAGCACGAATACATCCGTTACCTGCGGAGTTCCTTTGGTGAGAGTCCCCGTTTTATCGAAAACGACCGTCGTCAGCCGGTATGCCTTTTCAAGACTCTCCCCGCCTTTGATCAGAATGCCGCTTTCCGCTCCCAGTCCGGTTCCCACCATGACGGCCGTCGGTGTTGCCAATCCCATGGCGCACGGACAGGAAATGATCAGCACCGAAACGAAATTCAAAAGAGCCCGAGTGAAATCCGCGTCGGGCACCAGAAAATACCATATACAAAAAGTAATGAAAGCGATACAGATCACCACGGGAACAAAGATGGAAGCCACCTTGTCGGCAAAACGCTGGATGGGCGCCTTGGACCCCTGAGCCTCTTCCACCAGTCGAATGATTTGAGCCAGAGCCGTTTCCGCTCCCACCTTGGTGGCTTTGAAGGTAAAGCTTCCGCTCTGGTTGACGGTTCCGGCCAAAACCTCGCTTCCCAATTCCTTGGCAACGGGAAGACTTTCACCCGTGAGCATGGATTCATCCACCGACGAATTCCCCGACTCCACCACTCCATCGGTTGGGATCCTTCCCCCGGGCCGAACCACAATCACATCTCCCCGCACGACCTCTTCCACCGGGACTTCCAATTCCTCACCGTTGCGCAATACGAGGGCGGTCTTCGGAGTCAGTTTCATGAGTTTTTTGATGGCTTCGGATGTCCGACCGCGGGCCTTCATTTCCAGCAAGCGGCCCAGCAACACCAGAGTGACGATCATGGCCGCCCCATCGAAATAAACGTGAAGCCCCAGACCCACTGTGGAAAAATGTTGCGGCCAAAAGGTTGCCAGCGTCGAATAGACGTAAGCGGAAAGGCTCCCCATGGCCACGAGCGTATTCATATCCGTTGTCTTCTGAAGTGCGGCCTTCAGGGCACCAGTGAAAAATCTTTTCCCCACCCAAAAAACGACGGGAGTGGTAAGAACGAAAAGAACCGGAAGCATCGTTTCCCTGGGAATGCCGTGCAGAAACGGAAACCAGTGCGGCATGCTCCCCATCATGATCACTATGCTCAAGACGGCCCCCACACCGACTTTTATCTTGAGCTCCCTGATTTCCCTTTTGTGAGCCGCTTCAACGGGATCTTCGTGAGCTTCCTCGAGAAGCCCCAGGTATTCGTAGCCGGCCTCTTCAACCGTTTTAGCAAGATCTTTGACGCCGACTCCCTGAGGATCATAAGTCACCGTCGCCCTTGAAGAGGCAAGATTCACGGACGCATCCTTCACACCCTCCAGGGCCTTCAGAGCCATTTCCACCCGGCGCACACAAGCCGCACAGGTCATGCCTCCAACGAGAAGGGTCGTTTTCTTGAAAGTCCTGCCTGCAGACTCACGGCCGGTATCCATAATATCGTAGCCAATGGCCTTGATTTTTTGCTCGATGACTTCCCTGGTCACAATGTCAGGGTCATACTCCACCGTCGCCCTGGAGGTGGCCAAATTCACCTTGGCATCCTGAACCCCCTCCAGCTCCATGATTCCCTTTTCCACCCGGCGCACACACGCCGCACAGGTCATACCCTGAATATGCAAATCGGTTTTAACCAAGTTCGTATCCCGCCTTTTCAACCCGCTCCCGAATCAACTCCGCAGGCACGGGCTTGGTCTCTTCAAAAGTCGCTTCCCCGCTGGAGAGGTCCACTTTTACATCTTTTATTCCATCGATGCCGCTCAACGCTTTGACCACTGCGTTCACGCAGTGTTGGCAACTCATGCCCTTTACTTTTATGCTTCTCATCATGGGAACTCCTCATCCATTCGTGAGTATCCACTCAGTATTTCCAATCCACACGCTGTATTTCTACTCATTATCAATAAGCATTCTTTTCCAGAAGGCCATAATCCCTTCTTTTCCAAAAGCCACCTGAACCAGTTCCCATCCCTTTCTCCCCTGTTCGTTCAAAATAGTCTGCATCTTTTCCGTCTGGGCAGAGGGAACTTCTTCAAGACCGCAAGCTCCGTCCTGCGAGCAAAAGTAAACGAATTCTCTAAAATACTCCGCAGGATGCCTGGTAATTTCATACTCAAATTTTTTCATGTCCTGGTTGATCTCCCTTTACTGAGCATCTATAAGCTCAATGAACATCAAGGATATCGACGCTGGAAGCAAAGTCGTTTTTCACTTTTAGAAACGCATCCAATCATTCCTTCTCGACCGGAAATGTCAGCTGTGCGCCGTACCAGCCGATAATGCCCACAAGAGGGGTAAGGGAAAGAATGAGCAGAAAATAGATCACGCTTCCCATTCCGAAAGAGCTCAAAAGTTCAGGATTTGCCATCCGCCAGGTGAAAGCGATGAGGGCAATAACAAACAAGACCGGCGAGACCACGATTTTGATGATCACAGATCGAACCGGTTTTGCCATGTAATTCAGCCACCATGTGAAAAGGCCGGTGAGCATCACGAGGGGCATGAACAAGATCCCGGCCCCCAGGCAGTGCAGTGCAGTCACCTCAAAAGATTTTACATGCGAAATCAGATAGAGAAGATTAAATGCTGTCGTGGCCAGCATAAAAACGATAGGAAAATGAACCGTCATGGGATGTGGATGTCGCCGCAGTATGGGAAACCGGTGGAGGAGGCGGGAGACGACTTCGGGCAGGGTCACCTCGGCCTCCCTCTCGGCTTTGAGTATCCCCACCTGAGGGTACCTTTCCAGGACATCGATCCCATGGGGGGCCGCCCCGATATCCACGGAGAGATCCCTGCCGGCATGATGCCGCTTCATGTGGAGCCCCCCCTTCCACAGTTTGCTGAGGGTGACATCATAGACCCTGCCCTGGTGAGCGATGTAAACAGGTTTGCCGTCCTTCCCATCAAACTCCGATAAATCCTTCAATTCGAATTCCTTCATCAACACCTTCCTCATTGAGCTGAGTTGAATCCCGCAAACAAATTCCTTCTCCTTATTGGACAAAAGCCTCTTCTTTTTTTGAATGCAGCAAAAAATATAGGTTCCCTCAAAGACTTTGTCCACTTTCTTAATAATATTTCAATGCGTTACCCAACCCGCAAATTTCTGTTTGTATTTATGGTTGACTTCTTTTATGATCTGAACCCTATCGATTCAATTCGATCGAATTCTTGATTTCCAAGGCTACTGTTCAACTATTTGTCCTCGCGGCGCAAAAAATTCATTGAGATTTTCATCAGCTTCGGCTCTTTCGTTTTTTTGATAAGTTATACATTTTTGTTTTTACAAGTAGTTGCAAACAATCCAATCACTGATCGGGATCATAGGGCTCTATGCTACATGCTCTGTTACGTTGTCGGAGCATTTCGGCATGTCAGGTCTTTTTGTTGTGGATCATTTTACCAACAGGCACGGGAAGTTTGTGATGACAGCAGGTTTCAATCGTCGGGAATTCTTGAGGATTATGGGCCTGGCGGGAACAACGGCCATGGTGGGTTGTTCTTCAGAGTCCGGCCGGACGTTGATTCCTTATATTGTTCCTATGGACGACATTCTCCCCGGTGAAGCCACCTGGTACGCAAGTACCTGCCGGGAGTGTCCGGCAGGCTGCGGTCTGCTGGCAAAGAACCGCGATGGTCATGTGATCAAGGTGGAAGGAAACCCGCTCCACCCCATCAATGCGGGTCGGCTTTGCGCCAGGGGCCAGGCTTCCCTTCACGGACTCTACAATCCAGATCGATTTCGCGGCCCTCAAAGAAGGAACTCCGCAGGGGATATGGAGCCGTTTTCATGGGATGAGGGGATGAATCTCCTGACCGGGAAACTCGGTGAAATCGCCGCAAGAGGCAAAGCGGACCGGATTGTTTTCATTTCGGATATCGTGAGCGGAACCCTCAAGGATTTCATAACGTTCTGGCTATCTGAGATGGGTTCCAGCGAACACATCATCTACGAACCCTTTTCGTACGAACCGCTCCGCAAAGCCCATCAACTTGTCTTTGGAATGGACGGAATCCCTTCTTACCGGTTGGACCAGGCGGACTTTCTCGTTTCCTTCGGCGCAGGTTTCCTGGAGACGTGGCTTTCCAACGTGGAATATGCAAGACAGTTTGCCGCTTTCAGGACTCCACACGAAAAAGGGAAGAACCCTTTTTTCTTTGTCGGCCCGCGAATGTCCCTCACCGCCGTCAATTCAGACCAGTGGATCGCGACGGCCCCCGGTGATGAATACCTGGTTGCAGCAGGCATGCTGAAATTTCTGGTGGACGCTCCCCTCATTCAGAACATACCATCCAAACAGCGGGATGCCGTGAAGGCTTTTACGAGCGGTCTTTCCATGGAAGCCATTACAGGGAGAACGGGAATCCCGGAAGAAACGTTGAGGCTGATGGCGCTTCAGTTTTCACGGGCCGAGAGGCCACTTGCTCTGGCTGAAGGACTTTCATTTTCGATTCCCAACGCCACGGAAACGGCAGTGGCGGCAAATCTTCTCTGTTCCGTGCACCCCGGTTCGCGGAAAGCCATCGATTTTCAGAATCCTTCCATTCACGGCACGGTCGATTCGGCAGCCAGGATGAAAGAGATTTCGGAAAAAATGAAGCACGGAGAAGTAGACCTTTTGCTGATCTATAATGCCAACCCGGTTTTTTCTCTTCCATCTTCCTGGGATTTTCAAAAGAGCCTGAAAAGAATTCCTTTCATTGTCAGCTTTTCGAGCGCGATGGATGAAACGACAGAGTCGGCGCACCTCATCCTCCCGGCACACACCCCTTTGGAATCTTGGGGGGACTATTCACCCCGGCCTGGAATCACGGGCATTCTGCAGCCGGTCATGGGGCCAGTCTTTGATTCCCGCCACGTGGGCGACATTCTTCTTGCCGCAGGCAAAAAGATAAAAGGTCCGAACCGGTTCCCCACAGAAAATTTCTACCAGATCCTCCGAAATTCCTGGCAGGTGCAGGGAGAAAAAAAGGCTCCCGGAACGCCTCCTGAAGGATTCTGGCAGGAAACCCTTCAGCAGGGCGGCACATGGGAACCCGAAAGCCGGGAGCCTGCGATATCTTTACCCGTCCCGTCGAAATTTTCCCCGAAACCATCGAAAGTTCCGGACCTCGGCAGCAAGGATTTTCACTTCACGGCATTTCCCACCATTCAATACTATGACGGACGGGGAGCCAACCGGCCCTGGCTTCAGGAAATGCCCGACCCGATCGCTCAAATCACGTGGGGATCCTGGGTGGAGATCCATCCCCTAAAGGCCAGGGAACTGGGTATCCAGAAAGGGGACATCGTTGTGATCCGTTCCCCCCATGGCAGCATGGAAGTCCCAGCGTTCCCCCTCTCCACGGTTCCGCTGAACACCCTGGCCGTGCCCATCGGACAGGGGCATACGCATTATGGGCGTTTTGCAGTGGCCGAATACGGCAATCCCATGGAACTTCTACCGGATCGAATCGACAAGACCAGCAAGGGAATGTTTCGCCCGGCTTTCAAAGTGACCCTCGAGAAAAAAGAGCGTCATGTTCCCGTTGCTCATACGGATGGAAGCCTTTTTCAGCACGACCGTGACATCGCACGATCCATCTCCATCGAAGAGTACCGGCAGGGGGTAGCAGATCAAGCCGAGCCTCATCTGTATCTTCCCCTCCCCGAAGGCTATGATCCAAAGAAAGACTTTTATCCGCCTCACGACCATGTGGACTATCGGTGGAGCATGGTCATCGATCTGGACCGTTGCATCGGGTGCGGCGCCTGCGTGGTGGCCTGTTATGCGGAAAACAATGTGGCCATTGTGGGAAGAGACCAGATTCTCAAAGGGCGTGAGATGTCATGGCTGCGTATTCAACGCTATTTTGATCCCGACTGGGGCACGGCTCGATTTCTCCCCATGCCGTGCATGCACTGCGACAACGCGCCCTGCGAATCGGTCTGTCCGGTTTATGCCCCCCATCATGGAAAAGAAGGTCTGAACAACCAGGTGTACAACCGGTGCATCGGTACCCGGTTCTGCGCACAAAACTGCCCCTATAAAGTGCGCCGTTTCAACTGGTTCACCTTTACGCGCCCCGAGCCATTGAACTGGCAACTCAATCCCGACGTGACGGTGCGTCAGAAAGGGGTCATGGAAAAGTGCTCCTTCTGCGTGCAAAGAATCATCGAAGCCAAGCTCCGGGCCAAGGACGAAGGCCGCAAAGTGCGGGACGGCGAATTCACCACGGCCTGTGCCCAAACGTGCCCTACCGAAGCCATTGTCTTCGGAAACCTCATGGACCCCGACAGCCGTGTGTCCCGCCTGATTAAAGAACATCGAACCTATCAGGTCTTGGAGCATCTCAACACCAAGCCTGCCGTTTTCTATCTCAAGAAATTGACCCAGGAACCCTTTAAATCATAGCGGGCTGCCCATGGAAGACATCAGTTACAGCAAGATCAACCAGGACATTCTGCGCAACATGTCCCCTCCCGGCCGGGAATACTACGTCCTTTTGGCCATGGCCTTCACGGGGGTTCTCATCGGAGCCTCCTGCTGGGGGTATCAGATCGCCACGGGGCTTGGAGCCGCAGGTGTAAACCTGCCGGTATTCTGGGGGACCTATCTCATCAACTTTGTATTCTGGGTGGGTATCGCACACTCGGGCACCCTCATTTCCGCCATCTTGTATCTTTTCCGGGCTCCCTGGAGGACGGCCATCGCTCGCAGCGCCGAGGCGATGACGGTTTTTGCCGTCTCCGTTGCAGGTCTCTTTCCCTTTATTCATCTGGGAAGAGTCTGGATCGTCTACTGGATTCTCCCCTATCCCAACCAGCGCAATCTCTGGCCCAACTTCCAGTCCCCTCTCGTCTTCGACGTGATTGCCATTTCGACTTATCTCACCGTCAGCGTGCTCTTTTGGTACACCGGCCTCATTCCCGACCTGGCCGTTGTGCGGAGCAGCTCCACGGGGTTGCGTCGTAAAATCTATGGCTTCTTCTCCCTGGGCTGGCTCGGGAGCCACCGGCAGTGGAACCACTACGGAACGGCCTATCTCCTCTTCGCCGCCTTGGCCACCCCCCTCGTCGTATCCGTTCACAGCGTTGTCTCCTGGGACTTTGCACTCTCCATTGTACCGGGCTGGCACAGCACCATCTTCGCACCGTATTTCGTGGCGGGAGCCATTCATTCCGGGCTCGCCATGGTGCTCACCCTCCTGATCCCCCTGCGGCGCATTTTCGGGTTCGAACATCTCATCACCATGAAAATCCTTGAAAATATCGCCAAGACAATCATTTTCACGGGGCTCATCGTGGGGTATGCGTACGGAGTGGAATACTTCATGGCGTTGTACAGCGGGAATATCGCGGAACGAGACACTTTCATCTGGAGGGCCATCGGGCACTATGCACTGGAATTCTGGATCATGGTCCTCTTCAACACTGTGGCTCCCCTTGCCTTTTTCATCAAGAAAGTGCGCACGGATCTGAGGTATCTTTTCGGCATTTCCATTTTGATCAACATCGGCATGTGGTACGAGCGTTTCGTAATCATCGTGGGGTCGGCCGCTCATCAGTTCGACCCTTATTCCTGGGGCTATTACACTCCCACATGGGTGGAATTCGGAATCATGATCGGTTCCTTCAGCCTGTTTTTCTTTCTGTTTCTCTTGTTCACCAGGTTTATACCGACAATTTCCATGACGGAAATGAAGGAAACCGGCAGACACTCGCGCAGGGAAAACCCAACCCATAAGGACCGCGGCAGGAAAAAGCCATGACGCATCAAAAGACAGTAATGGGCATTTTCGCCTATATCGATGATCTGCTGAAGGCGCTGAAGTTTATGGCGGAAAACGACTTCAAGGTGCATACCGTCTATTCGCCCTTTCCGCACCATGAGATCGAGGAAGCTTTGCACCTCAAGCCCAGTTCCGTTCGGTTCTTCACTCTCTGTGGAGGCATCCTGGGTGTCATGGTAGGTGTCGGCCTAGTGGTCTATACGTGCATGCAGTGGAAGTTCATCGTGAGCGGTAAACCCATCATTCCTTTCGTACCGGCCGTGGTGGTGGGATTTGAATTTTGCATTCTGCTGTCCGTGCTTTTCAACTTTGGAGGGCTCCTTTTCAGGAGCAGGCTTCCGAGGCTGCGCCGCCCCGAGCATTACGATGACAGGTTCAGCCAGGACCATTTCGGGATCTTGATCCAGTGTTCGGAAACCGATCTGGACCGATTGTCAAACATCCTGAAAGAAGCTGGTGCGGAGGAAATCCATGAAGTCGATCGATGAACCCCGCCCGGACCTTTTGACCCGACTCGTCGGGATGGATCGCCGCATTCCGGCCCTCGCTTTTCTCGCCATGGTTCTGGTCGGCGGGATCTCTTTCTGGTCAGGCATTTCGAATGAGAACGCTCAGAGGGTCTGGCAGGCCTATCTGACCAACTTCCTGTTCTGGACGGGGCTGGCCTATGGGGCCGTCCTGTTTTCCGCAGTCCTCAATATGACCAATGCCCGCTGGGCCCGTCCCATGAAGCGTCTTGCGGAAGCCCCAGGAGCCTTTCTGCCTTTTTCATTCCTGTTTTTCCTGATTCTGTATCAGGGCCGGGAGAACCTGTTTCACTGGATTCACGAACCGGTCCACGGCAAGGAATGGTGGCTCGACGTAAACTGGCTCTTTGCAAGAGACGGAGTGGGAATCTTTCTCCTCTCAGGCGTTTCGCTGGCCTTGATCTACTTTTCTGTCCGGAGCGACTTGAAATGGAACGCAAGGGAGGGGGTAACCGGGCGGGAAGCTGAGCCGGAAGAGGTTCCGGGGCGGAAAGAAATTCAATCCCGGCATTGGCGGGCCCAAGTCGTTCTATCGCCGGTCCTCGGCATTCTTTACGCCCTGGTTCTGACCCTTATGGCCGTCGACCTCATCATGGCTCTCGACCCCCACTGGGTCAGCACTCTTTTCGGGGCCTATTATTTTATCGGCAGTTTTTACTCGGCATTGGCCGCCCTGTTTTTCATGACAATCCTTGCAAGAGAATCGGAGGCGTTCAAAGACATTATTCAGCCCAAACACATGCACGACCTCGGAAAGCTTCTCTTCGGTTTCTGTATTCTCACGGGAGACTTCTTCTATTCTCAGTTTCTTGTAATCTGGTACGGGAACCTTCCCGAGGAAACGCGGTATGTGCTCCTGCGCATCCGCCAAAGCCCCTGGGAACTTCTGGCATGGACGGTCCTCCTTGTCTGTTTCGTCATTCCTTTTGTGCTGCTTTTGAACCGCAGGATCAAAATGAAACCGGTTCCCATGATGGCCCTGAGTTCCGTCATCCTCCTGGGAATGTGGCTGGAACGGTTCCTCCTGGTGGCTCCGTCCCTGTGGAAAGGGTCCGGCCTTCCCATAGGCTTTACGGAGATTTCGATCACGGCAGGTTTTTTCGGGGTCATGGCTTTGTGTCTCATGGCATTTTTCCGTCTTTTTCCGCTGCTGCCGCTTTCTGATCCCCTGTTCCGGGAGCAGATACGCCAAGTGCAGACGGAGAGCGGGCATCAACAAGCAAAAGGCCCGAAAAATTTTTAGACTTAGGGGTAACATGGCTGAGAGCACAGAAAAAAATGGAAAACCGATACTGAGGTATGGCTGGTTGGGGATTGGGGCGCTTTTGCTGGGCGCCACGCTCTATCTCTATTATATATACCCTGAGACGAGTATCGGTCCCAAACAGCCCATACTCTTCAGCCACCGCCTGCATGCGGGGGTGAAGGAGATCAATTGCAAGTTCTGTCACCCCTTTGTGGAACGGTCCCGGAACCCCGGCATTCCCGAGATGCAGAAATGCTTCTTCTGCCATGAATACATCATAACGAAACACCCTCAAATCGTTAAAGAAAGGGAGCACTACGATACCAAAACGCCTGTACCCTGGGTGCGGGTTTTCTATATACCGGATCATGTCAAGTTCAATCACAAGCCGCATATAAAGTATGCAAAACTTGACTGCACGGCATGCCACGGCGAGGTGAAGACCATGGACCGCCTGCAGAGAGTCGATTTCAAGATGCAGTTTTGCATTACCTGTCACCAGGAACGCAAGGCGCAGCTGGACTGCTGGCTGGCCTGTCATCACTGACGCATAAGGGATGGATGGGATCGCATAGAAAAAAACAGGGGGAACCGCATTGGAATTTTTGAGGGATGAACCCCACGGAACAGTGAAGGCATATTATCTGAGTTCGGCCATCTGGATGGTTCTTGGAACTCTGGCCGGATTCACCGGCGCCGTGGAACTGATCGCACCCGAACTGCTGGGAAACATTCCGTGGATCGTTTTCGGAAGAATCCGGCCGATGCATACGAACGCGGTCATTTTCGGCTTCGTGGGCTCGGCGCTTATAGGCTCCGCCCATTATATCGTACCCACCATGGTAAGGGCCCCGCTCTACAGCGAGCGGTTGGGGAAAGCCACTGTCTGGCTCTGGAATTTTTCCGTCGCAGCCGGGACGATTACCCTTTCTCTCGGCTACTCCCAAAACAGAGAATATGCCGAATGGATCTGGCCTATTGACGTGATGATACTGGCCGCACTGGGGATGGTTTTCCACAACCTTCTGGAAACCGTTAGACGACGGAAGGAAGAGCTCCTCTATGTTTCCGTCTGGTACGTTTTTGGCGCACTCGTTTTTACCTTTTTCATCTATTTTTTCGGAAATGCCGTATGGAATCCTTCCACCGGGTCCATCACGGGGATACCTGACGGCATTCTGGCGTGGTTTTACGGGCACGGAGTGGTGGGACTTTTTCTCACCCCGCTTGCCGTCGCCATCGCCTACTATGTCATCCCCATCACCTGCCGGGCCCCTCTTTACAGCCATACCCTTTCCCTTCTGGGCTTCTGGTCGCTCCTCATGATCTACACGCATATCGGTACACACCATATCCTGCAGGCTCCGACTCCCACCTGGCTCAAGGTCATCGCCATCACCGGGAGCATCGCCATGCTTTTACCCGTGGCGACGGTACTGATCAACCTCTGGCTCACCATGCGGGAACGCCTGCCCTATATCCTTGGAGACACGGGCGGTAAGTTCGTTCTGGCGGGAACGGTGTGGTATCTGCTCACCTGCCTGCAGGGTCCTCTGCAATCCCTGCCCAGCGTACAGAAAATCACCCATTTCAACAACTGGGTGGTCGCGCATGCTCACATGGGGGTCCTGGGATTTTCAGGCATCATCGCGCTGGGGGGAATGTATTTCATCCTGCCTCGAATCACCGGCCGCCCCCTGTACAGCAAGTTTCTTGCCGATATTCAGTATTGGCTCGTCCTCCTTGGGATGTCCGGTTTCTTTGCGATTCTGACTGCAGCGGGACTCATTCAGGGGAACGGGTGGTTGAATGGCGAAACCGTCTACCGGGTCCTTCCGGAAATCCACGTCTACATGATTCTGCGCCTGGCCGTGGGCACGCTCATCGTCTCGGGGGCCATGATCGGACTGTACAATGTCTACAGGAGCCTTTACAGCTCCGGGACAGGGAGGGAAACATCATGAAGATGACGCCCCCTCTTATCGTTTATGGCGGCGCATTGATTTTTGCGGCGGTTTTTTTCGTGGTGGTGGTTCTTCCATGGAACACCATGACCGACAAGCCATCCGAAATCTTTCGTTCCAGAACGGCCCTTGAAGAAAAAGGACGAAAGCTTTACGTAAACAATGGCTGTTCGTACTGCCATTCCCAATTCATCAGGCGCATCGACTGGGATTTGGGAGCGGAACGTATTGCCCAGCCGGGCGATTACATTGTGGAACGCCCTCATCTGCTTGGCACGGAGCGCACCGGCCCGGACCTTTCGCAGGAGGGAGGGGAACATCCGGACGACTGGCATGTGGCTCACTTCATCAATCCTCGCTACGTCCGTCCCGAATCCCTCATGCCCGAATGGGCGTTTCTGGGCATGGACAATATCCGGGCGTTGATCGCCTACAAGCAGAGTCTGGGCTACAAGGACGCAGACTACCGCGTTCAGCGTCAGCATGAGTGGAAACAAAAAGCCATCGAAGCCTATGAAAGTGGGACAGACGCCAATGTGGCCTGGCTGCACGAACAGGTTCCCGAACCCTGGAGGAAATTGCCGAACCCCTATCCCACCAGCGAAGCGGGGTTAAAGAGGGGACACAAAATCTACCAGGGCTTTTGCATCGGCTGTCATGGTCCGGTGGGCGATGGTATGGGACCGGCCGCACCCCACCTTTATCCCCCCCCTCTCAATTTTACGACCGTAAATGGAAGAGGGATATCCGGCGGCATTCTTTACTACCAGATCATGAACGGAATCACGGGAACGGCGATGCCTTATTTCAAGCGGGAGCTGGAATCGGAAAAAATCTGGGATGTGGGCAATTATGTCGCCGTGTACTTCATTTCCGAGACAGACGCCAACCAGGAACCCAGGGGGATCGATGCAGCTTATGAACCCCCTGAAAAAGCGGAGAAAAAGTAAATGGCCTACTACATGGGTTGGATACTCCTTGTAAGCGTCAGTGTCTGGACCGCTTTGATCGCTTTTGTCTGGGCGGTTCGGGCAGGGCAGTTTTCCGATCAGGGACGTGCCCGGTTTCTGCCTCTTATCGAACAAAAGGATCTTCCAGACCTACAAGAGCCTGTCAAAATAGGGCGCGGAGCTTATGCCCTTTTGTTCATTTTAGCTCTTGGAGGTATCGGCATGTTGGCCGTCATCGGCTTATCCATTATTCATATGAAGGGTTAGGTGGGTCATGAGATATTTCCCGGTGCTGGACTTCCAGAACGTAGTGCTCGCCATTTGCATTGGGCTCACAACACTCATTGTTCTCTATATCTCCTTCCGCAATTATGACCGTCCAAGTGCCGGCGGTGATCAGGAAAAGCCCCTGGAAGAATACCCGTCCGGCATTCGGGCCGGGCATCACCCCATACCGCCCGTTGTAGCTCTCGTGCTCGTGGGAGTGATCTTCTTCGCCGTCTATTATGTCATCTTTATTGGAATCAAAGGGCCTACTTTTTGATGGTATTCCTGCCGGGTCCAATCAGGAAAGAAGCCATGGAAAGCATTTCTTCGAATCAAGAAAGAAAATCCATCCTTCGCAGCTGGGCCATTGTGGTCGCCATTGCCCTGTCCTTTATCTGCTGGGGCATTTTCATCTTCTTTGCCGTGGGAGACAAGGGACAACCCTCATGGGATTTCGATATCGTCGAAGATATTCCTTCGGAATCCATCTATTCCACGCACCGAGCCACAAAGATTTTTGGACAACCGGCCCCTTTAGCGCCGCAGCATGTGTCCGGAGTGACACCCGGCCCTATTGAGCCTGCAACAGGAGGGAAATAATGATTGCCTGCCCATCCAGACTGATCTACTACATTCCGGTAGTGATGATGGCGTTCTCCCTGCTCTGCGGGTGCGACTATGCACGCATGAAAGAACAGGAGGCGCTGCGCACTTACAAGACGGTCATCCCGGAAATGCCCGAAGGGACGATTCCCACCCGGGGAGGAATCGAAATCGCCAGAAAATCAGATCCGAAGACCCTGCAAAATCCCCTGATCCTCTCGCAGGAATCCGTGGCCAGGGGGAAAACGGGTTACGAAACCTATTGCCTCATGTGCCATGGTCCCAATGCGGACGGGAATGGAACGGTCGGTCAGAGCTTCCATCCCCTCCCGACCGATCTGAGAGACCCGAAGGTTCAGGCGCAGACTGACGGAGAAATCTTTTACAAGCTGAGTTTTGGAGCCAAAAGACAGCCCCCGTTGGCTTACACCATTGCGGAGGAGGACCGCTGGGCCATTGTCCATTTCATCCGCTCTCTCAAAAGCCCTTCAAACGGCTAAAGGCAAGGACTGCTCATGTTCTCTTTCTTCCCTTTAAGCATCGGACTCCTTGGGAGCCTTCACTGTCTGGGAATGTGCGGTCCCCTGGTTTTAGCCTACTCCCTCCATCTGCAATCTCAATCGGACACAGCGACAAAATTTTCCACATTTCCTGCCAGGCTCGGGCTATTCCACCATATAGCCTTTCACATCGGTAGACTCGCCACTTACGGCATTCTCGGAGCCCTGGCTGCGGGTCTTTTCCGGGCCGTCGACCTGACCAGGATCTTTTTCAGTCTACGCAGTGGAATGTCTTACGTTGCGGGATCGCTGCTGGTTTTTCTCGGTCTGATGCTCCTTCGGGCAATTCCCCTGCCCGCTTTCTTGACCTCCGTTTCCCTGGGCCCAGGTTCCTTTTTCGGCCGCTGCTTCCCTCCCCTGTTCCGGTCTCAAACTGTTCTTTCAAAACTCTTGTTGGGCATGGCCACGGGGCTGATTCCCTGTTGCCTGTCATGGGCGATGATTGTCACGGCGGCTTCCACTCAGAACCCGATGCAGGGTTTCATCACAATGGTTCTCTTTGGAGCGGGCACCGTACCCGCCCTGTTTTTTACAGGGCTTTCCGCTTCTTTTCTCTCTCGGAAAGTTCGATTTCTGGGAGAGAAAGTGGCCGCCGTCTCCATTATTTTCATGGGCATCGTTCTGATCCTTCAGGGGGCTCAAATCATTGCCTGAAGCCTCGTCTCACCGCCGGTCCATACTTTCGGAACCCAAAGCCGTGTCCCACCATCCCGTAAAGAAAAAATGCAGCCTGTGCGGCCTTCCCGTGGGAAGATCTACGGCTCAGCGTACGATCCATGGCACAACGTACGACTTCTGCTGTCCTGGATGCATGTACGTCTTTGAAATCCTATTCAATAGTCCGGATGCGGCAAACCTTGATTTCAAAGAGACGGAGCTCTACCGCGCCTGCGTCGCTTCCGGGATCATTCCCGCCAACGAAGAGGAACTGGCCGCACTTCAGGCCAAACAGGCCCCACTGCAGGAGGCTCTTTCACCCAAAGCTGAATACCCGGAAGGCCTCTCCAAGGAATTGACCTTTCGAGTGACAGGGATGTGGTGCACGGCATGCTCATGGCTCATAGAGGAGGTGCTGCGCAAGACCCCAGGCATAGTCGACGTTCGGGTCTTTTTTCTCTCGGATCTGGCACAGATCAAGTATCTGCCGCATATCATCTCTTTAGAGGACATCCTGAACCACATATCGAAACTCGGATACCGTGCTGCGCTTTTCAGTGAAGACGACTCTCACGGATCAAAGGAAAAGAAGAATCTTCTCATACGGTTGGGGGTTTCCGCCATTCTGACCGCCAATGTCATGATGATTTCCTTTGTCCTTTACTTCGGTTTTTTTCAGGAACTGGGTAAAGACGCCGTCGAATATCTTTCCTACCCTCTCTGGATACTTTCGACCCCCGTGGTTTTTTATGGCGGATACCCCATCCTCAGACGGGCATTTCTTGGGCTTCGCCAGATGAGCACCTCCATGGACACACTCATCGCAGTAGGGTCTCTTTCCGCCTATTTTTACAGCCTCGTAAGCATCGGCACGGGCAGTCTGCACCTCTATTTCGATACGGCCGCCATGCTGGTCACCATCGTGCTTGTGGGCAAATACATTGAGATCCAGGCACGAGAACGGGTTTCCAAAGGCATCACGGAACTCTACCGGCTTTCCAAGGGAAAGGTCCGCCTGGTGCATGCAGGCCTTGAACGGTGGGTTTCTTCCGAAGCGGTGGAACCCGGCAACGAATTCATCGTTCTAGCGGGCGAACGCATACCCGTCGATGGAATCATCCTTTCAGGGACAGCCGAGTTGGACGAGTCTTTCCTCACCGGCGAATCACGCCCCGTCAAGAAAACAACGGGGGACGAAGCCATGGGGGGCGCTCACCTTCTACAGGGAAAACTTTGCCTCAAAGCCACGCGAGTGGGAAGCGAGAGCGCCATCGGGCAAATGATCACCCTCATGCAGGAGGCGCTCACTGGGAAAAATTCTTTTGAAATCATTGCCGACCGCATCACACGCATGGTTATTCCTCTCATTCTCCTCCTGGCGGCAGGGACTGCGGGGTACCTGTGGTTTGTCCGCGGCCTCACCTCGGACGAGGCCCTGCTGCGGGCCGTGACCGTCCTGGTGATCACGTGCCCCTGCGCTCTCGGTATAGCCACTCCCCTGGCCAAGGTGGCAGCCATCGGTATGGGGAGAACTCACGGGATACTCATTCGGAACACCTCGGCCCTGGAGCGGGCAAAAGACCTGGACGTGTTCATTTGCGACAAGACGGGCACGATAACCGAGGGCTCTTTTTCGCTGCGCCGGATCATCGCTTCCCATGTTTCTCCGAGAGAAGCCCTCGCAAAGGTGGCGTCCATCGAAGTGGGCGCATCCCATTTTCTGGCTAAAGAAATTCTCCGTAAAGCCCGGGAACAGTCCATCGAATGGGAAGAAGCATCCGATGTGGAAGCATTCGAAGGACTGGGAGTGAAAGGGTGTGTAGGAGGAGAGACAGTGGCTGCCGGCAACAGGGCATTCATGGAAATGGAAGGGCTGCTCTTTTCCCCTCAAATGGACGAAGATGCCAGGGAATTGGAGAGCAACGGAGAGACGGTTGTTTTTTTCGGCTGGAACGGCAAGGTAGAGGGGTGCATGGCTTTCGGGGATACCCTCAAAAAGGGCGCGTCGAGTGCGCTGGATCAGTTGCATGCCAGGGGCATGACCGTCCACCTTGTTTCGGGGGATTCCCAGGAAACGACCCGTGCCGTGGCCCGCGCTCTTGGCATTTTGAACTTCGTGGGCCAGGCCCTTCCCAGAGACAAGGTGGAGATCGTTCGAAAGTTGCAGGGAGAAGGACACAGGGTGGGCATGGTCGGAGACGGAATCAATGATGCGGCGGCCCTCGCCCAGGCGGATGTGGGCCTTTCCCTCGGAACGGGATCGAACATTCTCCAGGAAGCGTCGGACATTTCCCTCATCACGGGACATCCCGAAAAATTAGTGGAAGTGCTCGACCTCTCCAGGACGACGACACGCATCATTCATGAAAATCTCGGTTTTGCCTTTCTATACAATATCCTGGGAATTCCCCTGGCGGTCACGGGGATTCTCAATCCTCTCATCGCCGTTCTGGCCATGTTCGGCAGCAGTCTCACGGTGATTGGAAACACGCTTCGCATTTCAAGGAAAAGGATCAGCTCCAAGAACAAGAGTTTAGCTGTTTGACGCTTTTTGATTCTTTTTTTATCCGCAGATTGCGCAGATTTTCGCAGATCAAGAAACCTTTTATCTTGGGGGAAAATCATTTAGTCTGTGCAACCTGTGTAATCTGCGGATCGGTTTAGCCTGATTTTCAGCACACCAGTATCCATCTACAAATGCTAAGAGGAGGATCTCTCATGTCCAGAATTCTAATGACCATTACGTCGCTCATTGCAGTCACGACTTTGTTTCTCAACCCCTCCACCACAGTGGCGGAGGAAAAGACAAAAAAACCCGCCAATCCGGTTGTCGTAATGAAAACGTCATTGGGAGAAATTCAAATTGAACTCTTTCAAGACAAGGCCCCCATCACCGTAAAGAATTTTCTCAGGTATGTGGATGAAGGAGCGTATGACGGCACGATTTTTCACAGAGTCATGGATGATTTCATGATTCAGGGTGGGGGGTTCACACCGGACATGAAAAAACGAGAGACGCACGAACCCATCAAGAATGAAGCCTCTGCGGAGCTGGGAAACGATCTGGGAACCATCGCCATGGCCAGAACGAATGTCGTGGACAGCGCCACTTCCCAGTTTTTCATCAATGTAAAAAACAACGATTTTCTCAATCACAGGGACGAAACTCCCCAAGGATTCGGGTACGCGGTTTTTGGGAAGGTCGTCAAAGGGATGGATGTAGTGGATAAGATCAAGAAAGTGGAGACGATAACGGTGGGAGGCCACCAGAACGTACCCAAAACCCCAGTGGTGATAGAAAGCGTCAAAAGGCTGAAGTAAGGCGCAGTTTCTACGATAAGTGAAGTACCAACGGTTCCCGGACATTCCCTCCTTGCATGTCGGGCTGACAAGCCCGACATGCAAGGATACCATAAGCCCGCTATCATTATTCTTTTCCAGAAGAAGTCGCTCCCGGCCCCCCCCGTTTCACATCCCCCCTTGCACCTTGAATTCAAAGCCTCTTTTTCCCAGTATAGTGTGCATGTTGCGAAATCACCCGGCATATGCTACAAATCGGCAATTTCTGGCAGAGCTGTTTTTCGAGTGCGGGACAACCGAATTCAATCCTTGCGAAACGAACCTGCACCGTTCCTGATTCATGAGAAAAGGGTGACATATGGAATCGAGATATTTACCGAAAGCTATAGAGAAAAAGTGGCAGGAATACTGGGAAAGTGAAAAACTTTTCAGCGTCAAGGAAGATCCCTCCCGCGAAAAATTTTTTCTTCTGGAGATGTTCCCCTATCCGTCGGGCCGCATACACATGGGCCACGTGCGCAATTACTCCATAGGAGACGTGCTCGCCCGTTTTCTGAGGATGCAGGGCTACAACGTTTTGCATCCCATGGGTTGGGACGCTTTCGGAATGCCGGCCGAAAATGCAGCCATCAAAGCCAATACGCATCCTGCCAAATGGACCTATGAAAACATCGACTACATGCGCAGCCAACTGAAAAAACTTGGCTTTTCCTATGATTGGTCCCGGGAAATCGCTACTTGCGATGTGGATTACTACCGTTGGGAACAGCTCTTTTTTCTCAAGATGTACGAGCAGGGCTTGGCCTACAGGCGCAGTTCTTATGTAAACTGGTGCGAAACTTGCCACACGGTCCTGGCCAACGAACAGGTGGAAGGCGGGGCCTGCTGGCGCTGCGACCAGCCGGTTATTCAGAAGGAAATGGATCAGTGGTTCTTCAAGATCACCGACTACGTGGAAGAACTTCTGGAATACACAGAAAAGCTTCCCGGCTGGCCCGAGCGGGTACTCGTCATGCAGCAGAACTGGATCGGCAAGAGCTACGGCAGCAAGCTCGTCTTCCCGCTCGAATCGGGCGACGGGGAGATCACGGTCTTCACGACCCGGGCGGACACCCTGTTCGGCGCAACTTTCATGAGCATTGCTCCCGAACATCCTCTGGTGGAAAAACTCTGCAAGGGAAAGCCTCAGGAGAAAGAAGTCCTGCAGTTTGTGGAACGCACGAAACTTTCCAAACGAAGCGACCGTGAAACGGAGTTACTGGAAAAGGAAGGCGTCTTCACGGGAAGCTATTGCATCAATCCCGTGACCCAGGCGAAAATGCCCATCTACGTCGCCAATTTTGTTCTCATGGCTTACGGCACGGGTGCGGTCATGGCCGTCCCCGCTCATGATCAGCGGGACTTCGAATTTGCCCGCAAGTACGGGCTGCCCATGAAAGTGGTCATCAAACCCCAGGACGCAGCCGATATTCCCAAAGTGGAAGAACTTACGGCCGCCTTCGAAGAGGATGGGGTTCTGGTGGACTCAGGAACATTCAGCGGTATGACCTCTTCGGAAGCCAGGGAAGCCATCACGGCCGGCTTGGCGGAAAAAGGCCGCGGCGAACGCACCGTTCAATACAGACTCCGCGACTGGGGGATTTCCCGCCAGCGTTACTGGGGGGCTCCCATCCCCATCATCTACTGCGACAGATGCGGCGTCGTTCCCGTGCCCCAGGAAGATCTCCCCGTGGTCCTCCCGACGGATGTCGCCCTGCTCCCCAATGGAGCTTCACCTCTTCCGGTCCATGAACCCTTCTTCAAGACCACGTGTCCTAAATGCAAAGGCCCGGCGCGGCGCGAAACCGATACGATGGATACATTTGTTGAATCTTCCTGGTATTTTGCGCGGTTTGCTTCCGCCGGATACGATAAGGGTCCTCTGGATTTCGACCGGGTCAAATACTGGCTGCCCGTCAATCAATACATCGGCGGCATCGAACATGCCGTGCTGCACCTGCTTTATTCCCGCTTTTTTACGAAGGTCCTGAGGGATATGGGATATCTGGCCATAGATGAGCCCTTCCAGAACCTCCTCACACAGGGCATGGTAATCAAGGACGGCTCAAAGATGAGCAAGTCCAAAGGCAACGTCGTGGACCCGGATGAAATGATCCATGCCTATGGCGCGGATACGGTGCGTCTCTTCTGCCTTTTTGCCGCTCCCCCGGAAAAAGATCTGGAATGGAGCGATCAGGGCGTGGAAGGATCATTTCGATTTCTTTCCCGGGTCTGGCGATTGGTAGCCGACAATGAAGAGGCTTTGAAATCGGCCACACCCTATGCCGGTTCTGCAGAACTTTCCAAGACTCTTTCGGAACTGCACCGCAAGACCCACCAGACCATCAAGAAAGTGACAGAGGACATTCGGGACCGGTTCCACTTCAATACGGCCATCGCATCGGTCATGGAACTGGTAAATCAGCTTTATCAGGTCCTCGAGAATCCCTCTCAGGAAGCGCAATTCTGGCCTGTCGTGAGGGAAGCCATAGAAGCCGTGGTCCTGCTCATCTCCCCCATCGTTCCGCATGTTGCGGAAGAACTCTGGCGCACACTGGGTCATTCCAAAAGCATCATGAATGTTCCCTGGCCCAAATGGGAGGAAGATGCGTTGCAGGCTGAAGAGATGCTCATTGTGGTACAGGTAAACGGAAAGCTGCGCAGCCGCATTACGGTCTCCCCCGATGCAGGCAAAGAAGAACTGGAGGCTGCAGCGCTCGGGGATGGGCGTATCCAGGACTTCATTGCTGGAAAACCGGTCAAAAAGGTGATTGTCGTTCCCAAGAAACTCATCAACATCGTGATCTGATCATCGCGGATCATTCGGGGAGAAGCGATCCCATGAGGCTTTCAATGAGGCTGATGGCCCTTTCGAGCTTTTTATTTCTGTTCTTGAGCGCCTGTGGCTACCACTTCACAGGAGAAGGCGAGGGTCCTCGGCCGGGAATAAATGCGGTCGCCATCCCCGTATTTGAAAACAACACTTCGGAGCCCGATCTGGGGAGCATGTTTGCAGGAGCCTTAAGGAACGATTTCATTCAAAAAGGAGAGATTCGGGTCGTTCCCACCGATCAGGCCGATGTGATCTTCCGGGGCATTATCAAAAATATATATACGTCGGAAGTGGCCCACCGGGAATTCGAAAAGACTATTCTGACCCGCCTCTATGTGACTCTGGACATCCGCTGTGACGATGTGCGAAACGGGAAAGTCCTCTGGCAGGACCCTCAGTACACCTACTATCAAGTGTATATCCAGGACCCAGATCCCATCATCGCTTTCAGCAACAGGCGCCGGGCTCTGGAATTTTTGGCAAGAGAAATGTCTATTCGCATCCACGACCGTTTTCTCAGTAATTTTTAGTCATGCTGCTGAACGAATTCTTTGACCATGTAAAGCAGGCCTCGCCTGCTCCAGTCTATCTCTTTACGGGCAATGCGGAACTCCTCATGGAGGAGGCCTGGAAGAAGCTCCTCGATAAAATCGTGCCGGAAAAGGCCCGACGCTTCAACGGGGAGAGATTGACGGCCAGGGACTGCCTGGCGGCTCAAGTCCTGGAGCGTTTGAGCACTCTTCCCATGTTTGGGGGCAGGCAGCTCCTCATGGTTCAGCACATTGAAGAGTGGCCTAGGGATGAGCGGCAGATCCTGGAAACCTACATACGCCGGCCTCATCCCACTGCATGTCTCGTTCTGACCGCTCTACAGAGAAAAGGCCTGGACAAGTTGGAAGCGGCTGTAAAATCGGCGGGTATCGTGGTCCAGTTCTCCGGCCCCACGGAAAAAGACGCACCCCGATGGCTTCAGGAGCGGGCCCGGACCTTGGGGAAGCAACTGACTCCCCAGGCGGCTTTTTTTCTATTCGAACAAGTCGGGCTGGATTTGCATTGCCTGGAAATGGAACTGGAGAAACTCTCCATCTATGTGGGAGACCGCACAAGAATAGATGTTGAGGATGTGGGGGAGGTGGTCAGTGCGCAAAGAAGCTATTCTGTTTTCGAACTTCTCAGGCATGTCGGCCTGCACCAGACCAATCAGGCGGTTCATTCCCTGAGAAATCTCGTTCTATCGGGAGAAGCCCCTCTGGCGATCCTCGCCCTGCTGGCACGGCAGATCCGCCTGGTCTGGCAAGTGAAGGACGGACTGCAGCGAGGACTGGCATTGGCTCAAATCGCTCAAGGTACGGGCCTCTCTCCGTTTGTTGTCAAAAACTATGTTCAACAGGCTTCACAGTTTTCGGAGTCCGTGCTGCTTCACGCCCATCAAGCCCTGCGCAACGCCGACATTGCCATCAAGAGCAGTGGAAGCGCTCCCGAAATGATCCTGGAATGTCTTGTTCTGGATCTCTGTCAGCGCAATTGAAAAGCCCTTGAAGAGTATCTCTTCAAGGGCTTTTCGAACCGGAAAAACCGAAAAGGCTATGCTTTCTGCTCGGCCAGAATCGCGTTGATTTTCCGCGTCAGCCGAGAGATCTTGCGCGCGGCATTATTCTTATGGATCACGCCTTTACTGGCGGTTTTATCGATGGTGGAAATCGCTTCCCTGAGCCGTTCTACAATGACCTCGGGGGAATTGGAAGAGATGGCTTCCTGCACTTCCTTGATAACGTTTTTCATACGGGTCTTCCGCATACGATTGCGCAACCGCCTCGCTTCGTTTTGTTTTGCCCGCTTGATGGCTGACTTGTGGTTGGCCAAGGTCTAACCTCCTCTTGATATGGAATCCAACATTCTAAATCGAGTTTTTAACTCATTTTTAAGGGCACGATTTTTAAGAAAATCTATTCTAAAACTATCTTAGGAAAGCTGTCAAGGCAATTATCGCTGACTTGCCATATTTATGCGCTTGATTTTCTGACGGAAAGCTTCAGTTCTGCACTTCAAGGATTTCGAGATTGCGAATTCCTTTTGGAGTCTGCACCCGAACTTCATCTCCTTCTTCCTTCCCGATCAGGGCTTTTCCCAGAGGTGATGTCACGGAAATCGTTCCAGCCTGCACGTCTGCTTCATAAGGCCCCACGAGCGTGTAGGTAGTGACCTCACCCGTTTCGAGGTCTTCCATCACCACTTTGGACCCGAATATAGCCCTGCCGTTCTCCGATTCCGCCCCTTCGATGATTTCACAATGCCCCAGCTTTTCACAGAGGTCCTGAATGCGTCCTTCGATCAGTGACTGTTTTTCCTTGGCAGCTTCATATTCCGCGTTTTCCGAGAGATCCCCATGACCACGAGCCTCTTCAATGGCTTTGATCACAGCCGGCCGTTCTTCCTTCTGCAAGCGCTGCAACTCGATTTTCAACCGTTCATAACCATCTTTGGTGATTGGCACTCTTTGCATCTACTTCTCCCTTCATAAAATCAATGGAGAACCATTTAATGGTATTCCACGCACATGTCAAGTTGGATCGATCCAGCTTTGGATTTCTTTCTTGACAGTGTTTTTAGCCATCAATAATTTTGCTTTAGCACTTGGTCAAAAGACCTTCGAAGTTTGTTTCATTCTCTTATCATACCGCGCGAGAGCTGACGAGAGGCTCATCAAAAAAGTGCGTATTTCAATTTTCTTGCCATCCACCGCGCATCTCATGGTAAACTGATTTAGATAACAGAGGAAGGAGAGGTTACCAAACGAGATGAGGATGATCCATGCCATTTAAAAGAAAAGATATTCTAGGAATTCGAGAACTTGAAGTCCATGAAATAGAGCACATCCTGGAAATGGCTTTTTCACTGAAAGAAATCAATACGAGGCCTATCAAGAAAGTACCCACCCTTCGTGGGAAAACCGTCATTCATCTCTTCTACGAACCCAGCACACGAACCCGAACATCCTTTGACATAGCCGCCAAACGATTGAGCGCTGACACCTTCAGCATCACGGCATCTACCAGCTCCATGGTCAAGGGAGAGACCCTTCTGGACACCCTGAAAAATCTCGAAGCGATGAAACCCGACATATTTGTTATACGCCATTCAGCCTCGGGCGCTCCCCACCGATTGGCTCACAGAACAGAGGCCTCGATCATCAACGCTGGCGATGGCATGCACGAACACCCTTCCCAGGCATTGCTCGATATGATGACCATTCGAGAACAGAAAGGGCGTCTCGACGGGTTGAACATTCTTATCGTCGGAGACATCATTCACAGCCGTGTGGCGCGTTCAGACATCTGGGGACTCACCAAGATGGGAGCAGAGGTCACCGTTTGCGGCCCGACCACCCTGCTCCCTCCGGATATTTCCAGCATGGGTGCTCAAGTCTGTCTGCACCCCGAAGAGGCCATCCCCGACGCGGATGTCATCATCGTCCTTCGGCTCCAAAAGGAACGGCAGCAACAGATGCTCCTCCCCTCCCTTCGGGAGTATTCCATTTACTATGGCATCAATGCTGCAAAGCTCAAAAGAGCCAAGAAAGACGTCATCATCATGCATCCCGGCCCCATCAACAGAGGCGTGGAGCTCAGCCCGGATGTGGCGGACGGGCCTCACTCGGTGATTATGAATCAGGTGACCAATGGGGTTGCAGTGCGTATGGCACTGCTTTATCTCGTATCTCAGAAGTAGGATGAGCGTGTTCCTGGAAATGGACACATGAAAGCCAAAAATTACCGAAACCACATCCCAAGGAGCTGTTGAGAATGGAGTGGGGGAAAGCCGCAAATTTTCTTTTCCGCCAGGGTCGGGTCATCGATCCGCAGCAGGGAAAAGATACCATTGCAGATGTTCTGATATTGGAAGGACGGTTGGCTGAAATCCGACCGCAAATCCAGGTATCTCGAGATCGTACTTCTGAACTCCAGGAATACGACATGACCGGCAAATGGATTGTTCCCGGCCTGATCGACATGCATGTACATTTGCGTGAACCGGGTGAAGAATACAAGGAAACCATCGCTTCGGGAACTCAGGCGGCGGTGGCGGGTGGCTATGTTGCAGTGGCGTGTATGCCCAATACACAGCCCGTGAACGATTCTGCAGCGGTGACGGAGTTCATTTTAGAACGGGCCAGGGAGGAAGGGGCTTGCCATGTTTTTCCGGTAGGAGCCATCACCAAAGGCCTCAAAGGGGAAAACCTTTCCGAAATTGGGGAACTGCGGGCATCGGGAGCGGTGGCCGTATCGGATGACGGCCGCCCCGTCATGAACAGCCTCATGATGCGAAGGGCACTGGAATACGCTCGCATTTTCGATATGCCTGTAATCAGCCACGCAGAAGATATCCATCTCTCTCAGGGCGGCCTCATGAACGAAGGGGCGACATCCACCCTTCTGGGACTTCGCGGCATTCCCGGTGCGGCGGAAGAAGTGATGATCGCCAGGGATTTGATCCTAGCCGAACTCACTCGAAGCAGGGTCCATATCGCCCACGTGAGCACCTCCGGTTCGGTGCGACTTATCCGCGACGCCAAAGCGCGGGGAGTTCCGGTCACTGCAGAGACGGCTCCGCACTATTTCACTCTCACGGACGAAGAGCTCATGACCTTCGATCCCCTCTTCAAGGTCAATCCCCCCATTCGAAGAGCCGAAGACGTGGCGGCCATCAAGGAGGGTTTGCGCGACGGCACCCTCGACGCCGTCGCCACGGACCATGCCCCCCACAGTGTTCTCGAAAAGGATACGGAATTTGAATTTGCAGCCAATGGAATGATTGGGTTGGAATCCGCCCTTCCCCTCATTTTGAGCCTGGTTCGGGAGGGAATATTGGCTCCAACCGAGGCCATAGCCAAAGTCACCTGCAACCCCGCCCGTATTCTGGGAGCGCCCCTGGGAACGCTGCAAACAGATACATTGACCGATCTTACCGTTATCGATCCTGAACAAACCTACACGTTGGATGTAAACGAGTTCCACTCCAAAAGCCGCAACTGCCCCTTTCACGGCCGCCGGATGCAGGGGCGGGCCCTGATGACGATTGTGAGAGGAAAAGTTGCCTTTTCCAGAATGAGCCAATGAATGCATCCCCTTTCCAAAGCGCAAAAATTTTAGTCGTCGACGATGAAAGGAGCATGCGGGAATTTCTCGATATCATGCTCCAAAAGGAAGGATATCAAGTTCGCTGTGCCGGCAGTGGCAAAGAAGCCCTGGAAGCCATCCAGGAAGAGCCTTTCGACTTGCTCATCACCGATATCCGCATGAAGCCCGTCAATGGCCTTGAAGTTCTCAAGAAGTGCAGGCTCCTTTCTCCCCAAACGGTCGTCATCATCATTTCAGCGTATGCCAGCGCCGAAACGGCGGTAGCCGCAATGAAGGAAGGCGCATACGATTACCTGCCGAAGCCCTTCAATATCGATGAAATGCGATCCGTCATCGTCCACGCACTGCGCAGTAAAGAGGGAGAAGAAAAGTTACAGGATGCTCAGGAAGGCCCTTTTTATTTCGGCTGCCTCATTGGAGAAAGCCCTCCCATGCGGAGGGTCTATGAACTTATCAAACGAGTGGCAGCCACGAGCAGCAACGTCCTGCTCACCGGAGAAAGCGGGACGGGGAAGGAACTGGTGGCCAAAGCAATCCACCGGCAAAGCGCACGCCGGAACAAGCCCTTCGTGGCCGTCAACTGCGGTGGAGTTCCCGAACAACTCATTGAGAGTGAACTGTTCGGTTACAAAAAAGGAGCCTTCACCGGCGCCGGTACCGGCCACAAAGGTTTAGTAGAAGCGGCTGAAGGCGGCACCCTTTTTCTGGATGAAATCGGCGAACTCTCTCCTACTCTCCAGGTCAAGCTGCTGCGCCTGGTGCAGGAAAAAACCATTCGGCTGGTGGGTGACACGGAAGACATTGCTGTTGACGTCCGAATCATTTCCGCCACCAACCGCAACCTGGAAAAAATGGTCATCGAAGGGACTTTTCGCGAAGATCTATACTACCGTCTCAATGTATTGCCCATTGCGCTTCCGCCTCTAAGGGAACGCAAGGAAGACATTTCGATTCTCGCCCAGCACTTCCTTGCGAAATTCCGGGAACAATTCGGAAAGGATATCAAGAAGATTTCCTCTTACGCTCTGGACATCCTCAACCATTACGATTTTCCGGGAAATGTGAGAGAATTGGAGCATATCATAGAGCGTGGCGTGGCTATGGAAGCGTCCAGCATCATTCTTCCCGACAGCCTCACTTTATCGACTTACAGGAAGATTCAGAATGATCCGCTCCAGGCAGTGCCGGCAGAACTTCCCAAGGGGATCAATCTGGACGGCTATCTCGCAGAAATCGAAAAGAAGCTCCTGCAGCAGGCTTTGCAGCAGGCCCACGGAGTAAAGTTCAAAGCGGCTGAACTCCTGGGCATCAGCTTCCGATCTTTCCGCTACCGCCTCCTCAAATATGGTTTGGCCACCGAAGACGAATAAGAGACCAACCCGCCTCCTCACGGCAATCCGGTATATCGCGATAATTACGCGGTCATTTGCATTCAGCAGATTGTGTTTCGCTTGGGTAGATGCGATCTACAGTTCCCGGCTTACGCTGCCAATATGGCAAGGATGACACTGTATGTAAAAGCGGAGAGCAGGGTGAAAATGGAAATGCTGGTGGCGGCCAGTTCGGGATGCCCTCCGAGTTCCATGGCCATGATGTAGGTAATGGTCGCGGGTGGCGCTGCCAGTAAAATGATGCCGGGCAGGATGAGCGGTTGGGGAACCTGAGCCAAGACCATGAAGGCATAGCCCAACAGGGGCAGACAAATCAGCTTCATCATGCCGATGCCCATAATTTCCCGTACCATCAGCCGAAAACTCCCAAAGGAAAGGCTGGCCCCGATGAGTAACAGGGCTGTGGGGAAAGCCATGCCGGCAAGGATGTCCAGCCCCTTTTGGAAGGGGTGGGGGATAGAAAAGCCCATTGCCGAATAGGTTATGCCGAGCAGTACCGTCACGATGATGGGATTGCGGAGCATGTGCTTCAAAAGTTGGTGCCCCTGGGCTTCCCGGCGGGGTTCCGTATTGAAAGTAGTGAGGGCCCAAACCGCGAGAAGGTTTTGCCCCAACATGATGAAACTGCTCAAAATGGCCATCCTGGGAAAGTGGTCCGATCCAAGCGCATAATATGCGATGGCATAAGACATATATCCAATGTTTCCATGGAAACTGCTGTGAAGAAAGGTGCCCTTCCTGCTGTCAGGAACCTTCAGCAGATGCAGGAGTGCCAGGCTGATCAGCACTACGGCGCAAAGGGCTCCCAGAGTACATATCACCGCTCTCAGATTGAAATTTGCGCGGAAAGGCGCCTGTGCAATCTCGCTCAAAAGCATCGCGGGAATTGCCACATTAAAGACGATCTGATTGGCCGTCCTGGAATAGTCGGAACCTATGATTTCTTTAATCTTCAGGAAGTATCCAAGAAATATGATACTGAAAATCGGAAGGATGGTATTGATTAAAACATTGAACATGCGAAAATAACTTTCGGGGGGTTCTCAAATTTTTCCTGTCTCTCGAACAAGCTCAAATGACTGTTTGCCAGTGGAACGAATAAAACGGAGCAGACAACTTACACCCAAGTGGTTATCATTTCAATGCCCATGAAAGGTCAACCACGGGAACGTCGCTGCAGTGAAAGCACTTGACGTTTGTATCGACTTTTAATACACGGAATGTTTGCCGACATAAAATAGAAAGGAAATAACGGAGATAGGTTATGACGAAAAAAGATATGGACAACGATCAGTTGGTGGAAGAATTCGATGACGATAGTGATCTGAGCTACGATCAGGGAGAGGAACTCGATTTCAGCGGCGAGGAAGACATAGATATAGATGAAGGGGAAGACGAAGATCTTATGCCATCCGTCCTCTACAAGGGCGTATCCAGACCCAAGACGGAGGATGACTGGCGCCAGCTGCTCCTGGAAGCAAGCCGGGAAGGCGTCCCCGAATATCATTACACAGACAGTTACAAGGACGGCGATCTGATCATCCATAATCAGTTCGGTTTGGGAGTCGTCAGTAAAGTCATCTCACCCAAAAAGATGGAAGTGATTTTCGACACCAGTAAAAAACTCATGGCGATGAACCTCACCCCCCCCGAATAAGAGCCTATCCGAAAACCTACCTCGGCAGCGGACACCCCCCTTTAATTCCCCCCCTCGAGGGGGGACCAAGGGGGGTCGCAAAGTCCACAGGTGGTTTCTGGATAGGTTCTAAGTCCCTCTCGATACCTTTTTTCTGTTCTATTTTTTGACGCCTGCCCGGGAGGCCAGAGCAGGCACCAAAAAGGTCTTCACCTGTTCCAGAAGAAAGGGATGGGTGAGTGAACTTCCCCCCACGATATGCCCGTTTTCCAAATAGTTTTCCTCCCCCCAGAAATCGGTGACGATGCCTCCCGCTTCATGCACGAGCAATGCGCCCGCTGCGATGTCCCATGCCTTGAGCCCGGCTTCCCAGAAGCCGTCCACACGTCCCGCAGCCAAATAAGCCAAATCCAAAGCCGCAGCCCCCGCGCGCCTTATGCCACTCGTTTGCAGAAACACCCGTTTGAAGACCTCGAGATAGGGGTCGATGATATCCCGCGTCCGGTGAGGAAACCCAGTGGCAATCATTGTTTCCCCCAGATCCTCCGTACTCCTCATTTGAATGGGATGACCGTTCAGGAATGCTCCTCCCCCTTTTCTTGCCGTAAAACATTCATTGCGCACAGGGTCCAGCACGAAGCCCAGAATGGGTTCCCTGTTTTCACAGACCGCAATGGAAATGGCCACGAAGGGAAACCCGTGGATGAAATTGGCCGTTCCGTCAATGGGATCGATCACCCACGTGAAACCTTCATGCATGCCGTCATTTTCCGTTTCCTCAGCCATGATGTGATGCCGGGGAAAATGTTTTTCTATGATCCCGGTAATGATCCTCTCGCTCTCCATGTCCACTTGAGTGACATAATCGGAAATCCCTTTTGTATGGATATCGCTCGAAGAAATCTTCCCCATTTTTTCTCTGATCAGCGCCCCCGCCTGTTCCATCGCCAGGTGTGCTACTCCCTCCATTGCACGGATCATGTCCTACCTCGACTTTCTCTCTATCTACTGACTCGAAGATTAAGAGGATGTCTGAAAATTCCCCCCTTGAGGGGGGTGGGGGGGAATCGAAGCAGGTTCGGCTCCCAAGCAGAGGAATTTTCAGACAGCCTCTAAAATACCCGCAAATCCAGTCTCTTCTCATTTTCATTGAAATTTTAAGCAGCTGCGTTTTCCCTTAATGATTCCAGAAGCAATATTCTACTTTTTTCATGCATATTCAAGGCCCTATAGACAACAAAAAAGAGTTTTGCTACATTCCGAGATCATCGATGGCATGCAGCCGCATCCGTCCCGCATGCACCGGCCGCGTATCCTAAAACCCTCACCAGGATAATTCCAATGCGAATCGACGTCCATACCCATATTTTCCCCCCGGATATCGTGCGGGATCGCGCTCGGTTTTTTGAAGGCGAACCCATCTTCAAGCTTCTTTACGATTCACCCAAGGCCAAGCTGGCAGGCGCAGAATCTCTTCTCGAGACAATGGATAGAGATGGAATCGACCATGCGGTTGTCTTTGGTTTTCCATGGCAGGAAATGGAACTGGCCGTTCGGCACAACAATTATGTCCTGGAAATGACGGCAAAGTACGGATCCCGCCTCATCCCACTGGGATGCTTCAATCCACTGGACGAGAGGGGAGACCAGGAAGCCGAAAGATGTTTCAGGTCGGGAGCCAGAGGATTGGGTGAACTGGCCATATACGGTGCATGCAAAGCGGATTCGGCGCTGAAATGTTTTGAGCCTTTGATCGAATGTTGCAGGTCTCATGCCGGGATCATGCTCGTGCACGCCAATGAACCCGTCGGGCACAGTTATCCCGGCAAGGCGCCTCTCGGATTGGATTTCTACTATTCCCTTGCAAAACTGGCGGCCGGAACACCTCTCATATTGGCTCACTGGGGAGGGGGCTTGTGTTTCTACGAATTGCTGAAACGGGAAGCGCAAGACGTTTTGTCGCAGGTCTACTACGATACCGCTGCCTCCCCCTTTCTCTACGACCCGAAGATATACCCACACATGTCAAGGGTACTGCGCAAAGGCAAAATTCTCTTTGGGAGCGACTATCCCCTCCTCGCTCCTCGGCGCTATTTCAAGGAAATGGCAGAAACCGATCTCTCGGCGGCCGAAACAGCTGATATATCGGGCAAGAACGCAGCGCATCTTTTCGGTATTCCGACGCGCGGGTGACGATGACAACGGCCGCTCTTTCGAGGATACACAGGGAAAAGGCCCGCAAAAAAGTTTGTGATCCCTTCGATCTGTTGGGATGTCACGCAACTTGAAATTGGAGAGACCATGATGCTTCTCGCTGTCTTATCGGGTTTTATCCTGGCATTGGCGGAACCAGGGCTTTTCCGTATGACGGGCCGGAAGACGGGGTGGCTCCTGTCGGTTTTCCCTGTTACTCTGATGCTCTACTTTGCCCAATTCACGACGTCTATCGCATCCGGAGAAAAACTGGCTTTTGAATACCCATGGGTATCCAATCTTGGAGTCCATTTAAACTTTTATCTGGACGGCTTGAGCCTCCTCTTTGTATTCCTCATCTGCGGAATCGGAACACTGGTTTTCTTTTATTCAGGTGCATACCTGACCCATCACCCGGAACTGAGCCGTTTTTACAGTTTTTTGCTGCTCTTCATGGCCTCCATGCTGGGGCTGGTTTTGGCTGACAACGGGATCGCCCTCTTTATATTCTGGGAACTCACCAGCATCAGTTCCTATCTTCTCATCGGCTTCGACCACAAAAGGGAAGAAGCAAGGTCGGCAGCGCTGCAGGCGCTTCTCGTGACGGGGACGGGAGGGCTTGCGTTGCTGGCCGGACTGCTCCTTTTAGGAGAAGCCGGTGGAAGCCTGGAAATTTCCACTTTGGCGAGCCTGGGCGATTCCATCCGGCTTCATCCTCTCTACACACCCATACTGCTGCTCGTACTCGCCGGAGCCTTCACCAAGTCCGCCCAAGTTCCCTTCCATTTCTGGCTTCCCAATGCCATGGAGGCACCGACCCCCGTGAGCACCTATCTTCATGCGGCCACTATGGTCAAGGCCGGAATCTATTTGCTGGCGCGGTTCACTCCTATTCTCGGCGGAACGGAGCTCTGGATGCATCTGGTCCTTCCTGTGGGCGGCTTCACCATGCTCACAGGCGCCTATCTTGCTCTCATGCATACGGACCTGAAACGCATCCTCGCATACACGACCGTCAGCGCACTCGGCATTCTGACCCTGTTGCTCGGTCTGGGCAGCACAGCCGCAATTCAAGCGGCCCTGGTCCTTCTTTTGGCGCACGCTCTCTACAAAGGCGCGTTGTTCCTGGTGGCGGGGATATTGGACCACGAGACGGGGACAAGAGAAGCGGAACGGCTCGGGGGGCTGTTACAATCCATGCCCATCACGGCATTGGCTGCGGGCCTGGCGGCTCTTTCCAGCGCAGGTTTTCCCCCGTTTTTGGGATTCGTCGGCAAGGAACTGATGTACCAGGCCACCCTTTCGACTTCACAGGCATACCTGTTGACGGGAGCTGCCGTACTGGCGAGCGCTTCCTTTGTGACCGCGGCGGGGATCGTGGGATTCAAGCCTTTCTTCGGTAAGAGAACGCCGTTCCTCAGGGAGCCCCATGAGGCGCCTTTCGCTCTATGGGTCGGTCCGCTGCTCCTGGCCGTATTGGGCGCGTTGTTCGGGCTCAAGCCCGACCTCATTTCAGAACGGCTCATCGCCCCTGCGCTCTCCGCCATAGACGCGCAAGCCATATTCACCGAAGTGGTTTTATGGCATGGGTTCGACCCCAAACTTCTTCTGAGTGTCGGCGTTTTCCTGGCGGGCATCACCCTCTATTTTGGATGGTCCGGTATACGACGGACTCTGATACCCCTTGATTCTTCAGCTCGGTGGGGACCCAACCAGTGGTATTATGCTTCGCTGAAAGTCCTGGAGGGGATTTGCCGTATTCAGACAAGGTTCCTTCAGAGCGGCCATCTTCATCTTTATCTTCTCATCGTCATCATGTCGACCATCGTTTTGGTGGGAAGTCGGCTTCCGGAACAAGACGTGCTGGCGGGCTTTTGGAGATGGATGGACCTTCGGCCTTACGAAGCCATGCTTGCCGGCTCCATACTCATGGCGGCCCTCATGGTGGTTCGGTCCAAGTCCAGACTGACCGCTGTCGTAGCCCTGGGAGTCGTGGGTTACGGGGTTGCGCTGGTGTTCCTTCTCTTCAGCGCACCGGACCTGGCCATGACTCAGTTTTCCATCGAAACCCTCTCTGTCGTCTTACTGGTGCTCGTCATTTTTCGGCTCCCGAGGTTCAAAGCCTACTCTACAAAAATGGAACGCACCCGGGACGCCGCAGCGGCGCTGGTGTCCGGAGGATTGTTCACGGCTCTGATCCTGGCCGCCACCGCTATTGAGAGAGAGGCGCGGCTTGTTCCCTATTTTGCCGAGAATGCACTGGAACTGGCAAGAGGTCGCAACGTGGTGAACGTGATTCTGGTGGATTTTCGAGGATTTGATACTCTGGGGGAAATCACGGTTCTTTCCGTGGCTGCCGTGGGTGTTTACGCACTGCTCAAACTGAAAGCCGGAAAGACAGGGGAAGAAAAATCAGGTAAATTTTTGAGGAAACCGCCATGACCTCTCTCATTCTTTCCACTGCAACGCGTTATCTTCTGCCGCTTTTACTGCTGCTCTCGGTGCACCTGCTTTTGCGGGGCCACAATGAACCTGGAGGCGGGTTTGTGGGGGGGTTAGTGGCATCGGCGGCGTTTGCTCTTTATACCCTCAACGCCGGGATCGAAAAGGCAAAGAATATTATCAGATTAGATTCCAAAATATTGATCAGCGTGGGATTGATCATCGCCGCCGGGAGTGGAAGCTTCTCTCTTTTTTTCGGCAAACCCTTTATGACAGGCATGTGGTTGAAGGAGAATCTGCCCGTTATCGGGAAAGTGGGGACCCCTTTCCTTTTCGATCTTGGAGTCTATTTCGTGGTGATCGGTGTAACCTTGACCATTATTTTTTCTCTGGCGGAGGAATAGAATGGAAGTCGCACTCTCTTTCGTGATCGGCGGCCTCTATGCGGCGGGGTTTTACCTGGTGATGCGACGCAACATCGTCAAACTGATCATCGGGCTCGCTTTGCTCGGGCATGCCGCGAACCTGCTCATTTTCACCATGGGCCGGCTCACACGGGGCCATCCTCCCGTATTGCACACCTGGGACACGCGGCTCATGCCCCCTTTTGCAGACCCCATTCCGGAGGCATTGATTCTCACAGCCATTGTCATCGGCTTTGGCGTTCAAGCCTTCGCAACAGCTTTGATCCGGAGGTTCTATGAAACGGTCGGCTCGGACGATTTGGACGAAATGCAGTCCACCGACTCTTTGGACTGAAAAATTGAAAGGATGCACCCTTGACCGCCGGTTTTCGGACATCCGATCGTTCCCATCGACGAAGCATAAAAATTCGCTCATGAACCTTCTCAAAAACCGAATATAGAGAGATTGCCTCCATAATATGAAACTGCTGCTTCTATTCCCCATCCTGGTTCCCTTTCTCACAGCCATCGCCTCACTTCTTGCATGGGAGCATCGCCATGCACAGCGATTCCTCAACGTCGCGGGTGCATCGGCTTTGTTGGCGGCGGCTGTTTGCCTTTTTTCCTCCGTATGGGAAAATGGCATCCATGCCATCCAGCTGGGAAACTGGCCCGCTCCTTTCGGAATCACTCTGGTCGCGGACCTGTTCAGCGCATCCATGGTGGTGTTGGCCGGTCTGGTCGGCCTTGCGGTCTCCGTCTATTCCCTGGCGGGCATGGACCCTGGGAGGGAAAATTTCGGTTATTATCCTCTGCTGCATGTATTGCTCATGGGGGTATGCGGCGCATTTCTGACGGGCGATATTTTCAACCTGTATGTCTGGTTCGAGGTGATGTTGATCGCTTCGTTCGTCCTGCTCGGGTTGGGTGGCGAGCGGGCTCAATTGGAAGGCACCATAAAATATGTCACGCTCAATCTCATTTCTTCCGCCCTCTTTCTGGCGGCCATAGGCATTCTGTACGGCGTGGCGGGAACTTTGAACATGGCCGACCTGGCCATGCATTGCGATATCATCATAAAATCGGGATTAATGACCGCCATAGCGATGCTGTTTCTGGTGGCATTCGGCATCAAAGCGGCGATTTTCCCTCTCTTCTTTTGGCTGCCCGCGTCCTATCACACTCCGCCCGCTCCGGTATCGGCCATCTTCGCAGGATTGCTCACCAAGGTGGGCGTATATGCGCTCATCCGCGTCTTCACATTGCTTTTCGTCCACCATGTGCAATACACCCATTCTCTCATCGTCATTCTGGCCGGGCTCACCATGATCACGGGAGTGCTCGGAGCGGCTGCGCAGATGCAGTTTCGCCGTATTCTGTCCTTTCATATCATCAGTCAGATCGGCTATATGATCCTTGGGCTGGGATTGTTCACCCCCCTGGCTCTTGCAGGATCCATTTTTTATATTGCCCATCACATCATCGTGAAAACAAACCTTTTCCTGGTGAGCGGCGTCGTTCATCGACTTCGGGGTTCCTACGAATTGAAGGCCCTGGGAGGACTTTACATTTCTCATCCCTTTCTGGCATTCCTGTTCCTGGTTCCCGCCCTGTCTCTTGCCGGAATTCCTCCCCTTTCCGGTTTCTGGGGGAAGTTCATTCTGGCCAAGGCGGGTCTGCAAATCAAAGAGTATTTCATCGTGACCGTCGCACTTTTTGTGGGCCTCTTGACTCTGTTTTCTATGATCAAGATCTGGTCCGAGGTATTCTGGAAGGAATCCCCCCCGGCAGATCATGATCCCGGAGAAATTTCACGTCCTATCTCCCGAGGCAGTCTTTTCGCTTTCCTTTCACCCATCGCCTTCCTGGCATCACTGACATTGCTCATCGGGTTGGCTCCAGAACCGGTGATTTCCTTTGCAAGTCGTGCTGCAGAACAGTTATTGAATCCCGAGGAATACATTCGAACCGTACTGGGAGGTCCTATATGAAGGCATTCCTTTCAAACATCCTGCTTGCGTTCACCTGGGTTGCAGTCACCGGATTGTTCGAACCCATAAACTTCATCATAGGCTTTGCTCTGGCTTATGTGATCCTTTGGATGATCCAAAGGTCTACGGCGCCTTCCAACTACTTCTCAAAAGTCTATCAAGTCCTCTCTTTCAGCCTCTTCTTCGGGCGGGAGTTGGTCAAAGCGAACCTGCGTGTGGCTCACGACATCGTAACCCCCTATCACCACATGCGACCCGGCGTAGTCGATATTCCCCTGGATGTTCAAACAGATGAGGAGATCACCCTGCTCGCGAACCTGATCACCCTCACTCCCGGCACGTTGAGTCTGGACGTATCGACGGACCGGAAGGTGCTCTACATCCATGCTATGTACATAGATCATGTCGAAGAGTTCAGGCGGAGCATCAAGGAAGGTCTCGAGCGCCGGGTAATGGAGGTCCTTCGATGAACATGCAGGGCCTTACCTTGATCATTGTAGTATCCCTCCTGAGCCTGGCTTTTGTCTTTGCTTTCATTCGCATGGTGTGCGGACCGAGCCTTCCGGACCGTGTGGTCGCCCTCGACCTGATGTCCACAGTGGCAATCGGCATCATTGGGATCTATGCAATCGCAACCGGTGAGCCGGTTTTTTTGGACGTAGCGATCATCCTGGCGCTTGTCGCCTTTTTGGGAACAATCGCCTTTTCATATTACCTGATCAGGATTTCCCACCGTGAAAATGCTGAGGAAAGATGAAAGGAGTAGGGGATGCAAGAGGTTTTGTATTCGATATTCATGGTGACAGGAGCCGTGTTCATGTGTATTGCAGGGCTTGGAATCCTGCGCATGCCCGACCTTTTCATGCGATTGTCCGCGGCAACAAAGGCTTCGACGTTGGGCGTCGGTTTTCTCCTTCTCGCCGTAGCGGTCAAGTATCCGGTCATCGAGATCATCAGTCGCAGCCTGGCCATCATAGTCTTTGTCGTCCTGACCGCTCCCATTGCCGCCCACATGATCGGCAGAGCGGCCTACCTCTCGGGAATACCCTTGTGGAAGGACTCCATCGTAGACCGACTCTGTGATCGTTATGACCGCTGCAACCTCTTATTGCTGGGCGGAGAAAATTCTCCAACCTCACCAGAGCGTCAGGATCCTGAATAATATCCATGCAACAGCTCGATCAACCTTAAGAGCCTATCCGGAAACCTCCTGTGGACTTTGGAACACCCCCCTAGCCCCCCTCGAGGGGGGAATTGAAGGGGGGGGTCCGCAGCAGAGGAAGGTTTCCGGATAGACTTTAAGTCGGAGGATTTTGGCTTACTCTAAAGGATCAAGAGGCCATAAAATCGGGCAAGCCACGCAAGGCTTGCCCGAAGGTTTCTCTCTTGGAACCTTTATCATTTGTCGAGTTTGACTGAGACAGGTGTGGGATTTGCTACGGTGTTGAATACCGGTGAGTACTTCTGAGCCATCCTGATGAGCTCCTCTTTCTCTTCTTCGGAGACATCGGCATCGATTTTGAAATACACTCGAATATTCTCATACCCTACTTTGACATCCTTGGATAATCCAAGAAAGCCACGCAAATCCACGTCTCCTTCCAGCCTGGACTCGATTCCCCTTATTTCAATTCCCCTGGCAGCTGCATGATAGACAAGTGAAGAAGTCAGACAGCCCACCAAACCGGTCAACAGGTACTCTACCGGGTTGGGACCTATGTCTTCGCCTAAAAGAAGCGTATGCTCATCCTCATCCAGCTCAAAAGGCTTATCGTGAGACAGATCTTGTTTTGCTCCGTAAAAATCGGTGATCGTGGTGCGATTATGGCCTCCATTGATCCACCTGTTCCTGGCACGAAACTTAAATTTCGCGATCGTTGCATCACCCTTGATCGCCTCGATAGTGCTGAGCAAACGGCTCACATTGACGCCGTTGAGAATTTTATCATTTTGCTGTTCTGCTGCTTGTTGTCCCATATTTGATCACCTCCTTATCTATTTTTTAAAATTATAATCATTTTCAGCGAGAGTTTTTGGTGAAACATTGAATTTTCTTAATACTGAAAATTGTAAATACGTGGCCACTTCTTTGTAGATACGGCTTCCAGCCGTGACAGAAACCGGCAACCGCACACCTTGTCGCGGCAGGATGCCGCTCCTACGAAAACGTATGGGTAAACGGCTGCGTAATTACGAAGACCAGTACTTAGAGCCTATCCGAAAACCTACCTCGGCAGCGGACACCCCCCTTCAATTCCCCCCTCGAGGGGGGACCAAGGGGGGTGTCGCAAAGTCCACAGGTGGTTTCTGGATAGGTTCTTAGTGCTCAAGATCGCCATTACGCCATCCATTATATAGTTGACACGACCACTTGTCGGCCGTGTTCGCAGGACAAGAGGCTCCAAAAAACCGTCAAGCGGTAATAAACCTTATGTCCTTTAGACCCAGGCAACAAATTGTCCGGGCCACCCCGGGACCGCTCGATGGGTTTTGCAGAATGCAATGCCTGAAGCGATTCAGCTTTGCACTTCGCAATGCCCGTACCTGATAACCACAACAACATCTTCTTGATAATGGGCACAAAATGTTGGATTATTGAATAAGTTGGCTTTTAGCCAACATCCAGGAAATGTAAATCATTTGATGCTCATCCACTCTCAAAGGCTTGCTTCTGGTTCGGGCCATATCCATCAAGAACGCTCTGTAATTCATATCATGATTCCGAGTAGTTCCTTCTAACGTCTGTTCCCTGTGAGGTCTCGGACGCAGTGTCTGGCGGGTTATCTGAAGAATATCCCCAAAATACTCTCGGCGGCATGTTGATTGCTTCATAAACTGGCGAAGGAGGACGAAAGCATGTTAGGCATTCGAGAAAAGCTCTCCTTAGGTTTTGGGGGGCTGTTCCTCATCATCATCGCCATCAGTGTTCAAAGCATTATGCAGCTTACCCTTCTCGGCCATTCCATCGACGTGATCCTTCATGAAAACTACCGGAGCGTCATTGCATCTCAGCAGATGAAAGATTCTCTTGAACGCATGGACAGCGGTATTCTCTTCACCCTTCTTGGGGATACCGAACAGGGAAAGGAGCTCATAACGAAAAGCATACCCGTCTTCGAGGAGTCGCTTCACACGGCGTTGAATAACATCACTCTTCCGGGTGAAGCCGAAAGGGCGACACGCATTGGGGACCTTTTCAGTCAATACAAGGCTTCTCTGCAGGAAGTGCAGGACACGGGACTCCCTCTTGACGACCGGCGGGAAGCCTATTTCACGAAACTCTTTCCACTCTTTCATCAAATCAAGAATACGGCCGACGAGATCCTTCACATGAATCAACAGAACATGCTCGATGCCAACGAACGCGCACTTGCCGCTGCAGCGGCGGCAAGGCATCGGATGTACATCCTTCTTTTCTGTGGAGCTGTCGTTGCTGTTCTGTTCACCCTCTTTACAGGAAGGTGGATCCTTCGTCCGATCAACCGCCTCATTCGCTCGGCTGATGAAATCAGACAGGGGAATCTTGACCTTGTCGTTCAAAGGGATTCAGGCGATGAGATCGGCCGCCTTTCCGAGGCATTCAACGAGATGACCTCGAGCCTTCGAGAATTCCGGAGGAGTAACCGTACCAGGATGATTCGTATCCAGCACCTGATCCAGCAGGTGTTTCGGAGCCTGCCCGATGTCGTGGCTGTAATCAACCTCGAAGGGCATGTGGAAATAGCAACAGAGAGAGCCGCCGATGTCTTTGGCCTCAGACCCGATGTGCCCATCCACAGCCTCACTTTCACATGGATGGGAGACCTTTTTGACGAAGCCTTGAGGAGCAGGCGCACCGTCCAATCCCAGGGCAAGCAGACCATCATTCAGAGATTCATCAGAGGTGAGGAGCACTACTTTTGCCCTGAAGCCATTCCTATCCTTGATGCCGGAAGGCTGCCCACAGGTGTCATCCTGATCTTGAAAGATGTAACCAGCCGGATGCAGCAGGACAAGCTCAAAAGAGGGGTCATATCGACCGTCTCCCACCAGTTGAAGACGCCCCTGACTTCTCTGAGGTTGGCGATCTATCTCCTCCTCGAAGAAAAGGCGGGCCCCCTGACCTCAAAACAGGTCGAGCTTTTAGTTGCAGCACGGGATGAGAGCGACCGGCTGCATTCCATCTTGAGCAATCTTCTCGACTTGAGTCGCATCGAATCCGGAAAGGTACGGATGGAGTTTCGGCCCGTAGCTCCCCATGGGATGATCCTCGAACAGGTTGACTCCTTCCGGAATACAGCAAAAAACCGTGGAATCACCCTGAAGACGGAGCTCTCGGACGATCTTCCTGAAGTCTTGGCGGATCAGGCCCAGATCGGGCATGTCTTCGCAAATCTCCTCTCCAATGCCATCAAGTACACTTCGCCTGGCGGCGAAGTCACCATTTCCGCAGAAGCGGACGAGGATTCGGTTTGTTTTTCGGTTTCCGATACGGGAAGAGGCATTCCGGCTCAATATCTCGATCGAATTTTCGAGCAATTTTTCCGCATTGACGCTCAGGAAGGCGAAACGGGAGAAGGGCTGGGGCTCTCCATAGCAAAAGAAATTGTCGAAGCCCACGGGGGAACCATAAGGGTGAAAAGCGAGGAAGGACGGGGCAGCATCTTTACGTTCTGCTTGAAACGCGCTGACCGCACACTTAACTCGACATTGTCACATTAACTCCCATGACCGGAACGGTCACAACGAAAAATGAAAAAGGCAAAGAGATGCAAGCCAATATGGAAAGCGGGAAACGCTCTTGGCGATGTTATCATAAGCCATGAGCTATGAACCATGAGCCTTTTTTCATATAAATCACAGAGACACGGAGGGCACAGAGAAAGACCTTATGTTGAATCTTATTTGTATTCTGTCAATAGTGTTTTTCTTCGGCCTTTGCGCTTTGCTGGTGAAGGCTTTCGAGAGGCTCAAATCATGATGGATGCAATTGTAGGCATTATTGGAGTGATTCTGATCATCTACCTGTTTGCTACAATCATTCGACCGGAGAAATTCTAAAGGGGGTATTGGATCAATGGACATCTTCGGGTGGATTCAGTTGGCGCTCTTTCTGGGATTGCTCCTTCTACTCACAAAGCCCATGGGGAGGTACCTGGTGGGCGTGTTGGATAGAGAGAGCAAGACATTTCTCGACCCTCTCATGCGGCCATTAGAACGCCTGTTGTACCGCTTTCTGGGCATAGAGCCGGAAAAGGAACAGAGCTGGCAGCAGTATGCCTTTTCTCTCATCGTCTTCAGCCTGGTTGGGTGTCTGTTTACCTACGCGATTTTGCGACTGCAGCACTTCCTACCGTTGAACCCGCAAGGATTTGGGCCGGTAAGCCCCGACCTTGCCTTCAATACGGCGGTGAGCTTCACCACGAACACAAACTGGCAGAACTACGGAGGAGAATCCACCCTTTCCTATTTTTCCCAGATGGTAGGGCTTGTTTTTCACAACTTTGTTTCAGCCGCAGCCGGAATCGGGGTGGCGGCAGCCCTCATTCGCGGCATTGCAAGGCACTCCGCAAAGACTATCGGCAGCTTCTGGGTGGATCTCGTCCGGATCAATCTATACCTGCTTCTGCCGGCTTGTGTTCTCTACTCTCTTTTCCTGGTCTCACAGGGCGTCGTTCAAAACTTTCATCCATATGTTACGGCCCAAACGATCGAACAGGCAGAAGGGAGTTCCTTTACCCAATCCACCCAAACCATTGCCCAGGGCCCCGTGGCCTCACAGGTGGCAATCAAAATGCTGGGAACAAACGGTGGGGGATTTATGAATGCCAATGCCGCTCACCCTTACGAAAACCCGACGCCCCTTTCCAATTTTCTCCAGATGCTCTCGATCTTCCTCATACCGAGCGGACTCACTTACACTCTGGGACGAATGGTCAAGAACCAGAAGCACGGGTGGGCGTTATGGACCGCTATGGCCATGCTGTTCCTTGCCGGGGTTCTGGTCACATGGGCTTCGGAGGCCGCAGGAAACCCCAGGCTGCACGCTCTTGGCATAGATGCATCCCATGGGAACATGGAAGGAAAGGAGATCCGCTTCGGAATCTTCAACTCCGCCCTTTTTGCCGTCATTACAACAGACGCCTCCTGCGGAGCGGTAAACTCAATGCATGACTCCTTCACGCCCCTGGGAGGCCTCGTTCCTCTTCTCAATATCCAGCTGGGAGAGGTGGTTTTTGGCGGCGTCGGAGCCGGTCTCTATGGAATGCTCATCTTTGTTGTGCTGACCGTGTTCCTGGCGGGGCTGATGATCGGACGAACCCCCGAATACCTCGGAAAAAAGATCGAGGCCTATGATGTAAAAGTCAGTGCCATTGCCATACTCGTGCCCATATTTTCCATTCTGGGCTTTACAGCCTGGGCGGCGGTGAGCAATTGGGGGCTTGCGGGGCTCAACAACACCGGCCCACACGGGCTGAGTGAAATCCTCTACGCCTACTCCTCCACTTCCGGCAACAACGGAAGCGCCTTTGCCGGTCTTGCCGGCAACACGCCCTGGTACAACGTCACACTTGCCATAGCGATGCTCGCCGGGCGGTTCTTTGTCATTGTGTCCGTCCTGGCCCTTGCCGGAAATCTTGCTGCTAAAAAGCGGGTTCCGGCAAGCGGAGGCAGCTTTCCCGTCTCCGGTATAACCTTTGTGATCCTGCTGGTGGGAACGGTTCTCATTGTCGGGGCTCTCACTTTTCTGCCGGCACTCTCTCTTGCCCCCATCGTCGAGCACTTCCTCATGACCGGATCAGGGAAGCTGTTTTAGGAGGAATGAAAGCCATGGCTGCAAGAAAGCACTCTTTTTTCGATCGTGAAATCATGACGCAGGCGGCCTTTGATTCCATAAAAAAGCTCAATCCTCGCTCAATGGCGAAAAACCCCGTCATGTTCGTAACTGAAGTCGCAGCGGTCATCACGACTACTGTCGGGCTCATTTTGAGTGCAGGAAGCGAACCGCTTGCCTTCACTCTCCAGGTAACGCTCTGGCTCTGGTTTACCGTGCTCTTTGCAAACTTTGCCGAAGCGCTTGCCGAGGGGCGAGGAAAAGCCCAGGCCGGCGCCCTGCGAAAAACGCGCACGCAAACTGTTGCAAACCGGCTGCGCTCTGACGGTTCGATGGAGAAAACTCCCGCCGATGAGTTGCGGAAAGAAGATCTCGTACTCGTTTCAGCAGGCGAGATCATCCCGGCGGATGGAGAAATCATCCAAGGTGTGGCGACAGTGGATGAATCGGCCATAACGGGGGAGTCCGCCCCGGTTATCCGCGAGGCCGGAGGGGACCGCAGTGCGGTTACGGGAGGAACGCGGGTCTTATCGGACTGGATCAAGGTCCGCGTCACGGCCGATCCCGGCGAAAGTTTCCTCGATCGTATGATCGGCCTTGTGGAAGGGGCAAGCCGCCGGAAGACCCCTAACGAGATCGCTCTCACTATCCTCCTTTCGGCTCTTACGGTTATTTTCCTGGTTGCCATCATGACCTTCAAGCTCTTTGGCATGTACTCAAATGTCATTTTTTCCGTCACAGTGCTTGTGGCACTGCTGGTTTGCCTTATTCCAACGACCATAGGCGGTCTGCTGAGCGCCATTGGAATTGCAGGAATCGACCGGCTGGTCCAAAAGAACGTGCTCGCCATGAGCGGTCGAGCCGTGGAGGCCGCAGGGGACGTGGATGTGCTTCTTCTCGACAAGACCGGGACCATCACTCTTGGGGACCGCCAGGCAACGGAATTTCTTCCGGCCGAGGGAGTGCGCGTGGAGGAGTTGGCCGATGCGGCGCAACTGGCCTCTCTTACGGACGAAACCCCCGAAGGCAGGAGCATCGTTATCCTGGCCAAGAAATATGGCTTGAGAGGCCGATCCATAACGGAGATGCCCCATGCCGAGTTCATATCCTTTTCGGCAAAGACCCGCATGAGCGGTGTGGATTTGGAGGCTAGAAAAATCCGCAAGGGCGCTGCTGAAGCAATGAGGGATTTCATCTCCAGTCCCTTCCCGCCGGAGGTAGAATCGGCTGTGAAGACGGTCTCCCAGAAGGGGGGAACCCCTCTGGTCGTTGCCGACAGCAAGCGGGTTCTTGGTGTGGTTCACCTCAAAGACATCGTGAAGGGAGGCCTGAAGGATCGCTTCGAACGATTCCGCGCCATGGGAATAAAGACCGTGATGATCACCGGCGATAACCAGTTGACTGCAGCAGCCATCGCCAAAGAGGCAGGAGTTGATGACTTCCTGGCAGAAGCCAGGCCGGAGGATAAGCTTGCGCTCATTCGAAAGGAGCAGGCATCGGGACGCCTTGTTGCCATGACAGGAGACGGCACAAACGATGCTCCCGCCCTGGCTCAGGCAGATGTGGGTGTTGCCATGAACACGGGCACACAGGCAGCCAAGGAGGCAGGCAACATGGTGGATCTCGATTCAAATCCGACCAAGCTCATCGAAATCGTTGAAATCGGAAAGCAGATGCTCATGACCCGGGGGGCCCTTACCACCTTCAGCGTCGCAAACGATGTGGCCAAGTACTTTGCCATCATTCCGGCAATGCTGGTCAACGCATTTCCGGTCATCGGTCCCCTGAACCTGATGCGACTCGGCTCTCCTGCGAGCGCGATCCTGAGTGCGGTCATCTTCAACGCCCTCATCATCATAGCCCTGATCCCTCTTGCGCTTCGCGGCGTACGGTTCCGCCCTCTCGATGCCTCGGTCCTCCTGCGCCGAAATCTCCTGATCTATGGGCTTGGCGGCCTAGCTGCACCATTTGTCGGTATCAAGCTCATTGACCTCCTGGTCAACGCGTTGCACCTCGTTTAGGAGGAAATGAAAACCATGAAAGATTTTCCAGATACGAATCGTTTTGATATCAGGAACCTTGTGGCTGAACTCCGCACCTCCATCATTGCCACACTCTCCCTGGCCATCATCCTGTGCGGTGTCTATCCCCTGATCGTCTGGGGCATGGCCCAGGGGATTTTCGCAGAAAAAGCCAACGGCTCCCTGATCACCCGGGAAGGGAAAGCTGCGGGATCAACCCTCATTGCCCAAGGATTTTCCGGTCCCGGTTACTTTCATTCCCGCCCTTCGGCGGCAGGTGAGGGCTATGATGCGGCAAGCTCCGGCGGAAGCAATCTTGGCCCCACGTCCGAAAAGCTCATCGATACTGTCCGGGAGCGTATCGCCAGGTATCGTCTGGAAAACGGGCTGGTAGACAGTATCCCCATTCCCGCCGACGCAGTAACGACTTCGGGAAGCGGCCTGGATCCTCATATCAGTGTGCAAAACGCCCTGCTGCAAGCGCGCCGCGTCGCTCTGGCCCGCGGCATCAGCCAGGAGATTGTTCACAGGAAGATAGAGACTCACACCGAAGGACGCGATTTAGGACTCTTCGGCGAACCTCGAGTGAACGTACTGGAATTGAACCTTGATCTGGATGGAAAACGATAAGGAAGGAGGAAATGGCTGCAAACAGGGCCGACAGCTTTTTGCGTATGATTCGCCGCTCCCGGCGCGGTCGCCTCAAGATCTATCTCGGGTACTGCGCAGGGGTTGGGAAGACCTGGCAGATGCTGGAAGAGGCCCATCGGCTCAAGAGAGAAGGGCTCGATGTCGTGGTCGGTCTAGTGGAAACGCATGGCCGCGCAGAAACGGCAGCCCTCATCGAAGGTCTTGAGGTCATTCCCCGTCGCCGCCAGGAATACCGCGGGATCATGATCGAAGAAATGGATGTGGACGCTGTTCTTGCACGAAAACCCGAGGTCGCACTCGTCGACGAACTCGCTCACACAAACGTTCCCGGCAGCCGGAACGCCAAACGGTACGAAGATGTTCAGGATCTCCTTTCTGCCGGCATTCACGTCATAAGCACCCTCAATCTTCAGCATGTAGAAAGCCTCTACGACACAGTGGAAAAAATTTCGGGAATCAAAGTGCGCGAACGCCTTCCGGACAGTGTGATCGCCGATGCGGATGAGATCGTCAACGTGGATCTTACCACTGAAGATCTTCAGAAGCGTCTCGAAGAGGGGAAGATCTACCCGAGGGAACGCATTGACACGGCTCTTGCAAACTTTTTCAGGAAAACGAACCTGGAACAGTTGCGCGAACTCACATTGCGGGAACTTGCCTCGCAGATCGATCTCAGGAGCCGCGAAACCCTGGAGCCTGAAATACCGGCAACACCCGATCAGATCATGGTGTGCCTCAGTTCACGCGGCCCAAACAGCGAAAAGCTCCTTCGCTACGCTTCGCGCCTTGCGGGAAGACTCAACCGGAACTGGTACGCCGTATATGTTCAGACCCCTTCGGAAGCACCCACCATGATTGATTCCCACACCCAGAACATCCTCTCCGGCACCCTGACCCTGGCCAGGCAGCTTGGCGCCATGGTCTTCACGTATAAAGGAGAGGACGTTCCCGACACAATCCTGCGTTTTGCGAAAGAATACCGTGTGGGGCACATCGTGATCGGAAGTCCGGGCACGCAGCCCATCTGGAAAAGGATTCTTGGAAGGAAGAACATTGTCGAGCGCCTTATCGAGGATGCCAGGGGAATTACCATCGTCATTCTGGATACGCGAAAATATGAAACCCAGGCGCACAAGATCCGGGCCGAAGAATACATCGCCAACGCTGGAGCATAGTCCATCCATGGCGGCGACCGGTACGTCTGAACCACGTTTTCCATCCTACGTTAAAGCCATCAAACGGCCAGGAGATCGATGCAAAATGCCGCTGCCCAACGAATACGATTGCCTACTCTTTACCTTTCGCACCCTCGCGACTTTCCTTCTTCTGTTCGGCTCCTTCCCGGTCGGGTTCGAGTTCGATTTTACCGAACTTATGCCAGGAAGCGGTTCTATCCAGGTTGGCTTTTGCCGGTTTAAAGGTAGGGTCAATGTCCAGGGCGGCCCGATAAAACTTTTGAGCCTCGAGCCGGTTGCCTTTGATCTCCAGGAGTGCCCCGTACAGGTTGTAGACCTCGGGCTGGGCCGGGTCTGCAGCAATGGCTCTTTGAGTGAACTTGAGCGCCGTATCGAAGTTCCTATCGCTGATGTGGCGTTTGGCGAGTTCAACCAGGGTCAAGTAACCCGTAGCACTCTCTTCATCCAGGGCTTCGCGCTCTAAAACTTTGGCTGCAAGCTCACGAATTTCGCTCGGGCTGAACGGCTTTTGGAGAAAATCGGCTGCCCCGATCTTCATGGCCTCGACGGCCGACTCCACGGTCCCGTAAGCCGTGACGATGATCACCTGCATTTTGGGCCACTTCTCTTTGATCCGGTGCAGCACCTCCATTCCATCCATGCCCGGCATTTTGAGATCCAGAAATACCAGCCCGAACTGTTTTTCACGAAGTTTTTGCAGCGCATCTTCACCGTTTACCGCCGTCTCGACGGGCATTCCCAGGGGTTCCAGAGATTGGGACATCGTCAGGCGGATGTTCTTTTCATCATCCACTATAAGAATCGGTCTCTTTTCCATGTATTCCTCCTATTGGACCACCGGCACTGTGAAAGTAAAAGTACTTCCCTGACCCGGAACCGACTCGACCCAGATCGCACCTCCGTGCGCGCGCACAATCTCTTTGCAAATGGCAAGGCCGAGACCTGTACCTCCGGATTCCTGCCCCTTTACCTGTACAAATTTCTCGAATATTTTCGTCTGGTATTCTTGAGGAATGCCGGGACCGTCATCCTGAACAGAGAGGTGAATGTACGGCCCCATCCTGCCGGCCATGAGCTGGATATTCCCGCCCTTGTCCACATAGCGCAGGGCGTTAGAGACCAGGTTGGTCAGTACCCAGGTGATCTTGTTGGCGTCGGCACGAATGTGCGGCAAATCCCGTGGCAACTCCAACTTGAGTACGACCTGCTCTTTCTCCAGCTGCCCCTTGAAAACGGTTTGGACATTCTCGAAAAGGATTTGAACCGGAACGCTCTCAAACTCCAGATCGATTCGGCCGGCCTCGATTTTGGAGAGGTCGAGCAAATCGTTGACCAGAGCCTTCATGCGATGTACTTCCTCATGAGCCGCAAAGAGCAATTCCCGATCCTTTTCCGCAAGTCCATGTGCGGCATGTTCCAGCAGCAAATCAATGCTCATACCCATGCTTGTGAGCGGCGTCCGCAGCTCATGGGATGCAGCCATGACGAATTCACTCTTGAGTCGTTCCACTTCCTTCAGCCGGGTGACGTCTCTCAGCAGCAGCACAATGCCCAAAAGGTTCCGCTCCTTGCCTCGAATCGGCGTAACGGAAAAGAGATAGTGGCGTAAGAGTTTTCCCTCAGAAAGCGTAACGATCCGCTGCTCTTCGGGAATACTGGGTTGCAGGCCTGTTTCGACGATTTTCTCTATCAGGTCGCATACATTGGAGGAGGGCAGGATGTCCCGGCACCGCAGAGCGGTGTATTCAGCGGCTTCGAGGTTCAATATACGGCGAGACGCAGGGTTGATGCCTTTCAATCTGAGGTCGGTATCGAAAACCACGAGGCCGTCCTCTATACTGGCCAGGATCGCCTCCCCTTTGCTTTTCTCGGAAATGATTTCTTCGATATTCATTTCATGATAACGCTCAAGCCGGGCCGCCATTTGGTTGAATTCTCCGGCCAGGCGCCCGAGTTCATCACTTGTCTCCACCGGTACCTGAACCGTATAGTCCCCCGACGAGATTTTTCGAGATGCATCCATGAAGCGCCGAAGGGGTCTGACGATACGCTCAGCAAGCCATAAACTGAAAATCAGCGCAATGATCATCCCTGACGATGATACGAGCAACGTGGACCAGATCGCCTGTCCGGCCACTCGGCCCGCACGAAGGCTGGCATCGTACATGGTTTCCTCGTTGAGGTTGCGCAGCCGAACGCAGGCCTCGCGGATTTGAGCAAAGAACGGGTAGATGGATTGATGATAGGCACTCAGAGGATATTCCAAAGGTGGGGCTTGTGTACCGGGTAAATCGGTCAGTTCGGAAAGCCGTTGGCGGTATTTTGCATAATCAGCATCTATGGATTCAACCAACTCGCCCTCGCCCTTTATCGTAATATTGTCCTTGGCGCGAGCCAGCCATTGCAAGAACATGGCTTCGCTTTCCTGAAACTGGGAAATCCCCTTCCTGGTGTCGCCCAGGAAGATGAGTAGAATGGCGCTGTCCTGCCTTTCCAATGTGTCCACCATGTTTTCTGCGGCGAGAATGCTCCGATAGTTCTCGCGGAGGATAGCATCGGTTGCCTTGCCGAGAGATATCAGATTCACGACGGCCCACGCCACCACCAGGCCCATAAGGGCAAAGGCAACGCCATACCCGATCAGAATCTTCTTTTTCAATAACATGCAACATCCTCCATTCCATATACGATGCCTTTTACAATCATCGTACCACGATGCAACCAATGATATTTCAAATAGTTATATATGAATTAAGGGAAGGTTATCTTGAAATCTGAAAGACGAGTGCCGAATCGATCTTGCAAAATGCAATGAGGATAATGCTGATGGGCGGATCAAATGCCGTAAGCTTTTCGCCTCCGCCAGAGTGTTGCCTGGTCCATTCCTAGAACATCTGCAGCTTCCTGAAGTGAGGAGGTGTCGGCCAGAATTCTTCGGATATGAAGCTCTTCAATGACGGAGAGCGGAACTCGGTCACCGATGGCGGGAGCGCCGGCGGCAGGAGCAATATTTTCAGGCAGATCGACCTTGCCGATCTGTTCGCCACTCCCCAAAATCACGGCTCGCTCTATGGTATTGCGGAGTTCTCGAACATTGCCCGGCCATCTGTAGCCCTTTAGTGCCGCGGCTACCTCATCGGTGAAGCCGAAGATCGACTTGTGGTTGGCACGGCAGAAATGAGCGAGAAACTTTTCGGCAAGCGGCAGGATGTCTTCCGGCCTTTCCCGAAGCGGTGGCAGGGTAAGGCTGATCACATTGAGGCGGTAGAACAGGTCTTCGCGGAAGCGGCCTTCAGCCACTCGCTTGTCGAGATCGGCATTGGTCGCTGCGATGATGCGCACGTCCGCCCTGCGCGGCGTCGCTTCCCCCAGCCTCTCATATTCCCTGTCTTGAATGAAGCGCAACAACTTGGCTTGGACCGGAAGGGCCATGTCAGCGATTTCATCCAGGAAAAGCGTCCCACCCTCGCAAACCGCGATTCTGCCCGGATAGTCCCGTACAGCCCCTGTAAACGCACCCTTGACATGCCCGAAGAGTTCGCTTTCGAGAAGATCGGCGGGCACCGAGGGGCATGCCACCACGGCCATGGGTTTGGCGGTTCTAGCGCTCCACTGGTGGATAGCCCGGGCAAAAGCCGATTTGCCCGTACCACTTTCTCCCCGAAGCAACACGATCGCCTCCGAAGCCGCGGCTTTCTTTGCTGTTTCGATGACCCGCCGCATACCAACGTTCTTGCTCTGAAACGACGTCTCCGGATTAGAGCGTTGCATGTCCTCCTTGAGAACGGTGATCTCGTTTTCCAGTTCCCGAATCCTGATGATCCGTTGAGTCAGCAGTCTGACTTGGTCTGGAGTAAAGGGTTTCTGGATATAATCGGCAGCCCCGTGCCGTATGGCCTCCACCGCGCTTTCAATAGATCCATGAGCTGTGATAATGACGGTTTTCGTCCAGGGAGATTCAGCTGCCAGTACAGGAATCAAATCCATGCCGTTCTCTTGCCGCAGTTTGAGATCCACAAACGCCATGTCGAAAGAACGTCTCCGGACTTCATCAATGGCGTCGACGAGATTGCTCACAGCAATCACGGTATGCCCTTCCACTGCGAGACAATAGGAAAGCGTCTTGCGGATGTTGGTCTCGTCATCCACAACCAGGATGTTGAGTGAGGAGGTCTGTTGTTGGCTCCGCTTCATGCTTTCCCGTGTGTTGAAAGTTTTATAGTCAAGATTTCCAGTTCCTCTTTCCCCGTCTCTTTAATGCACAGATTTATATTAAAAAAAGGAGCTCAGACAGACGACCATGAGCATGGTCAGAGGATAATAGCTGGCCCGGTTGAACAGGGCTGCGGCGTACTTGGAAGTCCTGCCCTTGTAGAGCTTGTAAGCGGGAATCAGCAGCAGAAAAACCCCGCACGCAAGCGCTCCTGCAAGATAGAGGGGGCTCAGTTCGGCCGGAGTCACCCAGAAAAGCAGGAGACTCAGCAAAATAGCCAGGGCCAGAGAACAGAGGATGATGCGGGCAGTACCCTCTGCCCCAAAACGAACGGGGATGGTTTCGGCATCCAGGTCACGGTCTTCGTTCACATCGCTCCAGTCGTTGGGAACATTCTGTCCCCCGATTTCCCAGAAAAAGAGCCAGAGAAAAAGACAAAGCAGGAAAAGAAGGGAGGGATTCGGCACAACGGCGAAAACTGCGGCAATGGCCCCCGCTGTTTTCACTCCGCCGCTCACCAGCGTGCGAAAATAACTCACCCGAAGCATGAGGCAATATACCGCTTCGGCGACACACCCCCCCACAAAAACCAGGGCACAAGTGGGATTCAGCGTGTAAGCCCCCATGAGCGCCACCGCCCCCCACGCAACGGTCCATAAAATCCCCTCTTTCAGGCTCAGGAGCCCCTGGGCCAGAGGATGGCGCGCATAAACGGCATCCAGATCATTTTCACTCCAGGGTATGCCAAGCTCCCGGATTTTTTCTCTATCCACCTTATAGTCCACCACGTCATTGAGGGCGTAAACAGCGGTATATCCGGCAAAGGCTGTCAAAAGCCCCAAAAATGTCACCATGAGTGGAGGCATGGCCCCAAGCCAGAGCACGGCAGCCAAACCGGGCGTCGCCATATCGAGCAAGCCATGGGGGGTACGGGAAAGAGCCATGAAGAGCTTGATGCGTGAAAGCCCCGAGTGATTTGCCATAGATGTCGTGTTCAAGAATTTCCTCCCTGAAATACCGGTCTCCCACTACCTTCCGAAGCGTATTTCCTTGAAAAGCTCATCGAGCTGCCTCTCCGACATGGTTTTTCCCTCCAGGACCACTTCCCTGACGGTTTTTCCCGATTCATACGCCTCCCTGGCGATCTTCGAAGCCTTATCATAGCCGAGGACCGGGGCAAGATACGTGGAAAGTGCCAGACTCCTCTCAATGTTCTGAGCGCATCGCTCCCGGTTGGCCGTGATCCCGTCGATGCATCGCTCGGCGAAAAGGGTTGTTGCAGCACTCAAGAGGTCTATGGACTGGAGAAGATTATGTGCAATCAGGGGCAGCATGGTGTTCAATTCGAAATATCCCCCCTGAACTCCCATAGTGATGGCCACATCATTTCCCATCACCTGGGCCGCAACCTGAACCACGACTTCGGGAATCACAGGGTTGATTTTTCCAGGCATGATGGAAGACCCGGGCTGGAGCGCCGGCAGGTTGATTTCTCCCAACCCACATCTGGGACCGGAGGCCAGCCAGCGAATGTCATTGGCGATTTTTGAAAGACTGGCGGCTACGGTCTTGAGCGCTCCACTTGTCTCCGCCGCGGCATCCTGGGCCGCCTGCGCCTCGAAGTGGTTTGACGCCTCCCGGAAAGGAGAGCCCGTCTCACGGGAAATCAGCTCGATCGCTTTGGCTGCAAAATCCGGATGCGTGTTCAATCCTGTCCCCACGGCGGTTCCCCCCAGGGCCAGTTCCAAAAGAGAAGCCTGGACTCCCCGAATTCTTGCAATCCCCAGTTCCACCTGCCGCGCATACCCTCCGAATTCCTGCCCCAAAGTAACGGGAACGGCATCCTGAAGGTGCGTCCTGCCTATTTTCCCCACCTCCGCAAAATCTTCGGATTTTTGAAGCAGACTCCGCTGAAGCTTTTCCAAAGCGGGAATCAGGCGATCCTTGATAGCGGTCAATGCTGCAACATGAAGGGCTGTAGGAATCACATCGTTGCTGGACTGCCCCAGGTTCACATGGTCATTGGGATGAACGGGTGATTTTCCTCCGCGCCTTCCTGTGAGGATTTCATTGGCGCGCCCCGCAATGACCTCGTTGGCATTCATGTTGGTGGACGTTCCCGAGCCCGTTTGAAAAACATCTAAAACGAACTGATCCACCAACCTGCCTTCCACGACCTCTTGGGACGCCGCACCAATGGCTTCCGCCAACTCGGCGCTCAGCAGGCCCAGCTCATGGTTCACCAGGGCTGCACATTTCTTGATCAAACCGAGCGCTCTGATGAATGATGACGGAAACCTCCAACCGCTTACAGGGAAATTTTCAACCGCCCGCTGCGTCTGAGCTCCATAATAGGCATCTTCCGGCACCCGCACGCTCCCGAGCGCATCTTCTTCTATCCGGTATTTCATCATTTTTCTCCAGGCCCCTTATTCTCTATGCTCTCGGGGCCTTCCGCGGCAAATGTCCGCACGAGTTTTTCGGCTTTTTCAGTTGACGACCACGGTTTTTATATTCACAAACTCCTTGAGTCCATAATGTGACAATTCCCGCCCCATTCCCGACTTTTTGATCCCGCCGAAGGGAAGTCTCGGATCTGATTTGACCATGTCGTTGATGGCGACAAACCCCGATTGAATCCGTTGAGCCAGGCGCACCGCCCTTTCCACATCCCTGCTCCAAATGGAGGCCCCCAGTCCGAATTTCGTTGCATTGGCCCACGCAACGGCTTCTTCCTCATCTTTGACCACAACGATGGGAGCGAGGGGGCCAAAGACCTCCTCCTGCGCCACCTTCATGTCCGCTTTTACATTGACGAGCACCGCCGGTTGAAAGAAAAAGCCTTTTCCTTCGGGCGGCTTGGAGCCATAAAAAATGGTTGCTCCTTTATCGATGGCATCCTGCAACTGAACGTTCAGGTCTTCCACGAATTCGCTTTTGGCGAGTGGACCGATATCCGTATCCTCGTCCATGGGGTTCCCTACATGGAGCATGCGCAAGTATTCCAGGAATTTCACTTGAAATTCCTCCACTACGGAATCCATCACGATGAACCTCTTGGCGGCAATGCAGCTCTGACCGGTATTCAAGGCCCTTGCCGCCATTCCGACTTCAGCGGCTTTGGAAAGGTCCGCATCATCGAGTACGATAAACGGATCCGACCCTCCCAGTTCGAGTACGAGCTTTTTGATGTTCCGCCCTGCGGCCTCACCGACTCTCGAGCCGGCGACAAGGCTGCCCGTGAGAGAAACGCCGGCTACCTTTCCCTCTTCAATCAAACGGGTTGCCGACCCTGCATCGATGAGCAGCGTCTGAAAGACTCCGGTCGGCATTCCCGCGGATGTGAATATCTTCTCTATCTCCAGAGCGGCAAGGGGCACATTGGAGGCATGCTTTAAAAGGCAGACATTGCCTGCCGCCATAGCGGGAACAGCAAACCGGAAAACCTGCCAGAAGGGAAAATTCCAGGGCATGATCCCCAGAATGATTCCCAGGGGCTCAAAGTAAACCGTACTTTTCGCCGCATCCGTCTTTATGCTTTCCGGCTGCAGGAAGCGTGCTGCATGTTCCACATAATAGTCGCAGACCCAGGCGCATTTTTCCACTTCCGAGACGGCCTGCTTGATGGGCTTTCCCATCTCCCGGGTGATGATTTCTCCGTACTTCCTCTTGTGCTGCCGCAAGTCGGCGGCAACTCTCTTGAAAATCTCAACCCGGTCGGGCACGGAGCGGGCTTTCCACCGCAAAAGAGCTTCCTCTGCCCTCTGAACCGCTTCATCGACCTGTTCCACACCGAACATATCGAATTCATGGGTTATTTCCTCAGTAAAGGGATTGACGGACAGCATCTTCATTTTCTCTCCTTTGCACAAAACGAACGCCGGACGACTTCGCTCGCGACCTTCAAGCCTCGTCCAAAACCGGTTCAGCGGGTCTCATTTTGGGTGTCTCGCAAGATCTTGCCGTTTTTTTACCTCCTTCCCCGATTCCCTCCATCCTTCTATCAATGAGATCTCTCGGGGAACGTCTTCTCGATCTCTCGCTTCAGCAGGTTGATGGACTTGGTAACGGGGATCGTTTTGGGACAGACCCGCGTGCATTCGAAGTAGTTTTTGCACGACCAGACACCATCCTTGAAGTCAACCGCCTTGAGCCGTTCACGGAATGCGTCGTCTCTGGAATCGTTGATCAGGCGGTAGGCCCAGACGAGCGCCGCAGGGCCGACGTATTTTTCGTTCTCATCCATAGCGGGACAGGCGGCCGTGCAGCAAGCGCAGAGGATGCACCGGATGACGTCCCCCACCTTTTTCCGATCCTCGGGGCTTTGGTATCTCTCCTTTTCAGGGGGCGGACTGGTACTGATCAGATAGGGACGGAACCTCTTTACCTGTTCCAGAAAACCGTCCATCTCCACAATGAGATCCTTCAGCACCTTGAAATGTGGAAGCGGTTCCAGAACAACTTCAGTTCCCTCGTATTCCTTGACCAGCTTCTGACAGGCCAGGCCGCAAACACCGTTGATCCTCATCCCATCCGAGCCGCAGATCCCATGCCCGCAGGACATGCGGTAGCCGAGCGTTCCATCCTGCTCCCACTTGATCTTGTTCAGACAATCCAGAATGCGGTGATGCGGTTCGGCAGAAACCGTATAACTCTGGAAACGCGGTTCCTTGTCCACTTCCGGATCAAACCGGAATATCTTGAATCTCATTTCCATATCAATATGTCCTCGGTTTGGGTTGAAAGCGGGTGATTGTGACCGGCTTGTAGAAGACTCGCGGTTCACCGTCCTTTTTTTGGATCAAGGTATGTTTCAGCCACTCCTCATCGTTCCTTTCGGGATAGTCTTCCCGGGAATGCGCTCCGCGGCTTTCCTTTCGATTGAGGGCCGAAACCGTGACGGCTTCCGCAAGCCCCAGAAGGGCCTCAAGTTCCAGGGCATCCAAGAGGTCCGTATTGAACTTGAGACCCTTGTTATCGATGGCGATTCGTGCATAACGTTCCTGTAGGGAGCGGATTTCCAACAAAGCCTGTTCCATGGTCTCTTCATGACGGAAGACGGAGCAGTTCGTGGTCATGACTTCCTGCAAGGAGCTTCTCAAGGAACCGACCTTCTCCCCGGTTTTTCTTTCCTTGATCCTTCGAATCCTTTCTACAGTAGCGCGGTCGGGATTTTCAGGCGGCTCATTCCAGGGCAACCGACCGAGATCCCTTACAATCTGCAGGCCCGTGCGACGCCCGAAGACGACCAGGTCCAAAAGGGAATTGCACCCGAGGCGGTTTGCCCCGTGGAGCGAAAGGCACGAACATTCTCCAGCCGCATAAAGCCCCGTAATGATTTCGTGCTTGTCTCCAAGCACATGCCCGTCCACATCGCATGGAATCCCGCCCATCATATAATGGCAGGTGGGCTGCACCGGAACGAGCTCCCTGGCTGGATCGAGGCCCAGGTAGATTTTCACGAAAGAGGTAATATCCGATAGCCTTTCGGCGAGCTTTTTCTCACCCAGATGCGTCAAATCCAGATGCACGTAGTCCTTGCCCCCTACTCCCCTTCCTGCACGAATCTCCGTCCAGATGGCCCTTGAGACCATATCGCGCGGCGCAAGGTCCTTGATGGTCGGCGCATACCTTTCCATGAAACGTTCACCGGCGTCATTTCGAAGGACCCCCCCCTCCCCTCTTGCCGCTTCGGTCAGCAGGACCCCCAGGCCGTAAATGCCGGTAGGATGAAATTGAACAAACTCCATATCTTCCAGGGGAATTCCTGCGCGGTAAGGAATGTAAAGCCCCTCACCCGTATTGGCGAAGGCATTGGAAGTGGTCTTGTAGATCTTGCCATATCCACCCGTGGCGAGCATGACCACCCGGCTGTGGAAAAAGTGAACTTCTCCCGTTGCTAACTCGTAGGCCACCAGCCCCACCACCTGCTTGTCCTTGAAGATGAGATCCAACATTTGGAATTCGGGATAGGCCTTGATCCCTTTGCGTTCGACCTGGAAATAGAGGGTGTCCATCATGACGCGCCCGCTGCGGTCTGCGGCATAGCAGGCTCTTTTCACCGCAGCCTTGCCGAAATCCCGGGTGTGCCCGCCAAAAGCCCGCTGCGCGATTTTTCCTTCAGGCGTGCGGTTGAATGGAACTCCGAAATGCTCGAGTTCATACACGGCGCGAGGGGCATCCTGAGCGAGAATTTCCGCCACATTTTGATCCGTGAGATAGTCTCCCCCCTTGACTGTATCGTACATATGCCATTCCCACGAATCCGGCTCTTCATTGCCAAGTGCTGCGGCAATGCCTCCCTGCGCGGCCCCGGAATGAGATCGGGTGGGATAGACCTTGCTGATCAGGGCAACATCCGCATTGCCGGCTACCTCAAGTGCGGCCCTCAAACCGGCAAGGCCGGCCCCCACCACCACGACATCATGCTTGAACACCATTCGCTCCTCCTTTCTTTTGAAAGCTCATGGTTTATAGCTCATGGCTCATAGTGCGTGGCTCATAGTAACATCGCTTTTCAAGAGCGTTTCCCGCTTTCCCTGTTGCCTTGCATCTCTTTGCCGTCTTTTCATTTTTCTTTGTGACCGCTCCGTTCAACAGCCGAATCATCTTTCCGTGAGGGGTTTGAACTCACACCCGATGGGACCGCAGTAGTCTCCCACATATTCCGCCTTCGGCCTGTAGAGGGCGGGTTTACCCTGCGCTTCACCGAATTTTTCTTCGATAATATGGGAGCACCATCCGGAAATTCTCGAAATGGCAAACACGGGTGTCATGATGTCGACAGGAATGCCCATCATGGCGTAAACGGAGCCGCTGTAAAAGTCGACGTTGATCTTGATGCCCATTTTGCCCCTCTTTTCGAATTCCCTGATCCCTTCCTCCTCGATCCTGGTGAGCAACCGGTACCAGTTTTCACGACCCGTTTTCTTTCCCAACCGCAACGACATCTCTTTGAGAATTTTGGACCGGGGATCGAAGGTCTTATAGACGGCATGCCCCATTCCCATGATCTTTTCGCCCCGGTCGATACGATCCCTGACCCATGCACCGACTTCGTCCACCGCTTTGACTTCCGACTCCACCTGCTGAAGCATTTCCATCACCCGCGCGTTGGCTCCTCCATGCAGGCTTCCGGAAAGAGCGCCCACGCCGGCAGCTACCCCGGCATACATGTGCGCCTGGGTGGAAACCACTTCACGGCAGGCAAAGGTCGAAGCATTGAAAGTGTGATCGGCATGCAATATGAGACAAATGTCAAAATCACGCGCTGTCTCTGCATCCGGCTTTTGGCCTGTGAGCTGCCACAGGAAATTGGCGGCATGGGAGAGGGAATCGTCCGAAGGGAGTGGTTCCAGCCCATGGCGTATCCTGTGCCAGGCAGCAACCACAACGGGGAAACGGGCTATGAGGCGCATGGCCTTTCGTACGTTGGCTTCGCGGGATTCATCGTTGAGATCGGGATCATTCACCGCCAGAAGAGGCACGGCTGCCTGGAGCACGTCCATGGGATCCGAACTCCTGGGGAGTTTTTTGAAGACATCGTACAGGTAAGCCGGCAACTGCCTTCCTTCCACAAGCTCCTGCTCGAATTGAACGAGCTGTTGCTTGTTCGGCAAGGCCCCATTCAAAAGAAGATAAGCGGTCTCCGGGAATGTGGATCGCTCGGCCAGTTCCTCTATACGAAATCCACGATAGATCAAAATGCCGTGTTCTCCATCGATGTAGCTGATTTTCGTATCGGCTACGGTGACCCCTCTCAAACCAATATTCTTGACACGAACTTCCTCAGCCATATTTCGCCTCCCAGATGAATTCAGTTTCACATTTTGTACTCTCTTATGATGGTCGACCCTCGGCATGGGGATGTTGCCTCACGAAGTTCAAAGCGCCGCCGGCCAGCAAGTGCTTGCGCTGGCGTTCCGAAACTTTCAGAAAGGTAACAATCCTCCGACCATCCACTTCCACAGGAATTTCCACGTCTCCCTTTTCAATATGCGTTCTTACCGCGGGAAAAGCTACCTTTGATCCCTTTTTAAAAAGGTCATAGTCGGAAGGGTTCTTAAAAGTGAGAGGAAGTATCCCGAAATTACAGAGATTGGCTTTGTGAATTCGCGCAAAGCTTCGAGTGATCTTCGCACGGACTCCGAGAAAACGGGGAGCCAGGGCGGCATGTTCGCGACTGGACCCCTGCCCGTAATTCTCTCCTCCAATGACAACCACCGATCCTTTGGCCAGGCATTCCTTGTAAAAATCCGGATCGATCTGGGAATATACAAATTTGCTGATGGCCTCGATGTTGGACCGCAAGGGCAGAACCTGGTTTCCTGCGGGCATGATGGTGTCGGTGGAGATATTGTCTCCCACTTTCAACACCACTTCCGCCGTGAGGGTCCCGGGGAGAGGATCCATCTCAGGCAGCGGCTTGATATTGGGGCCCCGGATGACTTCGACGCTCCTCAATTCTTCGGATGGAGCGATGATAGAAGATATGTCGACATGGTATTTCTCCGGATCCTTGATGCGGGGATATTCCATCTCGCTTCCCAGATCCCGGGGATCGGTGATGACGCCTCTCAGTGCGGCAGCGGCTATGGTTTCCGGAGAACAAAGATATACCTGATCGTCCCTGGTTCCGGAACGTCCGGGAAAATTTCTCGGCATCGTACGCAGGCTCACTTCACCTGTGCCCGGAGCCTGCCCCATGCCGATGCACCCCAAGCATCCCGGTTCATGGATTCGAGCTCCCGCCATGAGAAAGGACATGACTCCCCCTTCAATCGCCACGTTTTCCAAAACTTGGCGGCTTCCGGGGTTCACATGAAAAGAAGTATAGGGGTGAGCATGGCGCCCTTCGACAATTTTTGCCACTACCATGAGATCCCGAAAGGAAGAGTTCACACTGCTGCCGACAATCACCTGATCGACTTTGATTCCGGCAACTTCCCTGACAGGGACCACATTTCCAGGAGAAGAAGGACAGGCGATAAGAGGTTCGAGAGACGAGAGGTCGATGGCGTCGTATTCGTCGTACTCCGCCCCTTCGTCGGCGCTCAGCTCCACCCAGCACTCCCCGCGCCCCTGTGCTTCCAGATAGGCACGGGTGTTCTCATCCGATGGGAAAATGGAGGTGGTCGCCCCCAGTTCCGTTCCCATGTTGCCGATGGTTTCGCGGTCGGTAGCCGAAAGGCTCTTTACCCCCGGCCCGTAATATTCGATGATTTTCCCCACACATCCCTTAACGTTATAACGCCTCAGCATTTCGAGGATAACGTCCTTTGCACTTACCCAATCGGGCAGAGCCCCCGTAAGTTCGACTCCCAGGACTCTCGGGCAAGGCAGATAATAAGGGAATCCGGCCATGGCCATGGCCACATCCAGACCGCCGGCTCCAATCCCCAGCATGGAGACACCTGCGGCGCCCGGCGTGTGGCTGTCGGCTCCGAGCATGGTTTTCCCGGGAACTCCAAAATGCTCCATGTGCACCTGGTGGGACACACCGTTTCCGGGAGGGCTATAATAAAGTCCATAGTGAGCAGCGGCCGTCTGAAGATATTTGTGGTCGTCGGCATTTTTGTTATCCGTTTGCAGGATGTTGTGATCCACGTACTGCACCGCAACTTCGGCCTTTACGGCTTCGATTCCGAGGGCCTCGAACTCCAACATGGCCATGGTACCCGTGGCATCCTGCAAGAGAACGTGGTCGATCTTGACGGCGATTTCTTCGCCTGGGATCAACCGCCCTTCCAATAAATGTGCATCAAGGATCTTTTGAACAAGATTCTTCGCCACTTTTCCCTCCTTAAAGCTAAAGCCGTAAAGAAACGAATCGGCCGAAAAGAATAGGGGAATGACAAAAGTGCAGAGTGGAATGGGCCTCGAAGAAAGACCTTGCGGAAGACAGGCAGGTCACTGGATATTTGGAATTCCCCTCAAAATTCAAGAAAAGGGTTGCAAGGATGCATAGGGGGATTTCATTTCAATTGAAAAGGTGATCGGGGCGGAACTCATGCCCCCGAATCGGCATCCCTCGCCGAAAAGCACTCTCCGCCCCAATCATTACTAATTCCGGTATCGACGAACAACGTCCTGCCTTGTTGGGCGGGGAGACTTTATTTTACTTTTTCGCTCAAGCTCTTGCCCGGTTTGAACTTCACAACCTTGGACGCTGGAATGCTGATCTTTTCCCCGGTCCTGGGATTCCTTCCTTCACGTGCAGACCGTTCCCCAACGCTGAAGGTTCCAAACCCCACCAAAGTCACCTTGTCCCCACCCGACAGGGCATCCGCGATGGCGGCAACCATAGCATCCACAGCCTTCTCCGCCTGTGCCTTGGTGATTCCGCCATCCCCAGCCACCTTCGATACCAATTCAGCTTTAGTCATGATCTTTCCTCCTCATAATTACTGAATTTAAAACTGAAAAATGAATTACACCGAATTATACGAGCCCCTGACTTCCCACCCCCTTTCCTTGCAAATAAAATTAGCCCCCTTCATCGCTCGAGATTCATTCTGACTGCAAGTCGTTCAAAAAGGCATTGAGAACCAGGCTGTCGGCCACATTAAAGGCACAGGGCCGATCTACCTGGAATGGTCCTATTTTCAATGAATTAGATATTCCTTACGGTCGGTCTCTCTATAGCTATCTCTTTAAGAAAAGCAGTTCATCCCTGTCTCATCCACCGAAACTGCGTCTGGTCACTCCAGCAATGTGGCGTATTCTAAAGCCAAGCTCTACTAAATACAACATTTTTTAACCGGTCGTCGGCATATATGCACAGCTGCGGAAGCTCATTTTCACAAGAGACAGAAACCATCTTCTCTAAGAACCCATTTTGACTTGCCGGATTTCTTTGATTGCCCATGGGCCATCGAAATGCATATGAAGAAATTCCCAAACGAACAAGGCCATGGCATTTTCTGCTCACAATTCATATCCTGTTGCAATAATTCATCATTCAAGTCCGATTTTCTTTGTCTTCTCTGGCGCCGACATTGACTTTGGTTTGTCTTTTGCTATACTCCTACCGGCCTTGGGTGAGGCACACCTGATCGAACCGGAAAAAAGTCAATCATAAAGAAAGGGCACAGATCTTGCGGCAGCCAAAATTTATTTTCATTACAGGCGGGGTTCTTTCATCGCTGGGAAAAGGGTTGGCCGCTGCTTCCATTGCAGCTTTGATGGAAAGTCGCGGCTTGCGAGTGACCCTGCAAAAGCTGGATCCTTACATCAATGTGGATCCCGGAACGATGAACCCTTTCCAGCATGGGGAAGTATTTGTCACGGATGACGGAGCCGAAACGGACCTGGATCTGGGGCATTACGAACGTTTTACCCATGCCCGGATGTCCAAGAAGAACAATTTCACATCCGGGAGCATCTACTACTCAGTCATCACGAAAGAACGGCGCGGCGACTACCTGGGAGGCACGGTCCAGGTGATCCCCCATGTAACCGACGAGATCAAGTCCTGCATCCGCGGAGCGGTGGAGGACTACGATGTCATCATTGTAGAGATCGGCGGCACGGTCGGCGACATTGAAAGTCTTCCCTTCCTGGAAGCCATCCGCCAGTTTCGAAACGACGTGGGCAGGGAAAACGTTCTTTATATACACGTCACTCTCGTACCCTTCCTGAAAACATCGGGCGAAGTGAAGACCAAGCCCACTCAGCACAGTGTCAAGGAGCTTCGAAGCATAGGCATTCAGCCGGACATCCTCCTCTGCCGTACCGAAAAAGTGCTCTCGGCCGAGATCAAGGCCAAGATCGCGCATTTCTGCAATGTTGAACCCGACGGAGTCATCACGGCACAAGATGTGGAATGTATTTATGAAGCTCCACTTCGTTTTCATCAGGAGGGGCTGGACGAAAAAATTCTGCGCCTTCTCAATATATGGACCCGTGCTCCTATCCTCGATCCATGGCGGGAAATGGTTCGCAAGCTCAAAGAGCCTGAATACGAGGTCCGCATTGCTATTGTAGGAAAATATATTGAATTGACGGAATCCTACAAGAGCCTGAACGAAGCCCTGGTCCATGGGGGGGGTGCTCACAATACCCGCGTGCTGCTGGATTATGTCGACTCTGAGAATGTAGAAAAAGAAGGCGGCGAAGCTCTCATCGAAGGAGCCGACGGTATCTTGATTCCTGGGGGATTCGGTCAGCGGGGTGTTGAAGGAAAGATCAAGGCCATCAAGTATGCCAGGGAAAACAAGGTCCCGTTTCTCGGCATTTGCCTGGGCATGCAGTTGGCCACTGTGGAGTTTGCGCGCAATATCGCAGGGTTGGAAAAGGCTCACAGCATGGAATTCGACAAGCACACTCCCTACCCGGTGATTTACCTCATGAGGGAGTGGTTCGACTACAAAAACAATCAGGTGATCCGCAGAGATGAAAGCTCGGATTTTGGCGGTACCATGCGGTTGGGCGCTTATCCCTGCGTGCTGGAGCCGAATTCCTTTGCCTACGAAGCCTATCAGCGCTCGGAAATCTCGGAACGGCACCGGCATCGTTATGAATTCAATAATGATTTCAGGGAAATTCTGGCCAAGAACGGATTGCGTTTCAGCGGCCTTTCTCCCGACAAGAATTTGGTGGAAATCATAGAGATTCCCGACCATCCATGGTTTCTTGGCTGTCAGTTCCATCCCGAATTCAAGTCCCGCCCCATGGAACCCCATCCCATCTTCAAGGCCTTTGTGGGCAAGTGCCTGGAACAAGCTAGAGAAAAACGTCCCGAGGACTTTAAAAAGGAATGTGAATGCTGAAATTTCAGGAGCACATGCGTGGCAAAATTTGAAGTGTTGGGACAACAAATAGGGAAGAGTCGCTTTTTTGTCATCGGTGGCCCCTGCGTCATTGAAAACGAAGCACTGGTGCTGAGAATCGCAGCTTTCCTGAAGGCAACATGCGAAGATCTTGGAATCCCTTATGTCTTCAAGAGCTCCTACGATAAGGCCAACCGTACCTCCCTGCAATCGTATCGCGGACCGGGACTCAAAGAGGGCCTTTCTATCCTGGCCCGTGTAAGAGAGGAGCTCGGAGTTCCCGTTTTGACGGATATCCACAGTGTACCGGAAGCCGCTCAGGCAGGGAATATCGTGGACATTCTTCAGATTCCGGCTTTTTTGGCACGGCAGACAGACCTTTTGCGAGCAGCGGGAGAAACGGGAAAACCGGTCAATATCAAGAAGTCTCAATTTCTCGCTCCCTGGGATATGACCCAGGTGATAGAGAAAGTTCGACAGACCGGCAATGAAAAGATCCTTCTCACCGAACGAGGAAGTCAGTACGGGTACAATAACCTGGTGGTGGACATGCGATCCATCCCCATCATGACCGATTTTGGCTACCCCGTCGTTTTCGATGCCACTCACAGCGTTCAACTGCCTGGAGGAGAGGGTTCGAGTTCCGGCGGGCAGCGCGAATATGTCGCCCCACTGGCTTGTGCGGCTGTTGCAGCAGGTGCCCACGGGGTATTCCTCGAGATGCATGAGGACCCGGACAAAGCCCTCTGCGACGGACCGAATTCTCTGAGGCTTTCCCAGGTACCTTCACTGCTCGAAAAGCTTCTGAAAATCTATCATGCCGTGCGGGATGACCAATGAACCTTGTGCTTGAACGGCCATGGAAGGATCTCAGTACCAGACACCATTTCCCGGAGACAGGTGGAAAAAATGACTTTTACTGAAATAAGCCACGAATTGCGAATGCGCATCCTACCCGTTCGACTGGTGATTTTCGACGTGGATGGCGTTTTGACCGATGGACGCATCATCTACCACGATGACGGGTCGGAGATCAAAGCCTTCGATGTGCAGGACGGGCATGGTATCAAGCTGCTGCAGCGGGCGGGAATCGATGTGGCGCTGGTGACCGGCAGGTACTGCAGGGCGGTGGATAACCGGGCGGAGGGTCTGGGGATAAAAAAAGTCTACCAGGGAGTCCACTACAAGGTGGAAGCCTATGAGAAGATCCTTTCGGAAACCGGTCTGAAGGACGAGGAAGTAGGGTATGTGGGAGATGACTTGATCGACATCCCCGTCATGCGAAGAGTGGGGTTCGCCGTCGCTGTATCCAATGCAACCTCTCACGTAATGCCGTATGCTCATTATGTGACTCGAGCCAGGGGAGGATCTGGAGCGGGAAGAGAAGTTTGTGAGCTGATTTTACAGGTCCAGGGCCGGTGGGAAAAAGTGACGCAACGTTATTTCCAAAGCTGACAACGACTTCCTTCATCCCCTCTCCCCGTTTTTTCAAGCTCCTATCAAAAAAATTATAGAATATCACTTTACAGGCACAGCTAGTGCATGTTAAATAGAAAATGATATCGTAATTAATTAATTTTATTAAATAAATTTATTTTCTTTCACAAGCTTCATTACTGAAAGAAAAGCAAGTGGTTAAGAGCCTATCCGAAAACCTACCTCGGCAGCGGACACCCCCCTTTAATTCCCCCCTCGAGGGGGGACCAAGGGGGGTGTCGCAAAGTCTACAGGTGGTTTCTGGATAGGTTCTAAGTTGGCCGACCCTCTCTTATGAAGTGGTCCCCGGAGAAGGCGTCCCAGGCTATCCACTTGCGGAAGCCAGGCGGATGGCAATCTTTCCATGGTGACTGCATCCTGTCGGCAATGAGGCGCAGGTATAGTGTGATGTCTTCTCGCAAATTACTGCAGGGATTGGTTCTGACTCTGGCGTTGGGTTTGACGTCGGTGCTCATGGTGGGAATCTGGAAAGGGAAAACCATGAAAGAACAGCGGGTCGTTGAGGAAAGCGAACCGACGGAAGCTGAAATGAAGCTTACGGACATGGAATACACGGAAATGCAGGAAGGCAATCGCATCTGGACCCTCAAGGCATCCGAGGCAAATTATTTTCAGGATGAACAAAAGACGCTTCTCACATCGGTCCTACTCACTCTCTTTTTGAAGAGCGGAGAAGAGATTTATTTGAAAAGTCAGAAGGGCATTTTGTTTGCTGGGACGCGGAACATCGAATTGACGGATTCCGTCGAAGCGACGCTGCCTCAAGGGTATACTCTATCCACAGAGAAGGCTTTCTACAATCATGAAGCCAGGACCATCCAGTCGGAATCACTCATTCACCTCACAGGACCCGACGTGGATCTTCAAGGGAAACGATGGCAGTTCCACATCCCGGAACGTGAGGGAATCATCGAGGGAGGGGTCCGGGCGACTGTGGTTTTCCTTCCTCCCAAATCTCAACCCAGTCAATGAGGCCACCATGCAATCATCCCATATGAATTCCAGGCATTTTGTTCCTCTGGTCCTGCTTCTCTTTTGCTTGCTGTTGAATACAATACCCAACGTTTCGTTCGCTGCAGAGAAAAAATCCGTCTCCCCCATTCCCGGCGAAAAAGCCCTCAAAAGCGATTCTCCCCTGCACATCGCCAGTGATCGGATGGAAGTCAAACAGAACGAGAAAACCATCCTCTTTGAGGGGCATGTGGTGGTGCAGCAAGACGATTTGACGATCACGGGCAGAACGCTGAAAGTCTATGCCGCATCCACGGGGACGGAGAAAAATTCCCAGTCCAGCATGATGGATAAAATAGACCGCATCGAAATAGAGGGCGATGTCAAAATATCCCAACAAGACAAGGTCGCCACTGCCGACAAGGCGGTATATTACCACGTTGAACAAAAGATCGTTCTCATGGGTAATCCCGTTGTTTCCCAGGGTGCGGACAAAGTCCAGGGGCGTCTCATCACGTTGTACATCGCTCAGGGCCGCAGTGTAGTGGAAGGTGGCGCACAGACTCCTGTTCAGGCGGTTCTCCACCCCGCCCGAAAGGACTGAGACCATGCCGGATTCATCCAAAAAGTTGATCGTACAGGATCTGGTCAAGAAGTACGGGGGAAGATACGTAGTCGATCGGGTAAGCCTGGAAGTGCGTGCAGGCCAGATCGTGGGGTTGCTCGGCCCAAACGGAGCAGGAAAGTCCACAACGTTTTACAGCGTGGTGGGAATCATTCGGCCGGACGCGGGTGAGGTGTTTTTGAACGGTGAAAACATCATTCAAATCCCCATGTACCTGCGGGCTCGAAAGGGAATCACATACTTACCCCAGGAGGCCTCGATTTTCAGGAAATTGACCGTGGAACAAAACATCATGGCTATTTTGGAAACCTTGTCCATGAGCAGGGAAGAACGAACCGCTCGAATGAAGGAACTGCTGGAAGATCTGAATATCGCTCACCTTGCTGGAAACAAGGGGGACCGACTGTCGGGCGGGGAAAGGCGTCGCGTGGAAATCAGCAGAGCTCTTGTGACCCAGCCCAGCTTTATCCTTCTGGATGAACCTTTTGCTGGAATAGATCCCATTGCCGTCCTGGAGATCCAGGGACTCATTCGATCTCTCAAGGCAAAAGGGATCGGCGTTCTCATCTCAGACCACAATGTTCGTGAAACCCTCAAGGTTTGTGACTGGGCTTACATAATGCACCAGGGAAAAATTTTGGAAGCAGGCGATCCGGTGAGCATTGCCCAGAGCGATCTGGCTCGCAGGACCTACCTAGGAGATCAATTCAGTCTTTCGTAACAGGATAGAACAATGGCGGCACTGGAACTGAGACAACAGCTGAAACTCAGCCAGCAACTGATCATGACCCCTCAGTTGCAACAAGCGATCAAGCTCCTTCAACTTTCCCGTCTCGAACTCTTGGAGACCATCAACCAGGAACTGGAAACCAATCCGTTGCTCGAGGAGACGCAGGAAGAGATCGTGCAAGGAGACGAATCAGTTACGGCCGAGCCCCTCAAAGCGGATGAACCTTTTGAATCTGTTGAAATTACTGAAAAAATCAGAGAAGATTTCGACTGGGAGGGCTACCTGGACGAATACAGTTCGGGGAGCCCCGTGGTGGTGGAAACAGACCCTAACCAGGAATGGGCATCCTACGATCATCGTCTGACACTTCCCGATACGCTGGAAGACCACCTCGTCTGGCAGCTTCGCCTGTCTGATGTTACAGAATCCGAAAAGCAAATCGGAGCTCTCATCATTGGAAACCTGGATAAAGACGGTTACCTGGATGCAACGATAGAGGAAATCGCCCAAATGGGGGAAGTGAGCACCAAAGAAGTGGAATCCGTTCTGGAAAAGATTCAACTCCTCGATCCTCTGGGCGTGGGAGCTCGTGATTTGCGGGAATGCCTTCTCATTCAAGCCAAGGTCCTTTATCCCGACAACGAACTGCTCCATCAGATCATCGACCAGCATCTGCACTACCTTGAAACCAAGAACTACCAGGCGCTGGTGCGGACCTTGAAAAAGACGCCTCAAGAAGTCAAGGCAGCCATCGATATCATCCTGCAGCTCGATCCCCGTCCGGGCAGCGCGTACAACGAAGAGTCGGTTGAATACATCAGCCCGGACGTCTATGTCGTCAAGGTGGATGATGAATTCGTGATTGTTCTGAACGAAGATGGAATGCCCAAGCTGAGAGTCAGTTCCTATTATAAAGAGGCCCTCAGTGAAGATGCCGTATTGCCAGCAGATGCCAAGGACTACATTCAAAACAAACTGAGATCGGCCGCATGGTTGATCAAAAGCATTCACCAGCGTCAGCGGACCCTTTACAAAGTTGCTCAGAGTATCCTCAAACTGCAGTCGGATTTTTTTGAAAAGGGTGTGGCCTATCTCAGGCCCATGGTTTTGAGGGATGTGGCTGAAGATGTGGGAATGCACGAGTCCACGATCAGCCGGGTGACATCCAATAAATATATGCATACTCCCCATGGGATTTTTGAGTTGAAATATTTTTTCAACAGTTCCATAAATAGCGTTTTGGGAGAAGCGGTTGCTTCAGAGAGCGTCAAGGAGAGGATTCGACAGATCATCCGGGAAGAGGATTCGAAGAAGCCTTACAGTGATCAGGAAATCGTCGAAATCCTCAAAAAAGAGAATGTCAACATCGCTCGACGCACCGTAGCCAAGTATAGGGAAATGCTAAATATATTGCCTTCCAGCAAACGTAGGTCATCTTTCTGGGAGTCTTGACATCGCAACCCTGGTTTGTCGGCATGCAAAAGAGATAAGAGATGCCTTTGAAAACTTTTCTCCACCGGCCAAAGCTAGAGGCTCAAGGGTGAATAATATTCATGTTGAAGTGGACTTGCCTTGCCCGATTCTTTACGAAAAGCTTCCGAAGCGCATAACGGAAATTCCTGCGCAGGCATTCACCATGGAGGATCTTACAGATGCAAATCAGCGTGACGTTTCGCCATATTGATCCGTCCCCGCCGTTGCGGACTTACACCGAAGAAAAGATTTCGCGCATAAAGAAATATCTCAAGGAACCCATCGATGCGCATGTGGTTCTCAAAGTGGAAAAATTCCGGCACATCGCGGAAGCAACCATCGATGCCGGCGGATTGCGTCTGAACGCAACGGAAGAAATGGAAGATATGTACGCCGCCATCGACATGTTGACCGATACCCTTGAGGGGCAGGCGAAAAAAAGCAAAGAGAGGTCCAACCGGTACAAGGGAGGAAACCATTCCAAGCGCCTCGGTGCGCCTGGAGAATTCGTACGAACACAGCCGCCACAAGATGAAGAGGAAGCGCGCATCATCAGGTCGGAACAGGTCTTTGCAAAACCCATGGACCTTGACGAAGCGGTGATGCAATTGAATCTTTCCAATGGTGAATTTATAGTTTTCAACAACCGGAACACCAATAGAATCAATGTGCTTTATCGGCGCAAGGACGGCAATTACGGCCTCATAGAAACGATTTCATAACTCAGGTCGCCCCATAAAGGGTTTGCAGGACTAGCAATTCCAGATTCGAATCATACGTGGAAATATGCTCCGCGAGAGGGTATCGGATTTTGAATGTGGAGGGCCATCCGGCATCCCATACAACGCCCCGACTGATGGATCAATGCACATTCGATGATTCCAGCTGAAGAGCGCACGAGGACAAGAGGGATAGATGAAGATTCTGGATATCTTGACAGAGAAATCAGTCATAACGGAGCTTAAAGGCAAGACCAAAAAGCAGGTTCTGGAAGAGCTCATCGATGCGGTGCTGGAACACAAACCTCAACTGGACCGCAGCCGATTGATGGCCGTCTTGCTGGAGAGAGAACGCCTTGGAAGCACCGGGATAGGCGACGGCATCGCCATCCCTCATGGCAAACTCAAGGATCTGGACCAGCTCGTTCTGTCTTTCGGAAGATCAACCGGGGGGGTAGATTTTGAGTCCATGGACGGCAAACCTGTGCACCTCTTTTTCCTTTTGGTCGCCCCGGAAAATTGTGCGGGGATTCACCTGAGGGCCCTTGCGAAGATAGCCCGGCTTCTCAAGAACAGCGCGGTGCGCAAGAAATTGGGGAGCGTTTCAAGCCGGGAAGAGATCTACTCCATCATCCGCCAGGAGGATGAAGACTTCTGAACATGAAGACACACATTGAAGTGATGAGGGGTCGACTCATGCTCCCCCTCTCTCAATCTTGACCGTCTCACATCGACAGATCTTTATCTGTGTCAGCAGAGCATTCCATTCTTTCTTCCCCCTGCTCCAATACCGGTATTGACTTTTCGGGTGAGGAGGAAATCCTTCATAAAAAACCAGGGATACAAGGTATGACGGAAAGAAAAGTCCACGTGGTGGTTGTCACCGGACTCTCAGGGTCCGGCAAGAGCACGGCAATCAAGGCCTTCGAAGATCTGGATTATTTTTGCATCGACAACCTGCCTGTCCCGCTTCTTCCCGATTTTCTTTCCCTTTGTGAGAAAGATATGCCCGACATCAGCAAGATTGCCCTGGGCATTGACATTCGGGAACGGAAATTCCTTAAAGATTATGAAACCATCTTCAAACGCCTGGAAGACTTGGGCTATTCTTTTGAGATGATCTTTCTTGAGGCGGCGACGGACATTCTGCAGCGTCGGTACAGCCAGACGCGCCGGGTCCATCCCGCAGGATCTTCCGATTCTCTGCTCCTCGATGCCATTCATTCCGAACGGGAACAACTGAAGGCTCTGCGCAGTCGGGCGACACGCATCCTGGACACGGGAAATCTCTCGGTACATCAACTCAAGGCGATGATCACGAGATCTTTTTCCATGATCAGGGAAAAAGAGATGTTGGCAGTGCAAGTGCTTTCTTTCGGATTCAAATACGGGCTGCCGTTCGAAGCGGACCTGGTCATGGATGTCCGTTTTCTGCCAAACCCTCATTTCGTCGAAAATCTGAGAAAACTGGACGGATCCACTTCCGAGATCCGTTCCTGGGTCCTTCAATGGCCTGCGGCTCAGGATTTCATCGACGATTTCAGCCGTCTTGTGCTGAAGCTCCTACCTTCCTATGTGTCGGAGGGAAAGCGTTACCTGACCATCGCCATCGGCTGTACGGGAGGAAAACATCGTTCCGTGGTTATTGCCGATCAAGTTGCAGATAAGCTGGAAAAAAATGACTATTTTGTAAACGTTTTTCACCGGGACATCCATTTGGAATGAGAGGGGCTGATGTCAAAGGATAACGACCGGGCAGTCATTGGAATCGTGGCGATCTCTCACTGCCGGCTGGCTGAAGAAATGCTGAAGGTTGCGGAACTGATCGTGGGACGTCTCGAAGCGTGTAAGGCATTTTGCTTTAAAGCCGATCAGCCCGTTGAGGAAATGGTGAAGCAATTGGGGGAAGCCATCAAAGAACTGGACCAGGGGAAAGGTGTATTGATCCTCACAGATCTTTTTGGCGGCACACCGGCAAATATCAGCCTTTCTTTTCTTGGCCCCAAAGTGGAAGTCGTTTGCGGCATGAATTTGCCCATGCTCATCAAGCTGGCATCCTGCCGCAAAGATCATACCCTCAATGAAGCCGCGAAGCTGGCCAAGGAGTATGGGCAACGCCACATATCGCTTGCCAGCGAAGTTTTGGCACGCACAGTGAAAGCGGAGTGACACAAAGAGCGGGAGAAAAATTCCATAAGAATTCCAAAATCTTCTCCGCATCCTCCGTGTCTCCGTGGTGAATAACGGGACATTGGAATCCGCCAACTTCCTAAGAATTTTTTATGCAAGGTAAGGAAACGAATAAAAATCCGGGCATGGAGCACCCACTGGAAATTCGGCTCACTCGACTGCATGAAGAAGAGCTGCCGCAGATCCTGGCTATCGAGCGGGAGAGTCATCTTGAACCATGGTCCGGAGAGTCCTTTTTGGAAGAACTGGGTCACTCTTTTTCTCAGATCCTTGTGGCGCAGGTTCGTGAGCCCGATGATGGACGGAAAGCCCGGCAGGCCCGCGAAGGATCGGTCCAGGCGCCACGCGGCAATCTTTCATTCCGCATGGCCGGCTATATTTGCTTCTGGTGCGTGGCCGATGAAATACAAATTCTCAATGTCACCGTCGACAAAAAATGGCGCAGGCGAGGAATCGCGCGAAGGCTTCTCCATCATGTCTTAGAACTGGCCAGGGAAAGCAGTGCCCAGAGCATTGTCCTGGAATTGAGGAAAAGCAATCTTCCTGCACGAATGCTCTATGAAAACCTGGGATTCCAGGTGGTTGGAGAACGCCCCGACTACTATGGAGTCATAAGAGAACCGGCGATCCTGATGGAAATGCGCATAGGGGGAAAGGGACCCTTTTAAAACGGTCCCTTCATGAGTTAAGATATTGAAGTACTTTGAAGTATTGCTTTTTTCCAGGATGAAGTCAGCCCTATCATTCACATTCAAAAAGAGAGGGTCCAGAGTTTTCCCGGTTCGACTCAAATGCATTGCATTTTCTGACCCATGGCCTGCGGTCGCCCATCCGAAGCAAAGTGACTTCTCACCATCTTCATTTCATCCCGAAAGAGCGCTCTTTCAAGAGGATAAGTAAAATGAACAACTTACTGGAATTAGATAGAATCCAATCCGACGCCCTGACTAAGAACCTGGACTTGACCAATGTCAAGGTTGAGGTACCTCCTCATTTCGAGATCCTCGTCGAGGCAGTCAAAGGTTATGCTGGAAAGGAGCAGCAGGCGAGAGAACTCCTCTTGGAGTATCACCACCTCTATCGCAACTGGCAGTTTGTTATTCAAGAGACCTGGCGATACGCCACTTCCAACCTGCGCCTCTACCGCAACCATCCCCTCAATGGCATGGTGGTCTACCTTTTGTCTCATATTCTCCTGGGAGCCCTCAGACAATCCGAACGTTCGGAAATCCGCAATCTCGCTGCAGATCATCTTCTGGCTTTTTGGCTCAAGATTTCAGAAGAGATGTCCGAAGAGATTTCACGGCCGGTCCCGGCTGGAGTATCCCTCGAAATCATGGATCAGGCGGTACCCGATATCACCGCCTGCCATCAGGGAATCCCGAGATTCTTCCTCAGGGAGCTCTCCCAACTGGACGAACGCCCTTTCGAACATCTCATGCGGAGCTACTATCAACCCAAAAAACTCGCAAAACGACTGCTCAAGATATGGACGGAAACCGCGTCATTTTTGGAACTTCGTGCCCTGATGCAACGTTTAACGGAAGAAACCTATCACTTCTGGCTCCTTAGGGAAGACCCCTGTGAATGGCTCAACCAGCAGGGACAATCCTCCTGTGCTGCGGCCCCCTGGGTTAACCTCTGCTCCTTCGTCAGTCATCATCAGTTCCAGGTACGGCTGCAGATGCTCAAAACGGAGATCGAACGGGAAAAAGATCATCGGGAAGCGGTGGCGAAGCTCACGGAACTGCCGGATTTTCATGAAATTGTGCGCCACTATTTCAAACTTCCTGAAGAACTGAAGCGCTATGAAACCGCAGACGACGGAACGCACCTCAGCATGCTCATGCGCCTCAAGATAATGGAAACCAGGGGACTGGAAGGTATCCATGAAGAAACACTCAGGGAAATCAACTTCGATATCGCCAGAATCATCCGGCAGGAGCCTGCGGAAGGCCTGCAAAACTTTCTGAACCGCATTTTCGATGTTCTGGAAGTCTGCATGAAAAATTATCCCGAAGCGGCTCTTCAGATAGTGCGCACCATTGGGGTTGAAGTGATCCATACGGGGATTCCCTCTTTGATCGACCCTTTTCTGAAGCGGATCATTTGTATGGGTTTCCAGACACCCAAATTGGGGGGAATCAGCGAGCATTGGCAAAGAGACGTCAATCCGGCGCATCTTCCCAACATCCGCATCTGGCTGGAAATCATTAAGAAGAACCCAGCCAGGACGAAGATGCTCCTCTCCGCCCTCATCGTAAATCTCTCCCTGGGAGGGATTTATATCCGGGACACAGACCTGTTTCAAAAAGATGTGAGCCAGCTGCTCCACGCCCCCATTCGCACGGCCTACAATCTCATCAAACAGCTGGCCAAGCTTTTCCCTGTCTATTTCAACCAGATCGGAGCAGAAGGTCAGCTCAGGGCCGTATCCACGGATGTGGATGAATTGACGGGAAGAAGTGACCGGCTCATTCACTTCCTCCGCAAGCAGAGCCATGTGGAAAGCAACAATGTGGTGGTTTCCTTCATCGAAGCCATCATCAATTTCTGGAGAACCCTGGACAAGAGTAAACTCAAGGAACTTGTCCCGGCAGAAATCTATTCGGAAATCGTCACGTCAGGGCCTTTGGTCGATGAAGTCCACCGTATTTTCACTCTCATTTTCGAATCCAAGACCATTCATCACGTCAAGGATCTTCTGGATTTGTCCGAAGAAGATGCGCTGTCGCTCATTCAACAGGTCCCGGATCTTTCCGACAGGGAGCGTAAACGGGCCTTTTTAATCATCCAGCTTTATCAGTTGCTGCATGAAAAATATGCTCTGAGTTTCAAGGACATTCACATCCATCTCCAGAGGGCTGCCAACCTGGGATTGCCGGATCCAACCCATCTTTTGGAAGCTCTGGAATACCCCGATCCGGGCATGAAACTTGAAGCCATATTGGACTACCTGATGGAGCTCAAGGAGGTCATTCATACCCCCAGCGAACTTCACATTCAGGAAAACATCTATTACAAACGACACATTGCGGTAGATATTCCCTCCATGTACGGCACCTACAACGAACACAAGTTTGACGCCCTCGGACTGACTTTCCGCCTGGAAAACCTGGCCAATGTGCTTTTTGAGGAAATCATCTTTTCCTTCAATCTGAGCTTCATCACGAGAGCCACATTTTTCCGCATTGCCAAGTTCCTGCCTCTTTTCATCAAGGCCCTGGCAATCGACGGCATCACCTCCAACCGCCTGGAACTGCAGACGGAATTATTCCTCAAATCCCTGGAAGTCCGCCGGTTTTCCCACTCTCAATTCATGGATATTTTTCGAGGTTTTTCGGAAGCCATCAAGCAGATCATCCAGACCAACTACCACTCGGTCCATGAAGCGAACCTGGATCTCGTCATCAAGCAGTTGGGGCCGGAAAACCTCCTGCCCCGCTACCAGCGGGAAGGCCATGCGGAATCGCAAGCGGAGCGCAACCAGAGGGTATCGGAGAGTTTCCTGCGAGATCTCATCGCACGCACCTTCGGATTGCAATACTTCGACCACTTCATCGGGAGCATCCTGACGACCCTGGCCACCCAGCGGGAAGTACTCAGTACCGATAAACTCGATCTTCTCCTCAGCTATGATCCGGAAAAGACCATTTCCCTCGTCTACAAGCCCAACCCCAAGACCTATGATCTCATACACATGGGGAACAAAGGATACAACCTGGCCAAACTTTACTCCATCGGCATCAAGGTGCCGCCGGCATTTGTCATCACAACGGAATACTTTCGCTGCCGCAGCGTTATCACCGATTTCGCCCAGGCCAGGGAGGACTTCGAGGAACGGGTGATGAATCATATCACCAAGCTCGAAGAAGAGACGGGCCGGGGATTCGGCTGCCCTGGAAATGCCCTTCTCCTGTCGGTGCGCAGTGGGGCTGCCGTATCCATGCCGGGAATGATGAACACCTTTCTGAACGTCGGCATCAACGAACAGGTGGTCGAAGGGCTTATTCGGCAGACGGGCCAATCCTGGTTTGCCTGGGACAATTACCGGCGATTCATCCAGTCATGGGGGATGTCCTTCGGAATGCAGCGCGATGAATTCGATGCCATCATGGCATATTACAAGAAGGTTCACGGCCGCCTCGTAAAGAGAGAATTCAAGCCCGAAGAAATCCGCGAACTGGCTCTCGCCTACAGGAAAAAGCTGGAAGAGCACCATATTGATTTTTCGGACTCGCCCAAGGAACAACTTTTCACCGCCATCGGCCAGGTGATGGAATCCTGGTATTCCGAGAAGGCCAAAACCTACAGAGAAATCATGATGCTTTCGGAAAATTGGGGAACCGCCGTGGCTATCCAGGCCATGGTCTTCGGAAATCTGGACAATCGCTCGGGGGCGGGAGTGATGTTTACGCACAACCCAAAGACTTCGGAAGATGAAATCGATCCCGTCGGAGACTTCACTCTGGGCAACCAGGGCGAAGACGTGGTGGGAGGATTGGTGAAGACGCTTCCTCTTTCGGAAAAGCAGCGCCTGGCTGAAGGCGAGAGAGAAGAGTATTCACTGGAAAAGCTTTTTCCCCGCGTCTATCAGCGCCTCTTCGACATAGCGAGGGAACTCGTCTCCAGGCGGAGCTGGGCTCCCCAGGAAATTGAATTCACCTTCCAGGGAGATGGAGAAGAAGGTGTGTATATCCTTCAATCCAGAAACATGGCTCCACGGGTACGCCGCCTTTACCCCGTATTCAAGCCTTCCGCGGAACTTCAGCAAATGCATATCGGAAGCGGGATAGGCGTCAGCGGTGGGGCTCTGTCCGGTCTCGTGGCCTTCGACCTGGACTCCATTGTTCGTCTCCGAAAGGAACATTTGAATCAACCCATCATCCTCATTCGAGCGGACACCGTACCGGATGACATCGGTGAAATCTCTATATCCGACGGTATTCTGACAGGCAAGGGAGGAGCCACTTCTCATGCCGCCATTGTCGCCCACCGGCTGGGCAAGACGTGCGTCGTCGGTCTGAGTAAAATGAAGGTTTGGGAAAAGGAGAAGAAATGCATCATCACTTCCCCGTCTCAAACCGAACATATTATTCACACGGGGGATTCCATCGCCATTGACGGTCGAAGCGGGGCCGTTTATATGGGCTATCATGAGACAATCCAGGTAGATGTGCTCAACTGAGTTTTTACCCCCCTTGAGAGGATTGTGAAGGTTGTTTGTTCCCCGCTGAACCTATTGCGTTTTTCGGAAAGACAAAAGGCGGGAAAGGCCTTGAATTCACATGCAACAATGAATACTCTTGCGAGCATCTGCCCAAGAATCCAGACTCTTTGAACGGGTCTCCATTGATCTTTATCTGATTATTGCATCTTAGCCTGTGTCCATGAATGGAAACGATCTTACAGGGAGGAAATATGAGCGAACAGGAAAAAATGGTGCCGATGAAACTGGGTATTAACGGTCTGGGAAGAATCGCCAAGCTTTCCATATGGCACCACGTCGAACGGCAGTATTTCTCTGAACTCGTTGTCAATATCGGCCGGGACGTCGGCACCAGCCTTCAGGACATCGCCCATTTTGTCGAGAGGGACTCCACCTATGGCGCACTCCATACTTACCTTTACGGATGCCGGGCCAATAGGGTCATCGAGGAGATCAATGATGCAGAAGGAAGCATGCGCATCAATGGAGTGAAGACCACTTTCCTTCGCAAAGAACGCAATCCATCCAATATCGGCTGGCGCGAACACCGGGTGGATCTGGTGGTAGACGCCACGGGAGCATTTCTGGATCCCACGGTTCCCGCCGATGATCCCAAAGGTTCTCTTCGAGGCCATCTTGCGGCGGGTGCAAAAAAAGTCATCGCGTCGGCTCCCTTCAAGATCAAGGACAAGAGCAAGGAAATGCCGGCAGATGCCGTAACGACCGTGATGGGAATCAACGACGCCGATTACGATCCCACCCGGCATTTGCTCATCTCCAACGCATCCTGCACGACCACCTGTCTTTCTTACATGGTCAAACCCCTGCTGGATTACTTCGGGGCGGACCGGATTCTCTCCGCATCCATGACCACGGTGCACGCAGCCACCAGCTCTCAGCAGGTACTGGACCGGTCTCCTAAGACCAAGGCGACGGACTTGAGAAAAAACCGTTCGGTGATGAACAACATCATCCTCACGAGCACCGGTGCCGCAAAGGCGCTCGGGCTGGTCATCCCCGAGATGAAGCGCATTGGTTTCATTGCGGAGTCCGTGCGTGTTCCCGTCACCACGGGGTCGCTCATTATCCTGGTCATGATGATTCAGGACGAGAGTCTGAGAAATCCCATCAACAGGGAAAAGATCAACGGCATTTACCAGCAGGCTGCCAAGCATTTCCCGGAGGGGTATCTGGTTTATTCGGAAGAACAGAATGTTTCTTCGGATATCATTGGAATCCCCAGGGCCGCCGCGGTCATAGAAGGTCATGAGAACCACACCCGCACTTCGGCTGTGCGCATCAATATGGAGAGCGTTTTGAGCGCGTGTGATTATGTAAAATCCCTGGGTGAAGGTGGAGCATCCAAGTCGTTTGACATCACCCAGATCCCCCAGGGAACCGAAAAGGCTCAAAAAAATAACATCCTGGAAATCCCCGTCACGCAGGCCGTGATCTATGGGTGGTACGACAACGAACTAGGCAGCTATACCAATATGCTTGGGGACCGGACGGTCAGCATTGCCAAAATGTTGTAATCCGGGTGAGAGTGCTTAGAATCTACCCAGAAACTTCCTGTGGACTTTGGCCCCCCTTAGTCCCCCTTCGAGGGGGAATTAAGGGAGGGTCCGCTGCCGAGGAAGGTTTTCGGATAGGCTTTTAGTAGAAGCGGGATGTGCCGAATTACCGGTATCGAAAACGGGTTGAAATTTGTCACGCTGAAACTGCGCCAACTCACGAATACAAAGAAAGGATAGAATATGTCTATTCGAGTCGCAATCAACGGTTTCGGGCGTATCGGACGCACCATTTTCAAAGCCCTGCTCGACAGAAATGCGCCCCTGGAAGTAGTCGCTCTCAACGACATGGCCGCTCCCCCGGAACTGGCCTACCTTCTTAAATACGATTCCGTCCACGGGGTGTGGCCACGTGAAGTTTCCGCCACCGAAAATGAACTGGTCGTCGACGGGAAGGTATATAAATGCCTCAAAGTTTCAGATCCGGCCGAGTCGCCATGGCACGAACTCAAAGTAGATGTCGTTCTGGAAAGCACGGGCCGCTTCGCCGACCGCGACAATTGCCAGAAGCACATCAACGCGGGCGCCCGCAAAGTTGTCCTTTCAGCACCGGGTAAGGGCATGGACGCCACTTTTGTGATCGGAGTCAACGAAGATACTTATGACCCCAGAAAACACCACATCATCTCCAATGCGTCCTGCACGACCAACTGCCTGGCACCCATCGTGGCGCTCCTGCACGACCACTTCGTGGTGGAACACGGCCTCATGACCACGATTCACTCTTACACCATGGATCAGCGGCTCCTGGACGCTCTTCACAAAGACAGGCGCCGTTCCAGGGCGGCGGCACTCTCCATGATTCCCACCACCACGGGTGCGGCAAGGGCTGTCGCCGAGGTCATTCCTGAATTGAAGGGCAAGCTGGACGGGGTTGCCATTCGCGTCCCTACACCCAACGTTTCGCTGGTGGATCTCGTGGCGCGAGTCGGAAGGGATGTCACCATCGAAGAAGTGAACAAGGTCCTCGAGGAAGCAGCCAACGGACCTCTCAAAGGGATATTGAACTTTGTAACGGAAGAACTGGTTTCGTCGGACTTCAACCACACGTCCTTTTCGTCCAGCGTGGATGCGAAACTCACCAATGTCATCGGTGGCCGCATGGTCAAAGTATTCAGCTGGTACGACAATGAATACGGCTATTCCAGCCGCCTGGCCGACTTGGCGGTGATGGTGGGCAAGAGCATCGACTGATTGGAACCGGGCTTCACAGCTCTACTCTCCATTTGAAGGCTCCACGTACAGAAACGGAAAGGACAGGTATACATGAAGACCCTGGATACGCTCGATCTTGCAGAAAAGCGCGTTTTCATGCGGGTGGATTTCAATGTTCCTCTCGACAAGCAGCGCCGGGTGACGGATGACCTGCGCATTCAGGCTGTTTTGCCGAGCATCAGGAAGGTGGTGGACGCGGGTGGTAGGCTCATACTGGCATCCCACCTGGGAAGACCCAAGGGAAAAGTGGCTGAGGATTTTTCTTTGAAGCCGGTAGGCGAATATCTTTCCAGAATTTTAGGAAAGCCGGTTCAAATGGCCCCCGATTGTATCGGGGCAGCTGTTGAGGCTCTGGTTTCCAAACTGCAGGGGGGAGAAATCCTTTTGCTCGAAAACCTTCGGTTTCACGCAGAAGAAGAGAAGAACGACGATGCCTTTTCCCGGCAGTTGGCCGCTCTGGCCGACGTCTACGTCAACGATGCATTCGCCGTTTCGCACCGCGCCCATGCATCGGTTCACGGCATCACCCGCCACGTGCCCCTTTGTGCTGCAGGATATCAACTCGAGAACGAAATCAAATACTTCCATCAGGCCATGGAAGCGCCCCAACGCCCGCTGACCATGATCATTGGCGGAGCCAAGGTTTCATCCAAGATCGGAGTTCTGGAAAATCTCCTCTCCAAAGCCGATCATCTCATCATAGGTGGCGCCATGGCCAATACCTTCCTCAAGGTACAAGGGAAAAATGTGGGAAAATCCCTTGTGGAAGACGATCACATGGAAACGGCAACAAACCTTCTGGAGCGTGCAAAACAGAAAGGAGTAAAAGTCTATCTCCCGGTGGACGCCGTCGTAGCTCCGAAGCTGGAAAGTGGGACGGCGATAAAAGAGGTGGACATCGACAACGTTCCTTCCAGTGATCTCATTTTGGATGTAGGCCCCAAAACCATCGAAATTTTTAAATCGGTCCTCAAAAACAGCAAAACCATCGTTTGGAACGGGCCGCTGGGCGCTTTTGAAACTCCCCCCTTCCATAAGGGAACTTTTTCAGTTGCCGAATTCCTGGGTAGTCTTGACGCCCTCACCGTCATTGGAGGTGGAGATTCGGCCGCAGCCGTTCGGCAGGCCGGAGCGGCCGACAAGGTAAGTTACGTTTCAACGGGAGGAGGCGCCTTTCTGGAACTTCTGGAAGGAAAGACCCTTCCAGGGATCGCAGCCCTGGAGGAATGCAGCCAACGTTCTTAGGGGGTGAGCCGCTCTTGAAGTCCCCATTTACCGCAGAGACACAGAGATCACAGAAGAATTCCATAAGAGTGCCAAAATATTCTCCGTGCCCTCCGTGTCTCCATGGTGAATAATGGGATATTGGAATCCGCCAACTCCCTTAGAAGCTATCCGAAACCCTCTTTCCCAATCCGAGAAGAGCGGTTTTCCATATAGGCGTTTAAAGATATCCACGTGCAGCATTTGCAGCCTATCCGCCCGGCAATGTTGCACCTTCAACCACCAAAGACACGACACCGCTTTTAAACAGCCTTGGAAGCTGCCGAAACCCTTCCCTTCGAGGGAGGCGATGGCGGTACAACCTTTTTCCCTTCCCATTTTAGGCTGTGGGCAAGAGGCGAACGGCCTGAAAGCGATGTCTGAAGAGGGGGCTATGGACAAGAGAATATCACTGATTGCAGCCAACTGGAAAATGCACAAAACCATTGGAGAAACGGTCTCCTTTATCGAGACTCTTCAAAAAGAAGTCGGTCCGTGCACGGATCGGGAGGTCATGATCGCACCGCCATATACAGCGCTCGATGCGGCGCGCAAAGCAATGACCATGGAGGGTTACAAGCTGGCTGCACAAAACTTCCATTGGGAAGAAAAAGGGGCTTATACCGGAGAAATATCTGGCCCCATGCTCAAGGACCTCGGCTGCGACTGTGTCATTCTGGGACATTCGGAGAGGCGTCACCTGTTTGGCGAAACCGATGAAATGATACAGAAAAAACTGGCTGCAGCGTTCAAATTTGGGCTTCTACCCATCCTCTGCGTCGGTGAGGTTCTCGAAGAACGTGAAGCGGGCAGGACCCTGGAAGTCATAGGCACACAGCTGGAGAGAGCGGTTCAAGGCCTGAGCAGGGAAGAATCCGGGAAGATTGTCATCGCGTATGAACCCGTCTGGGCCATCGGTACCGGAAAAACGGCAACCCCGGGGCAGGCCCAGGAAGTGCATCTTGCCATCAGGCAGCATATTGCCGCCTTATTCGACAAAGAGGTTGCAAACAGGCTCAGAATATTATATGGAGGATCGGTTAAACCGGACAATGTCGATGCGCTCATGGCGCAACCGGATATAGATGGACTGCTGGTAGGCGGTGCAAGCCTGGAAGTGAGTTCTTTCAAACGCATCGTCCAATATCAATTCGTGGAGAAATGAGTCAACTGATGTACACAGCAATCATTATTGTTCACACCCTGGCCTGTATCGCTCTTATATTGATCGTCCTACTTCAGACCGGCAAAGGTGCCGACATGGGAGCCGCTTTCGGCGGAGCCTCACAGACACTTTTCGGTGGAAGCGGCGGAACGACTTTCCTGAGCAAGCTGACGACTGGAGCCGCCATTGTCTTCATGCTGACCTGCATCAGCCTGACAAAACTCTCCTCGGGGCCTCCACAGAAATCCATCATGGATAGCCTTCCTGCACAACAGAGCCAGGGACCAGTGGTTCCCGAAGCAAAACCCGTTGCTCCTGCTCCGTCTGCATCTTCCGAGCCCGCCCCCAAGGCCCAGGAGAGCGAGGCAACTTCGCAGCCCCCCGCTCAACAGCCTGCTGCTCCCTCCACAGAAACGGCTCCATCAGCGCAGCCCCAGGAAAAGCAGTAGAAAAAAAGTTAAGTTTGGGCTTGCCAAAAGACGCGATTTGAGTATAATCCATCCTGCTTGCCGAAGTGGTGGAACTTGGTAGACACGCCATCTTGAGGGGGTGGTGGGGAAACTCGTGCCGGTTCGAGTCCGGCCTTCGGCACCATACGTATGAAATGAGGCGTAATCTTAACGGGTTACGCTTTTTCTATTTTGGCTGGTTGCGGCTGGGTTGCGGATGGTTGCGTTTCGTCCAATCGGTTTACGGCATCCCGGTTGCTGCTCGGGATCAGGTGCCCGTAAATGTCCACGGTCATCTGAATGGAAGAATGACCGAGCTGTTCCTTCACGTAAACCGGGCTTTGACCGTCAGTCAGAAGCAGGGAAGCGAACGTGTGCCGGGTTTCGTGTAACCGGATATCCCGGAGTCCTGCCTTGCGAAGAATACCTTTAAAAACGTTCCTGACAGTGTTCTGTGAAAGGATTTCATCCTCCCTGGATAGAAAGATGAATCCATCAGCGACGCCGTGCCCTTTCTTCAACGCTTCCCGCTTCCGTTGCGTTTGAAGCCCTTTCAAGACGTTCATCAACTGGTCCGACATATCCACCCGCCGGTTCTTTCCCGTCTTCGTGGGGGTTATCTTGCCACGCTTGGCACTCCTGCTCACACGGATAAATTTCCCGTTCCAATCGACATCCCCCCACTTGAGGCCCAAGAGCTCCCCGAGTCTCATCCCCGTTCGGAAAGCAGTCAAGAAAAGCGGATAGTATTCCGGCCGGTTCTGCTTGCATGTCTCAAGGAAAAGACCGACTTCCTCTTTTGTGAGGGGTTCAACTTCCTCCTGCTTGTCCCTGGAAAGGTTGAGTCGTTTCACCACCCCGAGAACCGGATTCACTTCAATGATCTCATCGTCAATGGCATGGTTGAAAACGCCGCTCATGACGTCACGGACAAGGCACACGCTCGCCTTTGAAAGCCCCTTTGCCCGAACGGAAAGAAGAAGCTCCCTGACATCCTTCCGCGCAATCTCGTTTATGGGAGTGCTCCCCAGTGTTGGCAATACGTGCCGCTTAAGCATGTCGGAATAACGCTCAAATGTCGTTTCCCGTCTCAAGGGCTTAATGTATCCATGCAACCAAAGATCAGCGGCTTCTTTGAACGTGGGGGCTTTCTTCTCGGGGTCTTTCAGTCCCATATCCCCCAACGTCAACTTGGCCTCGATCTTCTTCGCCGCTTCCAGTGCAAGCTTTTTGTCCGTGCCGACCTTCTTCGCCTTCCGTTGTCCGTTGTGGTCGATGAACAGCCACCAAACGCCGCTTCCTGCCGATTTCTCCCGCACCTTAACGCCCATGTGCCGCCCCCCTCTTTTCAACGTGATCGGCCATAAGCCGCAAGATCAACTCCCGCATGGTGATTTGTTGCCGCACCGCCGCAAGTTTCAATTCCTGATGGAGTGCCGGCGGGATGTCCCGAAGCAGGAAATTCTTTTTCATGGCGTGCCCTCCTGATAATCAACGTTATCTTTGCTTGCCCAAAAAAAGCCCCCGGTTTCCCGAAGGGCTTATGATCGCTTTCCTATGAAGCCGCTGTTTCATTAAATTCTTGGTTCGTCATGTCGTTCTCTCCTTTGTGGGTAGCAGGTTGTTAATATGTTCTAGTTTTATAGAACATAGCCTGGTCACATTGACACGTCAAGGGAAATGTTCTAAAAAAATAGAAATTTGATTTCGAAAGGGGAGCATTTGAAAAGCAAACTCAAGAGCGTCATGAAAGAAAAAAAGGTCACGGTCCGCGAGCTTCAAAAAATGTCCGGTGTCTCACTTCAAACCATCACAAAGGCCTGTGATGAACGGATAAACACATGCTCCGTTCGGTCAATATACAGCATTGCGAAAGCCCTTGAGGTTTCCATTGTGGATCTCATTGAAGAAGAACCTTGACGGTGAAAAAACGGCCTCGAATTTTGCCCCTAGAATCCACTTTCTCGGGTCGGTCCATATCTAAACACGTCCAGAAAATCACCCGGTCCCCTCCTGACCGGGATTACTCGTTCTCGTCGTCCTCAGTCTCAAGGAGTCCCCGGATCGCCGTCCCGAGGTCGAGTGTCTTTTCAGTGGATACTTTCAGGAAAACATCCCGGTAGGGCACGGGCTTAAGTGGCGCCCCGGTCCCGCTTGCCATGACGTTATCCATGACCGCGCAAAACGCTTCCAGGCCCGCCCCCGCCGGCAGTCGCGCCGTTGTTCCATCATCCAGTGTGAATTCCTCCATTTCATCGGTCATCTTCCGTTCAAGCCGCTTGAGCCGGTCTTTCAAGTTCATCGGTTCGCCTCCTGCTTTTCCACAAGCTCCTCAAGCTGTTCAAGCCGCCGTTCGAGCTCGCCGTCCTTGATTGCCCCTGACAGGATATTGCACAAGTATCCAAGGCGCCCGGAAATAGCCGGGTCCACTTCGCCCCGTTCAACCCGGTTTATCAGATTTGCCAGGTATCGGCGCACATCATCGAGTGTTTTCAATCGTATAGCCATGGGTGTCCTCATGATTGAGCAATGTTTTCAAATGGATCGTCAAATCTTTGACATCAAAAAGCATATAGAAATGATACAATTTTGTTACAAAAAGCGTCATCTGTTAGGCGTCCGCCTCCCTTCTCGTCACCGCCGCCCCTGCCGGGTGAATATGCGCCACAACCGCCTGATTCAGCCACGTCCAGGGCACACGGGCTTCATGGTCCTTCCCTACGATTCGAACGTTTTTAAGCAGGAAATAGCCGCTTTCCGTGCCGGTTACGTGCCCTTCCACAATGGTCCCTATCCGCGTTTGAAACGTGAGGTCTTGCCCGCACAGCTCAGAGAACGGCTTTCGTTTCGGCTTGGCTTGCTCTTTCGGCGTCTCGGACTTTCTGGCTTCCTTGGTGGGAGGGTCAACGCGCGGGATCGTCTCCGCTGGCTTTTGTTGAAACACTGGTTTTGCATCCCTCGGCTTGGTTTGTGCTGGTTTTCGGATCACATAATTCATATGGCGTCCCTTTCCTGGGAGACGGCAACAAAACCGCCTCCCGATCTGAGTTAGATTTTCATCCCGAAATGGCGCTTAAAGCTATCGGATGTCGCATGGTCTCTTCGCCGCTGGTCGTCCGCCTCCAGCCGCGAGGCTTCCGTGTAGAAGTCCCGCACCTCCTCGGGCAAATCCTCCCACCTGGTCGGCGGGTCGTCCTCTTCCATCATGCAGAAGATATGAGTCAAAAGGGATGTCATGTAAAACTGCCGGTCGTCCGGTCGTATGAAGTTCATCCCGCCGCCGCCGTGGTACGATTCAAGAGCCTCTTCAGCGTCGTAGCCCACAAGCCGCGCGGCGTTCTGAGCCCGTTCCCATGACAGTTTTTCGTACCAAGGTTTTACGGGAAATTCGATTACGCTCATTGTCTATGTTCCCTTCTATGTGCTAAATTCTCGTTGAGCTTTTACACGTGCCCTGGGAGGTCCGCCGCCTGCCAGGGTTTACTTTTTGCCCTTGCGCTTTCCTCTGCCCTGCCGGGTCCGCTTCGCTATCACGGCTTGACATACCAGGCATGTGATAGGTTCCCCGTCTCGATAAAACGGAGCGCCCCACAGGTGCCCGTATCGCCCCCAAACACATCCAGCTTTTGAATGATTCTTCATGCCGTTCCTTTCTCAAGTCTTCCGGTGCGCTTTTCGTCCTCGGCTTGAAACTTCTCCAGGAGGGAAAAGGTCAAGTATTCCGCCCCGGCCCGGCTGCCGCACCAAATGAAGGGGACGCGATACCTCACCGAAAACGCCGCGATTGATTGAAGGACGCTGTGCGGCCTCATCTGGCTCATGTATCGGCCCTGGCGCACGTCGTCCATGCTCGCCTCCACCACAACCGCGAAGCATTCCAGTGATTGCGCCCGACAAAGCTCCCGCTCAAAGCGCGCCCTGTTTGGAGGCATGAGACATTGGATCAGGTCGTTCAGTTCCTTCCGTTCAATCGCCACACGATCCTGATATCCGTGAAGCGAGTAGTCGCCGGTCTTCAACCCGGTCCGCTCCACGATGGTCCCCGGAAAGCGTTTGAAGGAAAACGGCCGTTGTTCCCTGGTGTCGCATAAGACTTTCATTAAACCGCCTCCCTTTTATGTGTCCCGGCCTTGAATTTGGGACAATCGCCCCCATCGGTCGGCATCTTGGTGAATTTACCGTCCGGTGCTTCGGGACAGGTGCCCGGTTTGTTCTTGGGATCGGATCGGTTCGCCGTGAAGTTCAGGCAGTCGGCACAGGTTGAAAGGTGGGTTTTAGGTGTTTGGTGGGGGTGTTTTCCCCCATTATATAAATATGTCACGTGACAGTTTTCCGTATAGGGTTTAGCGACACCCACTAAATCTACCAAACCCACCTTCCACACTCCGATTTTTTGCCGGGTTCCCTCTTTGGAGAAGCGCAAGCCTTCAACTATCCGCCCTTGGTGTTTTTCGATCCATCGGCCCAATCGCCGGGAATTGATTACGCCCCGCTCGCCCGCGATTTCATCCAACGCGGCCCAAAGTTCGGAGTCTTTGTCCGCTTCAGCCGTTCGGATAACTTGCGCGACGGTCTTTCCGTCTTTCCCGAAATTCGTGTGCCATGCGTCCAATAACGCCGCGAGTTTGCTCGTTTCCGGGTCCGCTTCGAAATTCTCCGTGATCGAGGCAACCGGGTCCATCACGTCCAGCCATCCGTTCTTTCCGATCCAGCACACGCAGCCGCGTATGAAGTCGCTCCACGCTTCAAAACTCGCGAGCCTGTCTTGTGGCTTCGGCGCCCCACTTGCCAGAAAGCCCTTGAGAAGCATCAGCCCGGCCCGAATCAACTCAAGGCGATGCGTCCGGCAATCTTCCAGGGGATCGAAGGGAAAGCTCCGCTGCCAAGGCGTTTGCATTTGAGGGTCGATTCGAACGGAAATGAAGCGCCGCCCCAAATCGCCGACGAGGGAAACATTGTTGCCGGTAAGCACTATCAGTGCGTTCGCTGGCACGGTCAGTGTACTGGATTCACCTAAAATGCGGTCGGTGATGGTCCCTGTAGTTGAGACCGCACAGAGTGTGTCTGATTCAAAATGGCCGGATAGATTGTCGAAAATGATGCAGCCCGCACCGCCACGAAATGCTGCCAAAAACCGCTTGCGCAGCTCGTCATCATCCTTCGCCCGTGGGTATACCTCGGGTTCCTGCCCGGCCAATGCCGCCAGGCAAAGCGCCAGCAAGGTCTTGCCGGAACCGGCCGATGGTGCGGTTAAAAGACAGCCCGGCGCCGTGGGAAGAAGCGGCCGCGTAGTCGCCGTGAGAATCCCCGCGAGCATCGAGCCGCGTGCAACTGGATCGACAAACGGAAACAGTTCAAACGGCTTCCAAACGGTTTCAGCCGCCGCTTTAAGCTCGGTTTCGGTCGGCTTCTCGGGAATGGCCCGCCAGCGTCCTTCCGGGTCCGGGAAGTCCAGGTAAAGGCCCGTTTCTTCATCGTGTCCTTCCTGGTCAATAACGCGCCCCTCGGGGGTGATTGTCGGTGCGGTAATAATCCCGGTCAGCCTCGGAAGCCCCCACGATCCAGACATCGCCAGGACCGTTTTAGCCAGGTCTACCGGGCAATCTTTCGTCAGCCACTCCCCGGCGCGGGCATCGTATTTCTCGAAGCGAATCAGCCCGGTCAAATACCAGCGCAACCATTCCGGGCTCAATGGATTGGGCTTGCCCTCGGCGAGTCGGACAAGCTCCCCTCCACGCTCGTAAATGGTCCCATCAAGCCGCATGAGCTCCAGGCATCGCCCGGTGATGGATTGCAGCTCGCCGCCCTCTATCCGAACGGTTGTAACAGCACGATGGAGGGTGTATCGCTGCCCCCCATGAGCAAAGCTCCATATATACGGTTTCCCGGCCGTCCGAAGATTCGCCTGGGCAATTCGCGGGTCGTTCCCATAGTCCGGTTCAAGCGGGTCATGACAGCGGATGCCGTGGTACTTTTTGGGGTTGTCGAGGAGCTGTCCGACGGTCAGCACGCCGTGCTTTTCGGTGCAGATCTGGAAGTCTCCGAAGAGCCTCCGCTCTTTGACAGCCCGTGTCAGTTCGTCCCGGGTCCGTTCCCGGTCAAGATCGGGATTCCCCTTGACCATTTGTGCAAGGCGGTCTTCAACCCACAGCTCCCGCGCCTGGTCCGCTTCCGGTTTTGCCGCCGCCCGTGCCGCCCGTTTGAGTTCTGCAAGCCGTTTCTTTTCATCCGGTGTCAGGTCGGGAAGCGCCGTGCGAGTATCGAGGAAAGCCCCATCCGGGTTGTAAATCACTGGGTCCGGCCGCCGCTGTTCGATTCCTGGCCCGCAAGCCGCCCCGCCCGCGAAATCGAGCCGTTCAGGTTGATGGACTGCGCCATCAATCAATGTTCGCCAAAAGAATGCCCCGCTCTTTGAAATGACAGAGAAATCGTACCCGGCAAGACATAGCCGATCGAAAAAGACTTGCCCGGCCCGTGGGATGTCGGAAGCATCCTGAACGAAGATGTAGATTCGCTGGCCCATGATCCCGCGCAACTCTTCGCCGTTGTCCGTCCGGCAAATACAGCTTGATGCCGAAGCGGTCCAAACGTGCGGCGCCGTCTTCAACTCGGGGCAGACACTGTAAAACGTCCGTCGCAATTCGTCGGGGGTCAACGGTTCTTTGCCGGGCTGGGGATCGTAGTCGAGCATCAAAATGCCAGCGCCTTCCGGCCAATGAAGATGTTCACGGGTCCGTGCGATGGTCGGCAATGCGCCGTCGTCCGATGTCTTTGTTAATGCCTCAGCAGTGACGATACGCGCCCTGTCATGTGCAGAAACCCCGTATGTAAGCGCCTGGCCGGGGTGAAGAGATTTCAGGAGAGAGGCAAAGCCAGAAACGGAAACGCCGCGAAGCTCAATGATACCTTCGACAAGCTGCCCGCCTGGGATCTTCTGTAAAACGCCTCCGCTGACGTATTTGAAGCCCTTAGAGAGTCGTTCGGGTTTCGTTGCGGTAATGACGGAGAGGGAAATTTCGCTCATTGGCCCATTACCTCAGCAACCAGCTTGTCAACCGCGTTTGCTTCGTCCGCCCTGAACCGCTCAAACCACACGTCCGCTTCCGTCCGTTTGAAACGGAGTGCCTTCCGTCCTACCCGGAAATGGGGAAGCCCTTTTTTCAGGAAATGATTGATGGTCCGCTCGCTCATGCCGAAGTAGTCGGCGAGCTGCTTCTTATCGAGGTATTCTCGTTCGGCAGGATTCTTATGCACCATTTTGAAAGCTCCTTAGTCGTAAGGGTTAATCAAGATGGTGCAAGCATAAGCAATTGATTTTTAATATAAAATTGGATTTATTCGGAAAATCTGGATTTTATGAAATCATCCAGTTTTTTTCTGAATCATTTCAACAAAAAAAGCCGCTATGGTTTCACTCCATGCGGCCAAATCATCCAGTTTTTTTTGATTCGGTGGGGGTCTATTCTTTGCGGGGTCGGCCAGGTTTGCCCGGCCCTTGAATCAGTTTCCTGAGATACGATAAGGATGGAATCTCCACTTGATGCTTTTTGTAAATTTTACGGATCTCCGGTAAGTCCACTATGATCTCCATCTTGAACCCTTCTTGATACTTTTTCTTGGCAAATTCCCGGACTTCCTCGTTTGCGGCCGCCTTTGCATCACGTTTCCGTGCCTTTTGTGGGGGCTTTTTATCCCGATCTATTTTTTCAACCTCTTCCGTCAAGTAATAGCTTTCGAGGAGAAGCGCCTTTAGTTGCTCTTCTTTCGCCGGGGACAAATCCGATTGCTTTAAGATCCTCCATATCTTCGCGGGTTCAAGCTCGTTCTCAAACTTCTCTATGTCCCGGTTAACGTCAGCAAGTTCCTTCTGTTTTCTGGCCCTCCGTTGGACTGGATCTCTGATCGGTATCCTCTCCATCCATTCATCAGCCGCACGAATCTCATCGTCGCTTTGATTCAGCCATTCTCTCAATTTTGCCCGCCTGAATCTCAGCCATTGAAGCGTGTCGTATTTCGACCTATCTGAACGCGTGGGCAGGAGTCTATGCGCCCCCTGATGTTCATCGGGATCACTCCATGTCATCGGTTCGGCAAGAAGATAGGGAGTGATAACCCCTTGCCTTACAGGCTCAATGATTTTTGATATGTCGCCCTGAAACCTTCCATGTAACTCCCGCCCGCTGATCCACTTCATTTCTTGCGCCTCCTGTAAGCGCCCTGGGAGGAATCCAAGGGAAACCCGGCCAGGAAACCGGGCTTTTCGAGAAGGGTAGCTAATCCGTCCCTATCCCTTGGAAATTGTGCGTATTCTAATCGCTTTTCATGTTCAATGCAAATTCTTGAATTTGGTTGCGTATAGGTTGCGGATTGGGGTCAAAAACCCGCATTTTTGAGCATGTCGGATCTAATGATTTCAATAACTTGAGGCCTTCTTAGTGAATCCGGCCTTCGGCACCATGCTTGAAATCATTAGAAAAGTCGGCTCTTAAGCCATCTTTTGCCAAATTTCTGCCGAACCTTGCCGAATGAAACGCTTAGAAAGCTAAGCGCGGTCAGGTTCGGCAGACCTGTTTTTCATCTGCCGAACTAGATGGTTTCCCCTTCAAGGTCTTCCCCAGATCCTTTCTTCCTTCACTCGGAATCTTTAAAGAAGCATTTTCCGAAGAGTGGGTCAGACAGAACGTGAGAGATTTTTTAAACGAGTTGGTGATCATGCGCCGGATCATTCCGTGGCAGAAGGTCATTGAGCGGCTGGCCGGTTTTTACCGCAAAGGAAAGGGACGGACCGGGAAGTCGCTGCGAATGATGGTTGCCCTTCTGGTTGTTGGCAAGCTGCGGAAGTTGAGTGATGCTGAAGTGATCAAGCATGGCGCCACAAATTTCACGGGACGCTCCTCTCTTTTTCATAATGTGATTTCATCTCTTCTCCGGCGGCGCTATCTTCCATGGCGGTGCTCCTTGTTTGTATCTATCGAACCATCCCCTCCTCACCTTTTTCCCATCCCCCACCCAAAGCCTTGTAGAGAGAGACTCCATCAATGGCCAGGTTGCGGCGGCTTAGAATCTGAGCTTCTTCTGAAACGAAGAGGGACTGCTGTGCCGTGATGACATTCAGAAAGTCCGTCTGTCCGGAGGTATAGAGTTCCATGGACAGGTCCACAGCCTTGCGGTTGTTCATGACCGCCTCTCCCAGCAGCTTGAGGTTTTCCTGTTCCCTGGCATAGGCCACCAGCGACGTTTCCACATCCTTCAGCGCCGAAAGGACTGTCTGTTCATAAGCGAGAAGCGTCTGTTCCTCGACCGCCTTCTGGACCTCGATGTTCCAGCGGATGCGCCCCGCATCGAAAATCGGCCACAGTACATTCGGCCCGACAGACCAGGATCGGTTGTTCCAGTTCGCGACGGAGGCAAAATCATCGGCAGAAAACTGGAGATTACCGGTCAAAGAGAACTTCGGGTAAAGGTCGGCCGTGGCAACTCCGATGCGGGCTGTGGCCGCGTGTATCTGCGCTTCCACGCGGCGGATGTCCGGGCGACGGCGAATCAGGTCCGACGGCAGCCCTATGGGGATTTGCGGCGGTGTCACCGGGATGGGGGCTTTCTCCTGGAGCTCCTGCGCCAGGGCGGTCGGGGGTTCACCCAGCAGGACGCTGAGATTGTAAATGGTACTCTGAATGCTCGCTTCGAGGACCGGTATCCGGGATGCTGTGGTGGCCGTCTGGGCTGCCGCATTGGCTACGTCGAGGCCGGTCACAAACCCCGCTTCAAAACGTCTCCGCGTGATATCCGCCGTCTTCTGCTGTGCCCGAAGATTCTCCTCGGCAATGGCCTTCTGCCCTTGGAGGCCTCGAAGGTCGATATAGTTCACTCCGACCTCGGCCAGGAGGGTCACCAACACATCGCGACGATCCTCAACCGTTGCCTGAAGGTCAGCGTCCAACGCTTCGATGTTTCGGCGTGTTCCGCCGAAAAAATCCAGCTCCCAGGCAGCATCCAGGCCCGCACTGAAGAGGTTCTGGTCTCCTCCCCCTCTGATGAGCGAGGAAGTGTCAGTGGTGTTGCCCCCCGACGAGGAATCTCCACTCCCGCTGCGGCGATAGAGGGCCGAGGCATCCAGGGTCGGCCACAAGGCAGCGGCCCCCACCCCGCGGGAAGCTCTTGCCTGCCGGATGCGGGCACTTGCCTGTCGAACATCGAGGTTGGACCGCATGGCTCGTTCCATAAGGGAAGAGAGCGTACTGTCATTGAAGCTCTTCCACCATTCCACGAGAGTCACCGGTTCCGGAACGGTTGTGCTGATGCGAGCGGAATCGGCGGCCGTCGCTCCCTTCCATGCCGCCGGGAGACTCGGGTTGGGAGGCTTGAAATTAGGTCCCACAGTGCAGCCCGTTATCCAGCAGAACCCAAAGACCACGAGGGATGCGTATTTCAAGACTTCCGCTTTTCGACAAGGCGTTTTTTCTTCGAGGTTTTTTTTCAGCATGAACATTCTTTCGTGAGTGACAGTTCATTCGTAGCGCAGGGCGATGATAGGATCGAGTCGCGACGCCTTCCACGCGGGATAGTAGCCAAAAAGGATTCCAACACTCGTGGAGACTATAAACGCAGCCAGGATGGCTTCCATGGATGGCGCAGTAGGCCAATGCAGGAGCATGGACACCAGGATGGAGGCTCCACGCCCCACAAGAATGCCGGCGGCGCCCCCGAAAAAACACAAGGCGACGGATTCCACCAGGAACTGCTGCAGGATATTCCGCCGCCAGGCCCCTACGGCCATGCGCAAACCGATTTCGCGGGTTCGTTCCGTCACCGAGACCAGCATGATGTTCATGATGCCTACACCTCCCACCAGTAAGGAAATGAGGGCGACAGCCAGCAGCAGCCGGGTCATCATAGAGGCAGTGGAAGTCATGGCTTTGGTCATTTCCGTCATGTCTCGAATGTTGAAGTCGTCGGGTTCTCCAGGCCTTATGCGGTGGCGCTCCCGCAAGATGGTGGTGATCTGCCGGATGGCGTTTTGGACCTCTGTGGAAGAAGCTGCCGCGACGAGGATACGGTCGACGTTGGTGAACCGCACGGGCAGAGGGGTGTTGGCCGCCTGAGTCGCCGACTGTTCAGGGTACAGGCTGCTTCCAGTGGAGGGGTAGAGATCGCTGGTGCTGCTGGTAGTGGAAGTGCTGGAGGTGCTGGTGGTCGAAGCGCTCTGGTTGGTGGTGCTGAGCGATTTGGCCGTAACCCGGTATTTGATGGTTGTCCAGGGAGCCAGGACCACATCGTCCTGGTCCATTCCCATCATGTTGGCCCCTTTGGGACTCAAGATGCCGACCACGGTAAAGGGAACATTATTGATGCGCACTTCCTTCCCCAAAGGAGGTTCACCCTGGAAAAGCTCCCTCGCCACCGTCTGCCCCAGAATGCATACCTTGGCGCCACGGCGCACATCCTGATTTGAAAAACCTTCACCTTCGGCCACGCCCCACTCCCGCGCGTCGAGATAGGCAGGGGTGGTCCCGGAGATTTCACTCGGAACCCAGTTGCGATTGCCGTAAATCACCTGAGTACGCGCTCTCACAATGGGCGCGGCTGTACGCACCGCAGACGCTTCGGTTTGAATGGCTTTGGCATCGTCGGGGGTGAGGGTCATGCTGGTTCCGGCACCGAAAGTGACTCCGCCACTGGCAGCCGTCCCAGGCATGATTGCGATGTTGTTGGCTCCCATGCTGGCGATGGTCTGCTGAATGGACCTCGACGAACCCTGCCCGATTTCCATCATGGCAATGACCGCCGAGACCCCGATGATGATGCCCAGCGTGGTAAGAGCTGCCCTCAGCATATTCCGGCGAAGCCCCGTGAATGCCGTACGCAGCATATGGAGTCCTCTAGTAAGGGCTTTTGCCGCCGAGCTCTTTCTTGCACCGGAAATTTCCTCCCGGATTGGCCATTTCTCCTGGCTACTCTCCGCAGTCGCCTGTACTCCGGATTGCTCCGATTCAACAATCCCATCCCGAATACGAACCACGCGTTTGGCATACCGGGCGACGGATTCGTCGTGGGTGACCATGATGATGGTCACACCCTCCTGGTTCAGTTCCCGAAAGATCTGCATCACCTCTTCGCTGGTGCGGGAATCGAGGTTGCCCGTGGGTTCATCGGCGAAAAGAATTGGAGGCTGGTTGATGAGGGCGCGGGCGATGGCCACGCGCTGCTGCTGTCCGCCCGAAAGCTGCGAAGGCTCATGGTGGATTCGGTTCCCCAGCCCCACCCGCTCCAACATGGCTTCCGCCCGTTTTCGCCCCTCCCGTTCCGAAGGGGGATCGGGCGAATAAGCCAGAGGCATCCGGACATTTTCCAGAGCACTCGTGCGCGGAAGCAGGTTGAAGTTCTGAAAGACGAATCCCATGGTCTGGTTGCGGAGCACAGCCCGCTCATCCGCCGACAGTGCCCCTGCATCCCGTCCATCGAGCCGGTACTCTCCCGAGGTGGGGCGATCCAGACATCCCAGGATGTTCATGAGGGTCGTTTTACCCGATCCTGATGAGCCCATGAGGGCTACATACTCACCGCGAGAAATCTTGAGGGAAATTCCCCGCAGTACGGGCATGGCGATTTCCCCCATTTGATAGACTTTATGAATATTGTGCAGTTCCACAAGTTCCACAGGATATGACCTCTTACTGATAAAACCTAATGTCGCGGCCCCCTTGCGGGCAATTTGGGCGTGAACGGGTTGACCGTTTGAGCGGTCGCTGGCCCCCCCTTGGCCTGCTCCCCGATGACAACCTGCATTCCTTCCGCGAGGCCTTGGCCTTCGATCTCCGTCTGAAGACCGTCATTGAGTCCGGTCCGAACGAAAACGGGCCGCACGAAGTTTCCCTCGGGAATCCACACGGTTCCCCGCTCGCCCTCGGCCTTGCCTCTCCCGGAAGCCTTTTCACCCGAGGCTTCCGTTCCTGTTTTCCGTTCCAATTCGAAAGCCTTTCGACTTTCGGGGGCGATCCTTTCAGGATCCGGGGTCCAGCGCAAAGCCGCATTGGGTACCGCCAGAACATTTTGGCGTTCGTTCACGATGAACTTCACGTTGGCTGTGAGATAAGGAAGCAGTCTGCCGTTGGAATTGTCCGTATTGACCTCCACGGTGTAGGTGACCACGTTCTGCGTCATTGTGGCATTGAGGCGGATCTTGCCCACCTTTCCTTCAAAGGTTTCGCCCGGAAAGGCATCCACTGTAAATACCGCCGGCTGATCGGCCCGGATGCTGCCGATATCCGCTTCGTTCACCGCCACCCAGATCTGAAGGCGTTTCAAGTCCTTGGCAATTAAAAAGAGACTCGGAGCGTTGAGGCTGGCGACCACCGTCTGGCCGATATTCACCCGCCGGTCGATGATCACCCCTTTTACCGGGGATTTGATGGTGCAATAGTCCAGGTTCTGACGGGCGCGCTTCAGGACCGCTTCCGCCTGGGAGACGGCTTTTCGCGCCTGTTCGATGGCTGCCTGTCCTACAGCCACATTGGCTTTAGCCACTTCATGCGCCGACAGGGCGGCATCGTAGGCGCTCTGGGAAAGAGCG